>NZ_BAAAQR010000003.1:0-365125 GCF_039531775.1 Nocardioides koreensis | reverse complement strand
CGCTCAGAAACCGAACGCGCAGCCGCCTACCCCGCCTGGCTGCACACCTACAATCACCACCGCGGCCACACCGCACTCCGCGGCAAGTCACCCATCCAGCTCGTGCCCAACCTGCGTGGACAGAACACCTAGGGCGGCGCGCACCAAGGCCCGGCTCCCTCGCGGGGGCCGGGCCTTCGTGGTCACTGGGCTGGATCAGTGGCCGGGTTCATCGCCGGGGTGCCTCGGCTTTGACGACCGGTCCCCGCGGCAGCGACGTCACGGGTGCCGGTCGATGCGTCCAGCAAACCGGTTCCGGCGGTCGGCCGGCATCCCCAATCTGGGTCATGCCACCCCACAGCGGCCGGGACTTTGGACCCGTCGCCGATCTTCGCGACACTGGACGGGACCGGAGCACGACTCGGACCTGCCCCCGGAACCTCGATGTCTGAACCTCACCCCCACGCCACCCCCCGCCGTGGCCTGCGCCGACGCCTGTCGGGCCCGGCCGGACGCACCGGCGTCGCCGTGGCGGCCCTGGCCCTGCTGCTCGGGCTCGCCGTCCTGGCGCCGGAGGCCGGGGCGCCCACCTCGGGAGCCCGACCGGTCGCCGCCTCCACGGACCGGCTGTGGATCACCTCGCCCACCGATCCCTCGGTGCGGCTGGCCACGGTCGACCCGGTGGTCGGGCCGGGACCGGCGACCGCCCAGGTCGTCGTCGACCCCCAGGACCGCCGACAGCGCTGGTGGGGAACCGGCGCCACGCTCACCGATGCCTCCGAGCGGCTGCTGCGCAACAGGCCGGGGGCGCAGAAGCTGCTGTACAGCCCGACACGTGCGCACGGTGCCCGGTTGAACCTGGTGCGGCTGCCCCTCTCGGCGACCGACTTCTCGCCCTCGCAGTGGACCTGGTCCTGGGACGGGTCACAGGCCGGCCCGCCCCACCCGCAGCGCCGGTCGGTGCGGATGGTCAAGGCGATCGAGGGGTTCCGCCCCGACCTGCGTGCGGTCGCGACGCCGTGGACCGCGCCCGCGTCGATGAAGGACAACGGATCGCTGCGCGGCGGGGCGCTCACGACGGACGCGGTCACCGGGTACGGCCGGATGCTGCTGGCGCAGGCGCACTGGCTGGCCCACCACGGCGTACCGCTGTGGGCGATGACGCTGGGCAACGAGCCGGGCTACTCCAGCGACTACGCGTCGATGACGATGTCCGACGAGCAGATGACGGCGCTCGGGAACGCGGTCGGTCCCCGCCTGGCGTCGGACAGGGTGCACCTGCTCGCGGTCGACCACAACTGGTCGGACCGGTCGCGGGTGGACAACGTGCTCTCCGGGGCCCCCAGAGGCTTCGACGCCGCGGCCTTCCACTGCTACGGCGGGACCCCGGGTCAGATGGCCGGCCTGGCCGTCCCGAGGCTGGTGACCGAGTGCACCGGCACCACCGACGGCTGGTCCGGCACTTTCGCGTGGGACGCCCGCAACCTGGTCGCCGGGGCCGTGGGCGCCGGCTCGTCGGGGCTGATGATGTGGAACCTCGCGCTCGACGAGGACCACGGCCCGGTCGACGACGGCTCGCGGTGGGGCTGCAAGGACTGCCGGGGGCTGCTCACCGTGGCCGGCGACGGATCGCTTCAGCCCGAACCGGAGTTCTACACCCTCGCGCAACTGTCCCGGGCGGCCGCGCCGAACGCCCGGGTGGTCGCCTCGAGCGCGAGCACCGGGCTCAGCGTCGCGGCCTTCCGCAACCCCGACCGCAGCATCGGGGTCTTCGGGCACAACGCCACCGGCAGCACCCAGACGGTGCGGATCAACGTGCTGGGCCGGACCGACCTGGCGTACACGATCGAGCCGGGTCAGCTGTTCACGTTCCGGAGTGCGGCCGGCTGAGCGCGGCGATCAGCACCGC
This sequence comes from Nocardioides koreensis, assembly GCF_039531775.1. Lineage (NCBI taxonomy): Bacteria > Bacillati > Actinomycetota > Actinomycetes > Propionibacteriales > Nocardioidaceae > Nocardioides > Nocardioides koreensis. Next base: position 363,237 of record NZ_BAAAQR010000003.1, on the reverse strand, counting down.
CGCGGAGATCACGACGCCGACCAGCCCGGCGATCAGCAGCCCGACCGCGATGTCGTCCAGGATCGGGATGGTGGCGCCCACCGAGACGTCGGCGGCGACCGGCCGGGTGCCCTGGTCGTTCATCACGACCAGCGTCCAGTTGCCCTCGTCCGCCTTCCAGGTGAGGGTCTGCTGTCCCTGGCCGTCGGCGGAGGCGACCCAGATGTCCTGGTCCTGCGGCGCCTGCTTCGGCGCTCCGCCGTCGGTGTAGTCGGTCCGGGGGTTCTGGTCGCTGCCGAGCGGGTCCCGCACGGTCGAGCGGGCGACCCCGGAGAGGTACGACTCGACGTCGCTGGTCCGGGCGATCCCGATGAACACACCGGCGTCGGTGCGTCCGTCGGCCTCGACCTTCACCGTGCCGAGCCAGCGCTCCGGTACGTCGACGGCGGGTGTGCCGCCGCGGAGCTCGACGTCGGGACTGGTCGCGGCGTAGCCGGGCGAGGTGAACTCCACGTCCGAGCTCATCAGGTAGCCCTGGCTGTCCCGGATGCCGTCGTCGGCGAGGCGCAGCAGGCCGCCGGCCGCGAGCATGCCCAGCGACGTGAACGCCAGCACCGCGCCCACGATCACCGCGATGATCCGGCCCGCACCCCAGCGGGACGGTGGCCGCGCGGGTGGGCCGGGTGGCGGAGCGCCGGGCGGTGGCCCGGCCTCCGTCTGGGTGGTCGGCGGAGTGGCCGGCTGGGTCGTCGGCTCGGTGGTCGGCTCGGTGGTCTGTGGGACCGGTGGCGGGGCTGCCGCAGCCGCTGTGGGCTGGCTGAGCGTCAGCACGCCGGTGCCCGGGTCGGTGCCGCCCATGTCCAGGCGGAACGGCGGGTAGTCGTCGGTCATCAGGCCGGCGTAGGCCGCGACCCGCAGCACCCAGCGGTTCAGGCCGAGGACCAGGTCGAAGATGGGGCGCGGGTAGGCGCCGGTGAAGAGCAGCACGACCGCGGCGACGAACACCAGCAGGCTGATCAGGCCGCCGCTCCACGCCCGGGAGGCGTCAGTGTCGCCGCTGGTCGCGACGTACAGCCCGGTCCCCAGGAAGAACGCGATCACCAGGTAGTGCGGGATGGCCAGCAGCCACGACTTCACCAGCGCCAGGCCGCGGGAGAGGTGGGCCGGGTACTCGATCTCGAGGTGGGCCGGGTAGTCCGGCCGGTCCTCGAGGCTGAAGGGCGGGTAGTGGTCGGTGCCCAGCCCGCCGTACGTGTAGTAGGCGACCCGCCAGCTCCAGCGCAGCACGCCCACGTTGAAGTCGAAGATGGCGCGTGGGTAGCGACCCGTGACCAGGATCGCCACCCACGCCACCACGCTGAGCACCACGAACGCGGCCCACAGGAACGCCAGCACGAAGTAGTGCGGGATGGCCAGCAACCACTTGACCAGCCACAGCCAGCGGCTGAGGTCGCTGTCCAGCGTCGCGTCCACCCGGACCGGATATCCGTTCATGGTCCCTCCCCAAAGCGCGCTCTGTTGGATCAGTGAGTGGTCACTCTGGGCGCTGGACCGGGATCGACTTCGGCTCCGGGCTCGCGGTCGCCGTCGGGAAGCGGACCTCGAGGATGCCGTCGCGGTAGGTCGCGGTCACTTCCTCGGGGTCGGTCCCCTGCGGCAGCCGGACGCTGCGGGCGAACGCGCCGTAGTGGAACTCGCTGTGCTGGGCGTCGCGCTTCTCCTCGCGCCGCTCGCCCTTGATCGTGAGGTAGTCGTTCTGGACGACGAGCTCGACGTCCTTGTTCGGGTCGATGCCGGGGATCTCGGCGCGGATGACGCCGTGGCCCTCCTCGGTGAAGTTCTCGACCCGGATGAAGTGGCTGCCCTCCCCGAGGCCGAGACCCGTTCCGGACTCGAGCCAGTCGAGCATGTCGGCCAGCCGGCTCGAGGCGCGTACCGCAACAGTGGACATGGTGGGCTTCTCCTTTCGATGACCTGGACGTGGCTGACCGGGCCTACCGCCAGCGTCATCCCCGCCCCTGCGGCACCGCAGAGGAGAAGGTCCCGGCGGGCGTGGGACGTTGTGCCGCTCGGCAAGACTGGTGGGATGCATGCCGCACCACGCCTCCTCGCCACCCGGGTCCCACGCCGTCCGGAGGGCGCCGTGCTGGTGCTGCACGGCGGCGCGCAGCGGCCGGGGCGGCCGGAGGTGAGCCCGACCCAGCTGTCGGTGCTGCGGATGATCCCGGTCGCGCGGCGGATCGGCCGGAGCGGCGGGGACCGGCTGGCGGTCTACCGGCTGCTGAACTCCCACCGGGGTTGGGACAGCACCCACACGCCGGTGCACGACGTGGCCTGGGCGCTGGGGCGCGTGCGCGAGCTCCACGGCGAGCTGCCCACGTCGCTGGTCGGGCACTCGCTCGGCGGCCGCGCCGCCCTGCTGGCCGGTGACCAGGACGGGGTCCGCAGCGTGGTGGCGCTGAACCCGTGGGTCTACCCGACCGACGCCGCGGACCTGACCGGCCGCCGGGTGCTCGTCGTGCACGGGACCGAGGACCGGGTGGCCGACCCCGGCCGGTCGGCCACGGTGGCGCGCCGCCTCGCGCGCACCGCCGAGGTCGGGTACGTCGCCGTACCCGGCGCCCGCCACGCGATGCTGCGCCACGGCGCGACGTTCGAGCGCGCGGCCGCCGGCTTCGCCAGCGCCACCCTGCTCGGGGTCGAGCCCGCCGCCCCGGCCTCCGATCCCGTGTCCCGGGTGCTCGCGGGTGAGCAGTGGGTGACGGCCCGATGACGATGCCCCAGATTGGGCACACAGAACCCGCCACCGGCACGTAGGGTCGGTCAGGAAAGTCGGGAGCTCATCGGGAGGCGTCGTTGCGCCGGGGATTCTTCATCGTGGTGGGCGCGGTCGTGGCGGCCGTGCTCCCGTTCTCCGCAGCCCACGCGGACTCCACGATCGTCGTGCGCGGCCTCGGGTTCGCCGCCGGCAGCTCGACCAGCCTCGCGATCGTCGGCTGCACCGGCCTCTACGCCACCTCGGGCGAGCCGGTCACGACGTACCTCTCACCCAGCCCGGACGGCCCGGCCGGCACCCGCGCCCTGAAGTACGACCTCGGCGGCGGGTCCGCCGTGGGCTCGCAGCACCGGGTCGGCTCGATGGCGGCCACCACCGTCGCCGGGCTCGCGGTGACCGCGCCGCAGGGCACCAGCGGCGTCGCGTACGCCGGCTACCAGTCCCCGGAGGACGCCGGCACGACCCTGCTCTGGGTCGGTCGCGCCTCGCTCGCGGTCGGCGCCGGCGGCTGGCAGCAGGTCGACGCGCCCGGGCTGACCTACACCTGGACCAAGTACGACTTCTCCACCCACCAGCCCGTGGAGTCCGGGGGAGGCCCCAGCACCGTTGCCGAGTTCATGGGCGCCCACGGCGGCGACGGTGCCGGCTTCTACGCGCTGGGCTTCGGGTGCGACGGCAACCCGTTCAAGATCGACGCCCTGCGGACCGGCAGCCCCGGCGACGTGACGACGTACGACCTCGAGGGCTACACCACCGCGACCGGCATCAGCGGGTCCGCGACGCGGATCGCCGCGGGTGACGCGGTGACGCTGCACGGCACCGTGTCCACCGACATGGTCGGCCCGCTCGCGCAGGGCCTGCTCGTGCTGGAGGCGCAGGAGTTCGGGGAGCAGGAGTTCAAGCCGGTCGACGGCGCCGCGCTGCAGGTCGCCGGCGGCGGCACCACCGCGACCGTGGAGCCGAGCAGCCACACGGTCTACCGGTGGAGGTTCGGCGGCTCGTCCTCGGCGGAGGGCAGCGTCTCGCCGCTCTTCACCGTCGACGTCGCCTCGGTCGTGACCGCGGTCGCCGACCCCGGCGGGCCGGCCGTGACCGGCCAGGTGGCCCCCGGCCGGGCAGGAGTGCCGGTGACGCTGTGGCAGCTCGGTCCGAAGGGGCCGGTGCGGCTCGGGACGGCGCCGACCGCCGCGGACGGCGGCTACCGGATCACCGTCCCCGCCGACCTGACCGGGCCCTTCCGCTACTACGTGACCGTCCCGCCCGCGGGCGGCAACCTCGCCGGGCAGTCGCCGACGCAGACCTTCGGGCCGGCCGCCCAGTAGTCCGCAGCTCTCGGCCCTCGGCTTGCCGGGTGAGCCAGAGTGGGGCCATGCGCGCACCCGTCCTCACCTCCGCGATGACGGCGGCCGCGGCCGCCCTCGGCAGCCTCGGGACCAAGCCGGACAGCCCGTGGTACCAGTCGCTGGACAAGCCGGCCTGGCAGCCGCCCGGGGTCGCGTTCCCGCTGGTGTGGACGCCGCTCTACGGGCTGATCGCGTGGGGGACCGGGCGGGCGGCCTCCGTGCCGGAGGGGCGCGGCGCCATGCTGGCGCTGACCGGGGCCGACCTCGCGGCCAACGCCGGCTGGTGCTGGGCGTTCTTCGACCGGGAGTCCCCGCGCGCCGGGCTGGCCACGATCGCGCTGCTCAACGGCCTGAACCTGGTGCTGCTGCGGGAGGCCGCCCGGCGGGACCGGGTGGCGGCGGCCGCGCTGACGCCGTACGTCGTGTGGACGGGGTTCGCGACCGCGCTGAACGCCTCGATCTGGCGTCGCAACCGGTGAGCGACCCCGCCGCGCTGCTCGCGGAGGAGCGGGACCGCACCACGGACCGGCTGGTGCGGTTGCGTCGCGACTTCCTCGGGGTGGTCGACGCGTCCCGGGACTCCAACGCCGACGACGAGCACGACCCCGAGGGCGCGACGATCGCGTTCGAGCGCTCGCAGGTGGACGCGCTGATCCGGCAGGCCGAGGCGCACCTGGTCGAGATCGACGCGGCGTACGAACGGCTGGCGGCCGGCAGCTACGGCGTCTGCGAGGTGTGCGGGGTGCCGATCCCCGCAGAGAGGCTGGGGGCCCGGCCGACCGCGCGGACCTGCGTGCGCTGCGCCTGACGGCGTCGGAACATCGTGCCCTCCGGGGCTGTTGGGGTGGCTGAAACGTCGTTGAACCGTGTCGATCCATGCCATCGAACCGTGGAGGAGCGTCCACCCGTGAGCCAGCTGTTCAGCCCGATCACCCTGCGCGAGGTCACCGTCCGCAACAGGGTCTGGGTCTCGCCGATGTGCGAGTACTCCGCGACCGACGGCGTCCCGAACGACTGGCACCTGGTGCACCTCGGCTCGTTCGCGCGCGGGGGAGTCGGGCTGGTGTTCACCGAGGCGACCGCGGTGGTGCCGGAGGGGCGGATCTCCCCGGCCGACACGGGGATCTGGAACGACGAGCAGCAGCAGGCCTGGGCGCGGATCGTCTCGTTCATCCACGGCCAGGGCGCCACCGCCGGCATCCAGCTCGCGCACGCCGGCCGCAAGGCGTCGTCGAAGGCGCCCTGGGAGGGACGTGGGTTCGTGTCCGACGAGGACGGTGGCTGGGAGCCGGTCGCCCCGTCGGCCGTCGCGTTCCCCGGACTGCGCTCGCCCCGGGCGCTGGACGCGGACGGGATCGCGCGGGTCGTGCGTGCGTTCGGTGACGCCGCTGCCCGGTCGCTGGACGCCGGCTTCGACGTGCTCGAGATCCACGCGGCGCACGGCTACCTGCTCCACGAGTTCCTCTCCCCGCTGTCGAACCGGCGCGACGACGAGTACGGCGGATCCTTCGAGAACCGGGTCCGCCTGCTGCTCGAGGTCGTCGCGGAGGTGCGTGGGCGGGTGCCGTCGAGCGTGCCGGTCGTCGTACGGATCTCCGCGACGGACTGGCACGAGGACGGCTGGAAGGCCGACGACTCCGTGCGGCTCGGCCGGCTGCTCGCCGACGCCGGCGTCGACCTGGTCGACGCCTCGAGCGGCGGCAACGCCCTCGTCGACATCCCCGTCGAGCCGGGCTACCAGGTCCCCTTCGCCCGCCGGATCCGCGCCGAGGCCGGCATCCCGACCGGTGCCGTCGGCCTCATCACCGAGCCCAAGCAGGCCGAGGAGATCGTCGCCGACGGCTCCGCCGACGTCGTCCTCCTAGCCCGCGCGCTGCTCCGCGACCCCCACTGGGCCCTCCGCGCCGCCCACGACCTCGGCGTCGAGGCCGACTGGCCCAAGCAGTACCTGCGCGCGGCGCTCTGACCGCTCACTCCTTCGGGTCGTGTGCCTGAGTGCGCGCCACGGCGCGTGCTCAGGCACACGAGTCGGGTGGCTGCGGGCTGTCGCTGTCCACCGGTCGCCGTCCGGAACGTGGAGTGCTTGGCGCATCGGGTGCGCCAAGCACTCCACGATCTCGAGGCGCTGCGCTCAGGACCTGCCCGCTTCGACCCGGCGGGCGATCTCGCTCAGCCAGCCTCGGTAGCCGGCCTCGTCCAACGGGCGGAAGTTGGCCCCTAGCTGAGCGAGGTATGCGTGCAGATCATCTTCACTCTTGTGCTCCGAGAGCACGCGGTTGATCTCGTCCGTCATGCTCGAGGCGAGCTCAGGCGCGTCGGAGATGAACTGGTCAAGTGCCTGCCACTCGTTGGTGAATTCAAGGGCCCAGTCCTGGTGCAGGTATCCGCCCAAGAATTCCCAGAGCGCCGGGGTCGTGGTCACTTCTTTCTCCATCTCAGACCGGGTGAGGTAGCGGGTACGACGTGAGGATCCGATAACCCTCGGGCATCGACGCATCTCGGACAAGCACCATCCGGACACTCTTAGCCTCGATGACATGTCCGGCCTGGTCCATGCAATGACCCATCCCAGGTCCGAGGGGTCCCTCAAGGACGGATCGTGGTCGCGTGCCATCCAGCCACGTGCTGATGCGGTGAGAATTGCCGGCGAGAAGCCGGGAAAGGGCTGCCTCGGCGGCAGTCTCATCCACGAACGTGGAGGCGTACTCCATCTTTGGGTTGTCTCGCAATCGAGTCAGCAACTGCTCGTGGGTCCTGCTCACGTGTTCTTGGATCGTGTGGCTGCCGGAATGCTCGTGCGTCTCCAGCCATCCCTTACCTCGGCCCTTTCCGCTCAGCTGGATGACACCCCGCTCATCCCGCAGCGCCACGCGAGCCCTGGTGAACTTCACCAGCCGCACCCTCGAAGCGGCCACGGCGTCGCGGGTGCTGCGGAGGCTGGCGGAGAGGGCTGCGGCGAGGGAGCGCAGTGTTTCGATGATCCGGGCGAAGCGGGGGGACTCGGCGGCGAGGCGGGCGAGGACGGCGGCCATGCCGGCGCCGGCGCCGGCGCCGCCGGTGAGGGCGCCGATCGCGGCGCTGATGAGGACGCCCTCGACGAACTGCTCGAGCAGCCACTCGGCGAGCTCGATGACCTGCGCGCGGGCCGCCTCGACGTGGTCGGCGTACTGCTGGCAGGCCGCCGCGAGCGCGACGTACTGGGCCGCGACGTCGCGGACCGTGGCCTCCAGCTCCCGGGCGGCCTCGATCGCGAGCGGGATCTCGGGGGAGCGCTCGCCCCAGAAGCCGCGCACCGCGCTGTCGCAGCAGGTCACCAGGTCGTCGAGCGACCCCGCGGCCGCCCGCCAGGTCCGCTCGGCGGCGCGCAGCCGGTCGACGTCGGCGTCGGGGATGACGGCGCCCTGGACGTGGTCGAGGATCCAGCTCACCTTGCCGGGCAGCGCCGGGGTGTCGCCGCCCAGCGAGGACGGCGGAGTGCTGGGCAGCACCTCCACGAAGTCGCCGGCCGGCAGCACGCCGCCGTCGTAGATCGGGGCACCCCCGATCACCGAGCGGGCCTCGGCGACACGGTGGTTGGTCACGGCCGCCCGGGTGACCCGCCCGACGTTGGCGAACGACGCTGCCAGGTCGGCCAGCGCGTGCACGGCCTGCTGCGCGGCCTCGTCGTACGACGCGGCGAAGTCGGCCGAGCTGGTGTCGGTGCCGGCCATGGCGGCGTACCCGGACAGCTGCCGGGTGAGCTGGTCGTACCCGATCGCGGCCAGCTGGTTGCCGTTGACGAAGGCGCCGGCCGCGGTGTCGTACCCGCCGCCGTCGATCGCGAGCATCATCGCAGCTGCTCCCACATCCCGACGTTGGTGAGCGCGGCCGCCTCGTAGTGGTGGTGGGCGACATCGGCGGCGGTCCGCATCGCCGCCAGCGCCTCGCGCGTGTCCCCGAAGCCCGCGTCCCACGCGCGCTGCGCCACCTCGTGGGCGACGGCCGCCTCGCCCTGCCACGAGTCGTGCAGCGCACGCACCTGGCGGGAGATCTCGTCGGCCACCTCCAGCAGCTGCCCCTGGCAGGTCGCCATCTCCCCGACCACCCGGGCCAGCTCCTCGAGGTCGACCGCGAACGGCGCGGACATCAACCGAGCCTCTCCACGACCCGGGCGGCGACCGCGTCGAGCCGCAGGTGGGCCTGCCCGTCGCGGTCCGAGAGGTCCCGGTGCGCCGCGTCGAGCAGGGTCCCCATCGCGACCAGCCCGTCGAGAACGTGCTGGGTGGCGCGCCGCCACTCCTCCCAGGCCTCGGCGAAGGAGTCGGCGGCCGCGCCGCGCCAGCCGCCGTCGAGCAGCGTGCCCACCTCGCGACAGATGCGGTCCCGGCGGTCGCCGAGGCGGCTCGCGGCCGCGCTCACGTCGGTGACAGCCGTGGCGAAGTCGTCGTGGCTGACGTTGATGGTCATGGGCGCCCCCGAGATCTGCGGTTCCTCGTCCGCACCAGAGCCTGCCCTGAACGCGCCGCGGCTTCACCCGACGATCGCGCGGCTGTGGATAACCCCGGTCAGGTGTCCTGCTCGTCGCGGAGCGCGGTGGCGGCTTCCTCGATGATCGCGCGCATCGCCTTCTCGGCCGTGGCGCTGTCGCCGAGGCGGACGGCGCGGGCCACCTCGTCGTGCAGCGCGATCGCCTCGGGGTTCGGGCGCGAGGGCATCATCCCGTGGTGGGTGCGGCCGCTGAGCACCTCCTCCACGACTCCGTCGAGCGCCCGCAGCATCTCGTTGCCGCTGGCCTCGAGCAGGGTGCGGTGGAAGATCGTGTCGGCCAGCAGGTAGGCGTCCAGGTCGCCGTCGCGACCGTGCACGACCATGTCCGAGACCGCGGCCGCGAGGATCCGGCACTGGTGGCCGTCGGCCCGCTCGGCGGCCAGCGCGGCGGCGACCGGCTCGATGCCACGGCGCAGCTCCGAGAGCGAGAGCAGCTGCTCGGTCCGGTCGCCCTCGTCGAGCCGCCACCGGATCACCCGGGGGTCGAAGACGTTCCACCGGTGCCGGGGCTGGATCGTGATGCCGACGCGCCGCCGCGACGCCACCAGCCCCATCGACTCCAGCACCCGGATCGCCTCGCGCGCGACGCTGCGCGACACGACGTACTCGTGGCAGATGCCGTCCAGCGTCAGCACCTGGCCGACCTCCAGCCGGCCGGAGGCGATCCGGCCGCCCAGGGCGCTCAGGACGCTGGCGTGCTGGCCGGTAGCGGGCGTCGTCGTCACCCAAACATCATGTCACCCACACCCCGACGTACGAATGAACAGGCAAATCTGAACCAAAGGGTTGCAAAAGTATGATGAATGAGGTCACCATGTGACGGCTACCACTACCAAGAGGGAGTACGCCGCATGCCCCAGTCGCCGCTTCTCGTCGTGATGGGCGTCTCCGGATCGGGAAAGTCCACGATCGGAGCCGCCCTGGCTCAGCGCCTCGGCGTGCCGTTCGTCGACGCCGACGACCTGCACCCCGAGGCGAACATCGCGAAGATGACGCGCGGTGAAGCCCTCGACGACGGCGACCGCCGCCCCTGGCTCGAGACGATCGGCCAGTGGCTCGCCGCCCACCCCGGGGGCGGCGTGGTGAGCTGCTCGGCGCTGAAGCGGAAGTACCGCGACCAGCTCCGCCACCACGTCGACGCGCTCGAGTTCCTGCACCTGCAGGGCAGCCGCGAGGTGATCGCGCGCCGCCAGGCCAGCCGCCCGGGCCACTTCATGCCCGCCTCGTTGCTGACCTCGCAGTTCGCGACGCTCGAGCAGCTCGAGCCGGATGAGCGTGGTGTCGTGATCGACGTCGACCAGGGCGTCGACGCGATCGTCCAGCAGTACGTCGACCGGCACGCAGTCGGTACCACCCCCCAGAAGGAGAACTGATGTCCGCCCTGTCCGCACTCCCGCCGCTGGCCGCGGCGCCGCTGGTCGATCCCGTGGCGCCCGGTTGGCAGCTGATCCTGGCTGCCCTGCTCGGCATCGGGCTCATCGTCGTGCTGATCACCGTCTTCAAGGTCCACCCCTTCCTGTCCCTGACCATGGGGGCGATCACGGTGGGCGCCGTGGCCGGCCAGAACATCCTGAAGGACGCCGACGGGCTGGGCGTCCTGCCCTCGTTCCTGGCGGGCTTCGGCAGCACGGCGGCGGGCGTCGGCACCCTGATCGCGCTCGGTGCGATGTTCGCCAAGCTGCTCGCCGACTCCGGCGGGGCCGACCAGATCGTCGACACCATCGTCGGGAAGGCGTCCCCGCGGACGCTTCCCTGGGCGATGGCCCTGGTCGGCGCGATCATCGGGCTGCCGATGTTCTTCGAGATCGGCCTGGTCATGCTGATGCCGGTCATCTACCTGGTCTCCCGCCGTGCCCAGGTCTCGCTCATCACCGTCGGCATCCCGGCGCTGGCGGGCCTCTCGGCCATGCACGGCTTCGTGCCGCCGCACCCCGGCCCCGTCACCGCCATCGGCTACCTGGGTGCCAACCTCGGCCTCACCCTGGCGCTCGGCATCCTCGTGGCGGTCCCGACCATCATCGTCTCCGGTCCGCTCTTCGGCCGGCTCGCCGGCCGCTGGGTCGACATCCCGGCCCCCGCGACCTACGACCACGACGCCCCTGAGTACGCCGGCCGCCGCGAGGGCCCCGGCGCGGCCACCGCCACGGCCGCCGCGGTCCGCGCCCCCTCCTTCGGCCTGACGATGTTCAGCGTCCTGCTCCCGGTCGCGCTGATGCTCGGCAAGGCGCTGGTCGACGTGGTCTGGGACCAGGACCCGACAGCGCCGCTGCGGCGTGTGTTCGACCTCGTCGGTGAGCCCTTCTTCGCGCTGCTCATCGCGGTGTTCGTCGCGATGTTCACCCTCGGTCGCGCCTCCGGCATGGACCGGGGCCGCATCTCGACCACGCTCGTGGAGTCGCTGCCGCCCATCGCCGGCATCATCCTGATCGTGGCAGCCGGCGGCGGCTTCAAGCAGGTCCTCGTCGACACCGGTGTCGGCACCGTGCTCGGCGACTGGGCCCGCGACGCCAACATCTCGGTGCTGCTCCTGGCCTGGGTCCTGGCGGTGCTGATCCGCCTCGCGACCGGCTCGGCCACCATCGCCACCATCACGGCCTCGACGCTGATCATCCCGTTGGTCGCGGGCATGTCGTCGACCGACACCTCGCTGGTGGTGCTCGCGGTCGGCGCCGGCTCGGTGTTCTTCTCCCACGTCAACGACGCCGGCTTCTGGCTGGTCAAGGAGTACTTCGGCATGGACGTCATGCAGACGATCAAGTCGTGGTCGCTCATGGAGACCGTGCTCTCGGTCAGCGGCCTGGTGTTCGTGCTGCTGCTCAGCATCGTGGTCTGACCCACCCGACGCAGGCGACCGGGCCCCGGCGGCGAGCGGAATCCGTTCGCTGCCGGGGACCGGTCGCTGCCATCCTGTGCCGGTGCTGACCCAGGGACGAGTCCGCGTGCCCGCGGTGCTGCGCGACGAGCCGCAGTACCGGCTGCTGTTCGGCAGCCAGGTGCTCTCGATCCTGGGGGACCGGGTCACCAGCGTGGCGCTGCCGTTCGCGGTGCTGGCCACCGGCGGCGGGGTCGCGGACGTGGCGCTGGTCTCCGCCGCGCAGTTCGTCCCGTTCGTCGTGCTCGCGCTGCCCGCGGGGGTCTGGGCCGACCGCCTGGACCGCAAGCGGATCCTGGTCGCCTCCGACCTGGTCCGGATGGCCTGCCAGCTGGTGGCCGCGGCGCTGCTGCTCGGTGGCGGAGCGTCGGTCCCGTCCCTGGTCGCGATCGCCGCGGCGTACGGCGCCGCCGACGCCTTCTTCGCCCCGGCCTTCACCGGGCTGCTGCCCTCGACGGTGAGCCCGGTCAACCTCCAGCCGGCGAACGCCCTGCGGGGCCTGTCGTTCTCGCTCGCCAACGTCCTCGGGCCGGTCGTGGCCGGCGTGCTGATCGCGTACGCCGGCGGGCCGGGCGGCGCGCTGCTCTTCGACGCCGCGACGTTCGTGGTGTCGGTGGCGCTGCTGCTGCCGCTGCGCCCGCGGGTGGTGCAGCGTGGCATGCACGAGGAGGACCTCGCCGCGACCACCGGCCACTTCTGGACCAGCCTGCGGGAGGGCTGGAGTGAGGTGCGCAGCCGCCGCTGGGTGGTGGCGTTCCTGAGCGGGATGAGCGTCTACCACGTGGTGGTGCTGCCCTCGATCTTCGTGATCGGCCCGGTGCTGATGGACCGCGAGCTCGACGGCGCCCGGTCCTGGGCGACGATCAGCGCCTGCTTCGGGATCGGCTGCCTGCTGGGCGACCTGCTGTTCCTGCGCTGGCGCCCCCGGTTCGCGCTGCGGGTGGCGAGCCTGATGCTGGTCGGCGCGTCCTGCCAGGCCGCCTTCATCGGCAGCGGCCTCGGCACCTGGGGGATCGGCGGCCTCGAGCTGCTCGCCGGCGTCTGCGTGACCGGCGCCTTCACGCTCTGGGAGACCTCGCTGGGCGAGCACGTCCCCGAGCGGTCGCTGTCCCGGGTGTCGAGCTACGACTACCTGTCCACGGCGGGGGTGATCCCGCTCGGCAACCTGCTCGCCGGCCTGGCCAGCGCGGCGTACGGTCTGCACGCGACGCTGCTCGCGATGACGGTCGTCGGGGTCGGCGTGTCGGTCGTCGTCGCTGCGGCCCCTTCGGTCCGGATGCTGCCGCGCGGCGCCGAGACCGCTCAGGCGGTCTGAGCCAGCACCTCGTCCATCGGCAGCGGCACCAGCACCTCGTCGGTGGCCAGGTGCACCACGTCGGTCTCGACGTCGGCGGCCCGGCACGCGGCGTACAGGCTGCGGGCCCAGGCCAGGTCGTCCGGCCCGGCGCCGCCGCGGCCCGGCCGCGAGCGCAGGAACACGATGCGCTCGCCCTTGCGCATCTCCCCGCGCAGCGTCCTGAGCAGCGCCACGAAGCTGACCTGCTCCTCCGCGGTCGGCGGACGCACGCAGTCCTCGACCTGGGAGAGGTGCGGGAGCGGTGTGCCGTCGGGCTGGACGAACATCAGCCACAGGCTGTGGCCGCCGAAGCCGAGCGGCCCCATGAGGTGGCGCCAGACGTCCTCGAGGTCGGCCTGGCTGCGGATGACGGGTGCGTACGGTGTGTCGTTCATGACGGCCAGCCTCGCCCGGCGACGCGTTCGGCGCGACCGGTCGTCCACAGGCGCCCGCCGGCTCAGCGCACGGAGCGGTAGACCTCCACGGTCCGCTCGGCGATCGCGCCCCAGCTGAACGCGTCGATCGCCCGCTGCCGTCCGGCCTTGCCCATCGCGGCGGCGCGCTCCGGGTCGCCGACGACCTCGTTGAGCGCGGCCGCGAAGTCGGCGACGTACTGCTCGGGGTCGAGCGGGGTGCCGGTGCCGTCGCCGGCCTGCGCGATCGGCACCAGCCGGCCGGTCTCCCCGTCGACGACGACCTCCGGGATGCCGCCGGTGGCGGTGGCCACGACCGCGGTCTCGCAGGCCATCGCCTCGAGGTTCACGATGCCGAGCGGTTCGTAGATCGACGGGCACGCGAACGCCGTCGCGGCGCTGAGCAGCGCGATCACATCGCGGCGCGGCAGCATCTCCGCGATCCACACCACCCCGTCGCGGGTCTTCGCCAGCCCGTCGACCAGGCCTACGACCTCGGCCTCGATCTCGGGGGTGTCCGGCGCGCCGGCGCACAGCACGATCTGCACCTCGGGCGGCAGCTGCGCGACCGCGCGCAGGAAGAGCGGCAGCCCCTTCTGGCGGGTGATCCGGCCGACGAACACCACCGACGGGCGGTCCGGGTCGACGCCCAGGGCGCGGACCCGGTCGGGGTCGACCGTGGGCGCCCAGTCCTCGGTGTCGATGCCGTTGTGCACGACGTGGACGCGGGCCGGGTCGATCGCGGGGTACGACGCGAGCACGTCGTCGCGCATCGCCGCGGACACCGCGATCACGGCGGCGGCCGCCTCGTACGAAGTCTTCTCCACCCACGACGAGACGGCGTAGCCGCCGCCGAGCTGCTCGGCCTTCCACGGCCGCAGCGGCTCCAGCGAGTGGGCGCTGATGACGTGCGGCACGCCGTACAGCAGCGAGGAGAGGTGGCCGGCGAAGTTGGCGTACCAGGTGTGCGAGTGCACCAGGTCGGTGCCGGCGCAGCCGTCGGCGATCGAGAGGTCCACGCCCAGCGTCCTCAGGGCGCCGTTGGCGTTCGCCAGCTCGGCGTGGTCGGCGTACGACGCGGTCAGCGCCTCGTCGCGCGGCGCGCCGAAGGCGTGCACCCGGGTCTCGAGGTCGGACCGCCTCCGCAGGGCCCGGACCAGCTCGGCGACGTGCACCCCCGCCCCGCCGTAGATCTCCGGGGGGTACTCCTTGCTGAGGACGTCGACACGCATGCGGCGAAACTACCCCTGCCGGTGGGGGCCCCGACAGGGATAGCGTCTGCGCATGACCGCCAAGCATCGCAAGAAGGTTCTGGCCATCGTCCTCGCCGGCGGGGAGGGGAAGCGGCTGATGCCGCTGACCGCGGACCGGGCCAAGCCCGCCGTGCCGTTCGGCGGCATCTACCGGCTCATCGACTTCGCGCTGTCCAACGTGGTGAACTCCGGCTACCTGCAGGTGGTCGTGCTGACGCAGTACAAGTCGCACAGCCTGGACCGGCACGTCACCCAGACCTGGCGGATGTCGACGATGCTGGGCAACTACGTGACGCCGGTGCCCGCGCAGCAGCGCCTGGGCAAGCACTGGTACCTCGGCAGCGCGGACGCGATCTTCCAGTCCCTCAACCTGGTCCGCGACGAGAAGCCGGACATCATCGTGGTCGTCGGCGCCGACCACGTGTACCGGATGGACTTCGCGCAGATGGTCGACCAGCACGTCGAGAGCGGCGCGCCCTGCACGGTGGCCGCGATCCGGCAGCCGATCGGGCTGGCCGACCAGTTCGGCGTCATCGACGTGCACCCCGACGACCCGTCGCGGATCCGGGAGTTCCTGGAGAAGCCGACCGACCCGGTGGGCCTGCCGGACAGCCCGGGGGAGGTGCTGGCCTCGATGGGCAACTACGTCTTCGACGCCGACGCGCTGGTCGAGGCGGTCACCCGGGACGCCACGATGACCGGGTCCAAGCACGACATGGGCGGCGACATCGTGCCGGCGTTCGTGCGCCGCCAGCAGGCCGGCGTCTACGACTTCAAGGACAACGACGTGCCCGGCGCGACCGAGCGGGACCGCGGCTACTGGCGTGACGTGGGGACGATCGGCTCCTACTACGCCGCGCACATGGACCTGGTCTCGCCGCTGCCGGTGTTCAACCTCTACAACTTCGACTGGCCGATCTACACCTCCTACGGGCCGCAGCCCCCGGTGAAGATCACGCCCGGCGAGGACGGGCACGCCTCGCAGACGCTGGAGTCGCTGCTCTCGCCCGGGGTGGTGGTCAGCGGCGGCTCGGTCTCCCGGTCGGTGCTCTCGCCGGCCGCGTTCGTCGGCGCCGGGGCCGAGGTCACCGACTCGGTGCTCATGAACGGCGTGCACGTCGGTGCCGGCGCGGTGGTCCGCAACGCCATTCTCGACAAGAACGTCGTCGTCGAGCCCGGCGCGAAGATCGGCGTCGACCCGGAGGCCGACCTGGCCCGGGGGTTCGTGATCGAGGAGGGGCTCACGGTGCTCGGGAAGGACCAGGTCTTCGGCAGCACGTGAGCCCGGCCCACCGCCGGCTCAGATCACCCCGGCTCAGATCACCCCGGCGGCGCGGGCCGGCTCGGCGTACGCCGCGGCGAGCGTCTCCACCGTCTCGTGGGCGTTGAGCCCGCTGGGGTTCGGCACCACCCACAGCTCGGCGCCCGCGAACGGTTCGGGCTGGCGGCCCAGGGTCGCCTTCGGGTGGCCGAAGGCGTGGCGGTACGCCGTGATCCCGGCGACCGCGACGACGCGCGGCGCGGTGCGGCGTACCAGCTCCTCGAGGCGTTGCCCGCCCTCGCGGAGCTCGTCGCGGCTCAGCTCGTCGGCGCGCGCGGTGGCCCGGTGCACGAGGTTCGTGATCCCGATGCCGCGGGCCCGGAGCCGGTCGCGGTCCGCGTCGGACATCCCCGCCGACGGGTCGATCGGGTGCTCGAGGATCCCGGCCCGCAGCAGCGCCGGGTAGAACCGGTTGACCGGGTGGGCGAAGTGGGTCTGCGTCGCGGCGGTCCACAGGCCGGGGTTGATGCCGACGAAGAGCAGCCGGACGTCGGGCCCGAGCAGGTCGGGCACCTCGGTGTCGCGGAAGGATTCGAGCTCGGCGCGGGTGAATCGGGGCACGGGCCGCATGCTGCCACGAGGGTGTCCCGGCCGCGCCGGGAACCGGTGGCGGCCCGGTACCGTCCCATGGTCATGCGACGAACTCTCGGACCCCTGCTCCTCACCGCGCTCCTGACGGCGGCCCTGACCGCCGGCTGCGGCTCCGACGACTCGACGGTCAGCGACCAGGGCAGCCCCAGCCCCGAGTCGACCGAGTCGACCGAGTCGGGCGCCGTCGAGTTCGACCAGGTGGCCCTGGTCAGCCAGTCGGGCGCCGGCGGCCGGGTCGGCGAGCGCGCGACCGTGCTCGACGACAGTGCGGCGGTCACGGCGTTCTCCCGACAGTTCCGGACCGACGCCGTCGCGAACCGGATCGAGTCGGAGATCCGCAGGGCCGACGTGCCCGACGACCAGACGGTGCTCGGCGCGGTCGTCTCGGTCGGCTGCGATGTGCCGCCGGGTGTCACGGTCCAGCGCGTGGACGGGGCGGTCGTGATCACGCCGATGAAGGTGAAGAGCCCGCTCCAGGAGTGCCTGGTCGCGGTCACGACCGTCGCGCTGGTGGCGGTGGACTCCGACGCGGTCTGACGCGCTCCTCGCCCGGCGCCCCGCGGCTCAGCGGGGCTTGGTGTAGGTCACCTCGAGGGCGTTGGCGACCGACCGCTGGAACCCGTCGGAGGGGCTGTTGACCACGCCGGTGCTGCCGTCGGACTTCCTCGCGACCATCGTCGTGGAGCCGCCGCCGTCGAGGTTGAGGGCGTCGTCGGCGCCGAGGTCGATCATCATGTCCGCCATCTCGACCATCGTGTAGCCGCGGCTGAACTTCTGTCGGCCGTCGACCACGAGCAGCAGCACCTCACCGGTGTCGTGGTCGATGCCGACCGCCGTGCGCGGGTGCATCTCGCGGTCGTCGACGACGTTGATCAGCCCGTCCTTGACCAGGTACCGGCTGCCGGTGATGGCCACCTGCGGACGCTCGGGCAGGCTGTAGCCGACGGTGGCCCGCGACCCCACCTTGAGTGCGCGCAGCGCGTTCGCGCCGTCGCCCCGGCCGATGAGCAGGGTGCCGTTGATGCCCTTGTCCGACTTGAGCCTGGTGCCCGAGCTGCGCACCCGGCCGTCGCGCACCGTCACCACCCGCACGTGCTTGCGCTGGCCGTCGGTGACCCGGTAGCCCGCCGTACGCCCCCAGCTCGAGTTGTAGATCCCGATCCCGCCCGGCTTGACGAACGGCGAGTTGAGGTTGGTGATCGGCAGCCCCGGGTGCTCGGCAACCCGGGCCCGCAGGACCAGGTCGTCCATCTCGGGCGTGCCGTG
Organism: Nocardioides koreensis; assembly: GCF_039531775.1. Lineage (NCBI taxonomy): Bacteria > Bacillati > Actinomycetota > Actinomycetes > Propionibacteriales > Nocardioidaceae > Nocardioides > Nocardioides koreensis. The sequence continues at coordinate 345,560 of NZ_BAAAQR010000003.1, read as the reverse complement.
CGAGTCCAGGTAGAACGCGGAGTTCCAGCCGACCTGGCGACCGTTGAGCAGCCCGCGCTGCCGGTCCCGCCCGACACCGAGGGGGGCGCCGGTGTCGCCGATGTCGTAGAAGTCGCCGTTGACGCCGGCGACCGCCGAGTCGTGGCCGATGAGCTCGCGGACCGGCGCCGTGTCGCTGACCCGCCTCTGGGTCGCGAGGTCGATCTTCACCCCGGGCCGGGTCGGGTCGATCGCCAGCAGGTAGGCCCGGATCGGGCCGCGCGCGTCGTGCTGGTCCCACCGCGTGAACTGCACCCCCGGGGCCACCTGGCGCCGGATGATCCGGCTGGTCGTGGCCTGCCGCATGAACGACGGGTACGGCGCCGCCACCTCGCCGGGCTCCCCGTCGCTGCTGTGCACGGGGTCGTGCTGGCGGGCGTTGACCTTCTGCGACACCCGTGGGTCCTGCGTGCCGGAGCCGGACGTGGGTGCGCTGGTCGTGGGCGAGCTGGTCGTGGGAGCGCCGGCGAGGGCGGGCGCGGTGCCGGCGAGGGCACACGCCACCAGGGCCGCGGTTACCGAGATTCGAGCGGACACGCCCGACAGGTTAAGCAGATCAGGGCCCCACAACGGGGAGGTGGACCACCGTGTTGTCGAGCACGACCGCGCCCGGCGTACGGCTGCCCATGCCCACGAACGTGTCGCTCACCGGGCTGGCCAGCACGAACAGCGACTGGCCCGCGGGCACGTCGACGGCCACCGACGGCAGCGCGATCCGGCGCCCCTCGCCGGTGACCGGGGCGAGCTCGTTGAGCGGCAGCACGTTGTTCTGGACCAGGTGGGCGTCGGCGGGCGACGTACCGACCGCGAGACCGTAGAACGCCCGGTTGTTGGCGCCGAGCGCGGTCAGCGTGCCGGTGAGGTACGGCGTCCCGGCGACCCGGATCGGCCCCTGCGCGACCTCGTAGGAGAGCGGGACGCCCCCGGTCTCGGTGGTGGCGACCGTGCCGACGTCGTACGTCGTGTCCGCGTCGACCGAGCGGACGGTCGTGCACGTGCTGTCCGGCGTGGCCAGGTGGTAGCGGCCGTAGCCGCGCAGGCCGGTGTCGCGGCCCTTGAGCTGCTCGTCGAAGAAGCGGAGGGAGAGGCGCTGGAAGTCGCCACCCGCGAGCTGCTTGCTGCACGGGTCGGAGGTGACGTCGATGCCCGGCGGCACGACCGCGGGCAGGACGTGGCCGCCGTTGTAGCCGACGAAGATGCTGTGCCGGCGCGCCTTCCGGGTGATCGAGTGCCTCCAGTTCGCGAGCCCCTGCTGGAGGGGGAAGAGCGAGTCGGTGGTGCCCTGGCCGAACAGCACCGGGATGTCGAGCCGCCGGCCGTGGTCGACGTGCCACTTGGGGCCGTTCTTGCGGAAGAAGGCCGGCATGTCCTCCTCGCCGGGGACCGAGCCGTCCGGCCACATGCCGGTCGCGGCGCCCTCGGCGAGCGCGGCGTACACGTTGGGCGGCAGCGCGTCGGACGCGGTCGAGGCGGCGGAGAGCGCGGAGGCCCAGGCGGTGCGGACGACCTCCTCGGGGGCGAGGCTCTGGTTGAGGTCGTACCAGGTGATCTCGGGGGCGAGCGCGTCGAAGACCGGCTTGCCCTTGAGCCGCAGCTCCTCGAAGGCGCCGAGGAACTGGTAGCCGCCGCCGTAGCTGCCGCCGATCGCGCCCAGCCGCGGGTCGCCCCTGCCGTCCTTCTTCACCCAGTCGAGGTGGCTGATGAGCTTCACCAGGCCGCGGACGTCGTGGCCCTCGACGTCGGGGTTCTCGACGTAGGCGTGGCCGCCGCTCTCCCCGAAGCCGCGCTGGTCGAAGGAGAGCACGCCGTACCCGGCGTCGAGGAACTCCTGGAAGCCCTGCGGGTCGGTGGTGCGGGAGCCGCCCCAGCCGTGGCTGTGCATGATGAACGGCACCTTGTGACGCTTCGTCGCGGTGGCCGGACGGAAGATCGTGTAGCAGATCTTCACCTGCTGGGTGCTGCCCGGATCCGGCACGCTGGTCAGGCAGTCGTTGGTGACCTTCACGTTTTCTGCGACCTTGGCGGCGCTGCTGCTGGTGGCGCTGTTGGCTCCGCTGTTGACTCCGCCGGCCGCCTGGGCGGCGGTGTGCGTGGGGAGGGCGGACAGGCCGGCGGCCGTGAGCACGGCGCCGAGCGCCAGGGCGATCTTCATGCGGACCTCGCTGTGAGAGTGGTGCCTGTCCAACTCCGGCCGGCTGCCTTGGTCACGGCGTTGTGAGCCGGAGGTTCCGCCGGCGGATGCAGGGCAAAGGTTCTCCACAGCCCAGAACGAGACTCTTCTCGACTCGTTGAGCGTTGAGTAGCGTGCCGGTGGGCGCCGTTTCGGGCGCCGGGTCTCGGGAAGGAACTGCCTGTGAATCGCTCTCGGTTGGCGGTGGCTCTGGGGCTCGCCCTGCCTGTTCTTCTCGTCGGCGGGTGCTCCGACGACCCCGTGCCCCAGGTTGCGCCCCACGAGTCGCCCGCGCCGTCGGTGAGTGAGTCATCTTCTCCGCAGGCACTCGGTCCGGTCGCGACCGTGAGGGCGTGGATCAAGGCTCAGAATTTCGCGCTTCAAGGCGGTGACACTGATGCGCTGCGTGAGTTGAGCGCCCACCCATGCAAGGCCTGCGATGACTTCATCGAACCCATCGAGGACGTTTACGCGAAGGGTGGACGGTTCGACACGCGGGGCTGGAAGATCGAGGGCGCCAAAGCACGCTCAGGATCCAAGCAGCCAGTTGTCGTCGACACGGCGATAACCATCTCGGGCGGGAAGACCGTTCGCAGCGCTGGTAGTCAGCCAGTTGCTTACGAGGCAGAGAAACACATCATGGTCTTCAAGGTGGTCCAGAACGAAGGACGCTGGGCAGTCAGTTTTATCGGGTTCATCTCATGAGGCTCCGAGTCGCACTCATGGCGATGGCGTTGGCGGCGGGTTCGATCGTCTTGGTGGCGGGGCCGGCGAATGCAGGCTGCGATTGGGTGCGTGAGGTCCGCGTCGTCAACGGAATGATTCAAGTTCACTTTGAGTATCACTGCATGGGTGACGAAGAGGGGGATTCGGAGCAGGTCACTTCCGAGATGCAACCTCCACGAGACTCGGATTGGGACGCCGTCTGCGTCCGGTCAGCGCTGGCAGTTGGTGCGAACCCCGCAGAGTTCTGCGATGAGCCGCCGCAACTTGGCCCTGCGCCGATTCCGTCTGTTACCCCCGACCTAGTAGGTCGCGCATTTCGCGATCTGCCATTGCCCGCGTCGGAGCTGGTGGTGCAACCACCCGGCGGGGAGACCTTGGTCAACTTCGACACGAACTTCTACACCGAGCAGGGCTCGTTCACCCGGACGGTGCGGCTGCTGGGGCAGCGGGTGGACCTCAAGATCTGGCCCAGCCGGTACCAGTGGATGTTCGGCGACGGGGCCTCGCTGGCGAGTGAGAGCGCCGGGGCGCCGTACCCGGACCTGCAGATCACCCACGACTACCAGTCCAAGGGCGGGGTGAGCCCGCGGGTGGACACGACGTACTCCGCGCAGTTCAGCGTCAACGGCGGGCCCTGGCGTGACGTGGACGGCACGGTGACGATCCCGGGGTCGCCGGTGCGGCTCGAGGTGCGTACCGCGAGGCCGGTGCTCGTCGGCTACCACTAACAGCGGCGATTCGCGGTCACTGGGTGGCTGGAGATCACCGCTGTCTCCGAGGGGGGCGGCGCGCTCAGAACGTGGAGTGGTTGGCGCACCACGTGCGCCAAGGACTCCACAGTGATGGCAGCCCAGGGGCAGCGCAGGATCAGAGACAGTCGACGGCACCGAGACGGGCGAGGCCCTCGAGGTCGCCCGGTCCGAACGAGGTCCGCCCGAGGTTGTCGGCGTACATCAGCACCGAGGGGTCCCCGACGTGGGCGAGCCCGACCACATGCCCCAGCTCGTGCATGACGATTGCGCGGAGCGCCTCGAAGCCGCCGGGCTGGGAGCTCAGCCGAGCGAAGACCTCGGTGTCGAGCACGACCATGCCGGTGACGTAGGTGCGATGGTCCGGCGTGCGCTCCACGTACGCGCTGCCGCCCAGGCCCGCGATGTCGCCGGCGAGCCCCGGCACCTCCTCGGGGGTCGCCCACCCGATCAGGACCGGGGTGCTGCGGACCGAGAGACCGCCGCGGTGCTCGAAGTCCCGGTCCTCGGTCGTGCCGTCGTACTCGAACTCGAAGCCGGTGGCCCGGGCCAGCTCGGTCACCGCCTGCCCGATCATGGACAAGTAGTCGGGAGGCGCCCCGTCGGATTCACGACGTAGTGGATCGGTCGGCACGGGTTGTAGCTCACCGGTTCCTGGCTGCCGGGCTGGGTCTTGGTGAACCGGAACTGGCCCTGGCCGTGATGCGTGGAGACCACGTCGTGGAGGCGATGGTCGCCCAGCCCGACCAGGGCGCGGATGCGGTACGCCGAGACCCCGGGGGTCAGGGCCAGCACGGCGACCAGCACCACCAGCGTGACGAACATCGACGGCCAGAACGCCCCGTGCTCGCGGCGCGCGCGTCGCCGGTTGGAGCTCGTGGGCATCGTGCCCAGCCCGTGCGTGCGGTCGAGCCGGTCGAGCTCGGCCAGGCGGCGATGCATCTCCCGGGCCGCCCGCCGCCGGGCCGCCCGCTCCGAGAGTCCACGGAACACCCGCACATGGTTCCGGGCGCAGCAGCGCGGTGTCCGCGGATTCGCCAGATCGGAGTCGTCCTCCGCAGGGCGGAGGCCCAGCGGCACTAGGGTGCCGCACGTGGAGCAGCAGTCCGGGCACCCCTGGAACACCTTCATCGAGGGGGACAACCTCGAGGTGCTGGGTCGGCTGCGCGAGCCCGTGGACCTGGTCTACATCGACCCGCCGTACAACACCGGCAACGACTTCGCCTACCGCGACGACTTCCGGCACGGCGACGCCCGCAGCACCCGGCACCAGGCGTGGGTGGCGATGATGCGGCCGCGGCTGGAGGCGGCGCGGGCGCTGCTGAAGGACGAGGGCGCCATCTTCGTCAGCATCGACGACAACGAGATCGCCTACCTGCGGCTGCTGATGGACGAGGTGTTCGGCGAGGCCAACTTCCTGGCGCAGGTGGTGGTCAACCTCAACGCCAAGGGGCGGCAGCTGGGTAAGGGGTTCGCGACCAGCCACGAGTACCTCCTCGTCTACGCCAAGGACGCACGGCTGACCGTGCTCGACGCCAGCAGCCCCGACACCGTGGACGAGCGGGACTTCCCGCTGACGACCCCCGACGGCCGGCGCTACCGGCACCTGCCGCTGCGCAACACCAACAAGAAGTTCAACCCGACCACCGCGCGCACCCTGCACTTCACCGTCTGGGGCGACCCCGAGACGGGGCGGGTGGCGACGCTCCCGTTCGAGGGTGCGGAGGAGATCGGGCCGGTCTTCGGCGACGGCCGCCCGGCGGTCTGGCGGTGGTCCCGGCCGCTGATCGACCGGCGCCCCGACGACCTGGTCTGCCGTCGCGTAAAGGGGCGCAACGGCGAGCGGGTCGACGTGTTCCAGAGGGACTGGCTGCACGCGGGCCGGCGCAAGAAGCTGCGCACCATCTGGCTCGCCGAGGAGATCGGCTCGACCGACACCGCCGTTGCGGAGCTGAAGTCGATCGTCGGCCACGTCTTCGAGTCCCCGAAGCCGACCGGGCTGATCCGGCGGATCCTCGCGACGATGCCCAGGGACGTGCTGGTGCTGGACTTCTTCGCCGGCAGCGGTACGACGGGGCACGCGGTGGCGCTGCAGAACGCCGAGGACGAGGGCACCCGGCGCTGCCTCAGCATCAACTCCGCCGAGCCGACGCGGGAGGGCTCCAACGCCCGCAACGCCGGCCTGCTGACCGTCGCCGACATCACCCGCGCGCGGCTGCGGGCCGTTGCTGAGACGGTCGGTGGTGGCCTGGTGGAGGACCCGCCACACTGACGCCCATGACGCAGCCCCCGCCGAGCCAGTCCCCGCAGAGCCAGCCCCCGGAGTCCCAGCGCAGCAGCACGCCCGTCGCCCTCGTGACCGGAGGGTCCAGCGGGATCGGGGAGCAGACCGCGTCGCGGCTGCGGAAGGCCGGCTTCGAGGTGTACGCCGTGGCGCGCCGCGTGGACCGGATGGCCGCGCTGGAGGGTGAGGGCGTGACCACGTTCGCGATGGACGTCACCGACGACGCCTCGATGGTGGCAGGGGTGGACCGGATCATCGCCGAGCGCGGGCGGCTCGACGTACTCGTCAACAACGCCGGGTACGGCTCCTACGGCGCGGTCGAGGACGTGCCGATCGAGGAGGCCCGGCGCCAGTTCGAGGTCAACGTGTTCGGGCTCGCGCGCCTCACCCAGCTCGTCACCCCGCACATGCGCCGGCAGGCCAGCGGCCGGATCATCAACATCTCCTCGATCGGCGGGAAGTTCTACGAGCCGCTCGGCGCCTGGTACCACGCCACGAAGTTCGCGGTCGAGGGCTTCAGCGACAGCCTGCGCGTGGAGCTGTCGCCGTTCGGGATCGACGTGGTCCTCGTCGAGCCGGGCCCGATCCGCACCGAGTGGAACGAGATCTCCCGCGAGAGCCTGACCGAGACCAGCAGGGGCGGCGCCTACGAGGAGATGGCCGGCAACGTCCGGCAGGTCCTCGGGCGCGCCGACACCAGCAGGCTGATGTCGAGCCCGCCGTCGGTGGTCGCGCGGAAGATCGTCAAGGCCGCGACCGCCGGCAACCCGCGCGCCCGCTACCCGGTCGGCCGCAACGCCGGCACCATCCTGCGCGCCCGCCGGCTGCTCCCGGACCGCGCCTTCGACGCCGTCGTCAAGCGGATGTACCTGCCGTAGCGACGCCTCGCGGCGTGACGGGGGTGACCATCGCGCCGGGAGACGCGCCTACCCAATTTGGGGTATGCGCCCTCGACACCCGTTTGCGGGTCCGGGTCTCCGAGCACTGTGCACGCATGCTCAGCGGGGGGTCGCGGCGCCTGGACAATCGCTGCCTGCTGTCACGAGACCCCGTGGGGCCGACCGTGGCCGGGTGGCTGCTGGGCATGGGCACGACCGCCGCCGTCGCCGGCTCCCATCACCTGGTCTTCGGCGTGCACAGCCGCTCGGCCCACCTCGTCCTGGACACCGTGGACGCGTGCGTGGCCCTGCTCGTGACGTTCCTGCTCTGGGGACGGTTCCGCCGCAGCCTGCGCCTGCAGGACCTGCTTCTGGCCCAGGGGCTGCTCCTGCTCGCGGCCGCCAGCGTGCTGCCGGGCGCCCTCGACGCCGTCCTCGACCTCGGTGCGCCCGGTACCACCGAGGTGTGGTGGGCGATCGTGATCCGGGTGACTGCCTCCACGCTGGTCATCGCCTCGGCGCTCGTGGGGCGTGACCGTCGGCTCGCCCGTAACGCCCGGCTCCACGAGCTGGCCCCGGTGCTCGTCCTCGCTGCGGCGTTCGTCGCGCTGTGGTGGGTTCGCGACTCCCTGCCCCTCGCCCTGCCCCTGGACCCACCGGCGTCCGCGAGCCGGCCGGTGGTCACCGGACACCCGCTGCTGCTCGCCGCGCAGGCCGCTGGCGCGGTCGCCTTCGGCGCCGCCTCGCTGGTCTTCGCCGCCCAGGCGAGTCGACGCCGCGACGTCCTGCTGCTGTGGATGGCGCCGGCGTGCGGCGTGGCTGCCTTCGCCCGGGTCAACTACTTCCTCTTCCCGTCGCTCTACACCGACTGGGTCTACACCGGGGACCTGCTGCGCTCGGCGGCATACGCGCTGATGCTGGTGGGCGCCGCCCGCGAGATCGGGGAGTACTGGACCGGCTGGGCAACGGCCGCGGTCCTCGAGGACCGCCGCCGGCTGGCCCGGGAGCTGCACGACGGGGTGGTGCAGGAGCTCGGCTACATCCGCAGCACCACGGTCCTCGCCGTACCCGACGAGGACGCGCGCGCGGACCTGCTCTCGGCGTGCGATCGGGCGATCGACGAGGCCCGGGCCGCCGTCGACGCGCTTGGTCGAAGCGCCGAGGAACCCCTCGGCTTCGTCCTCCACCGTGCGGCCCGGCAGGTGGCGGAGCGGTACGGCGGCCGCGTGCTCGTCGACCTCGACGACTCCATCGAGGTCGGCCATGCCCAGCGCCACGCCCTGGTGCGGATCACGCGCGAGGCCGTCTCCAACGCGATCCGACACGGCACGGCGCGGTCGGTGACCATCCGCCTGGAGCGTGACGCCGGACGCCGCCGCCTCGTTGTGCGCGACGACGGCCGTGGGATCGAGCCGGCGGTGGTTGCGGTGAGCACGGGCTACGGCCTGACCAGCATGAGGGAGCGCGCCGCGGCCTTGCCGGGAGCGTTCGAGATCACCTCGGCCGACGGACAGGGCACGGCCGTGACCGTGGTCTGGTGACCGCGGGCGCGGCGGACCAACGAGGAACGCGATGACAAAGAAGGATGTGGCCATGGAGGAGGAGACGCCGGACCAGGTGGTCGCGCGTGCCTCCGCAGACGTGCTGCGGGTGGTCCTGGCCGACGACCACGCCCGCATGCGTGGCCGCATCCGGGAGGCGCTGGAGTCGGGCGGCTGCACGGTGAGTGCCGAGGCGGCCACGGCCCAGGAAGCCGTCGAGCTCGCCGAGGAGCACCGGCCCGACGTCGTCCTGCTCGACATCCACATGCCCGGCAACGGCATCTGGGCAGCGCGCGAGATCGCCGGCCGGTTGCCGGGGACGCCGGTGGTGATGCTGACCCAATCGGCGGAGGAGGACGACCTGTTCGACTCCTTGCGCGCGGGCGCCGCAGGCTACCTGCTGAAGGACATGGACCCCCGAGAGCTCCCCGACGCCCTGCGGGGCGTCCTGGCCGGCGACGGGGCGATGTCCCCGCGCATGCTCACCCGCGTCATGGACGAGTTCCGCGGCCCCACCAAGCGCCGCTTCGGGCGCCGCTCGCCCGCGGCTGCGCGCCTGAGCCCTCGCGAGTGGGAGATCATGCACCTGCTGTCCGCGGGCCGCTCCACCGATGAGGTGGCCAGGGAGCTCTTCGTCTCACCCACCACGGTGCGGGTGCACGTCTCGGCGGTGCTGAAGAAGCTGCGGGTCAAGGACCGCGAGAGCGCGCTACGCCTGCTGCGCGGGGAGTGACTGTCGTCCCTGGTCGACGAGCTGGCTCAGCGCGGCGATCAGCGCCTCGGCCTCGTGGAGGGTGAACTCCGAGCTTCCGAGGAGCACGAACGGTCCGTCCTCGGTGCCGGCGGCGGTGTCGATCGTGGTGCACAGTCGCAGCACGGTGCGTCGTACGAGCAGCGCACCGCCGAGGTGCACCTCGGCCTCTCGGACGGCGCGGTGCCCGATCGAGCACCATGCCGGGCAGGGCTCAGGCCTGTGGGTGTCCCGGGTGGGGGCCACTGGGGTCCTCCTGGGGGCGGGAGGGGGCGGTCGGGTGGTGGAAGAGGTGCCGGGGCCCCGCGTCGTACGACGCGGAGCCCCGGGCCTCAGGCGGTCCTCAGCGCAGACCGATGTTGACGTAGTAGGTCTGCCCGTCGTCGAGCCTGACCCCGATCCGCCAGTAGTTGCCACCCGTGCCCGTCTTCCAGTTGTAGATGTACTGCTGGGCCGTGGTGTCGTAGCGGTACGTCGTGCCGCTGTCGGCGCTGGCGGTGTAGACCGTCTCGTCGACCGGGGCCGCGGTGCTGCTGCCCTTGACCGGGGCCAGCCAGACCGGGGCCGTGGTCGCCTGGACGGGGGTGCCGTCCGCCTTCGCCAGCTGGAACTTCGCCGGCACCGTGCTCCCCGACTTGAAGATGCTGGTCGACGTGCCGACCTGGTGCGCGGTGTCGTTGATGGGCTGCAGGAACCCGCCGAACTTGTAGACGACCTGGAAGGTGCCGCTCACCTGGCTGGTGTTGCCGGCCCTGTCCGTGGCGGTCGCCGTGTAGCTGAACGTCCCGGTCCCGTTGGCGTTGCCACCGGTGACCTTGACGGTGCAGGACGCCAGCCCGGAGAAGCTGTCGCTGGCCGTGCAGGTGGCCGTCGGGACGCTGCCCAGGGTGTAGGTGCCGCCCTGGACGTTGACGTCCCCCGTGGTCAGGGTCGGCTTCTCCTGGTCGATCTTGACTCCACCGAGGGTCGTGGTCGCGGTGTTGCCCGCCTTGTCCGTCGCCGTCCCGGTGGCGGTGTTGTTCTCGCCGTTGGCGGAGAGCACCACCGGGTCGGGGCAGGTCGCCACGCCCGACAGGCTGTCGGAGCAGCTGAACGTCACCGTGACGGGGCCGACGTACCAGCCGTTGTCACCCTTGGTGCCGCTGGTGACGGCACCGGTGATGGTCGGCTTGGTCTTGTCCAGCTTGACGGTTACCGAGTCGGTGCCGACGTTGCCGGCGGTGTCCTTCGCGGTGCCCGTGACGACCCGGCCGACGGTCTCGTCGGTGACGGTGACCGGAGCCGAGATGCTGGCGACGCCGGAACCCTTGTCGTCGTCCTTGGCGGCGAAGGCGACCGTCACGTCGCTGTTGTTCCAACCCCCGGCGTTCGCGGCCGGCGAGAGGGTGTGGGTCACCGTCGGGGCGATGTTGTCCCACTTCAGGGCGACCCCGTTGACGGTCTCCTTGTTGCCGGCGTTGTCGACCGCGTAGAACTTCACGGTGCCCGCACCGCTCCCGGTCAGAGGCACGCTGACCGTGGTGCGGCCGCCGGCGACGACCTGCTCGGCGCCGCCGTCGATGCTGTAGCGGATCTCCTTGACGCCCGAGAGACCGGCCTGGTCGGCGGCGGTGAGCACGACGTCGGCCGTGTCGCCCTTGCACCAGTCGTTCTCCGCGACGCAGGTGTTGTTCGCGGTGGTGCTCGGAGCGGTGCCGTCGATGTTGATGCCTCCTACGGTCGTGCCGGCGGAGACGTTGCCTGCGACGTCGCGGGCAGGGTCGCTCGTCACCGACTGGTCCGCGCCGTCTCCCTTGACCAGCCTGCTGGTCGGGCACGTGGCCACGCCGGAGAGGCGGTCGCTGCAGGTGTAGTCGACGATCACGCTGTTCTGGTACCAACCAGCCGCGTTGGGCTCGGTCGTCGGCGCGCCGGCGACGACCGGTGCGGTGCGGTCGATGTTGATGCCCCTGACCGTCGTAGGCGCGCTCTCGTTGCCCGCCTTGTCCCTGATGCTGGCGGGGTCGGTGACGAGGCCCTTGCCCTCGCCCTCGACCACGCTGTCGGCCGGCTGGCTCGCCGGGTCGATCTTCGAGAGGGCGTCGTCGCCGACCCACCTGACCGCGACGTCGCCCCTGTACCAGGCGAGCCCGTCCCTGTCGGTGCCGCTCGGGTCGGGAAGCACCCCGGCGAGGGTCGGCTCCACGGTGTCGATGTTGATCGGCCCGACCGTGGTGTGGCTGGTGTTGCCCGCCACGTCCACGGCGTCACCGGGCGCCACCTGGCCGGCGCCGTCGTTGGCCAGCGTCGTGTCACCGGCGCAGCCGGCCACGCCGGTCTGGCTCTCCTCTGGGATGCCGGACCCGTCATCGGTGCAGGTGAACGTCACGTCGACGGGGGTGTTGTTCCAGCCATTGGGGTTCGCCGCCGGGGTGGACTTGCCTGTGATCGACGGTGCGACGGTGTCGACCTGGATGGTCTTCGTCGTCGACTTCGCCTCGACGTTGCCGGCGAGGTCGACGCTCCAGTAGGTGATGCTGTGGGTGCCGTCCGAGAGGTTCGCGGTGAACGGCCCGCCATACTTCTGGGTGTCGCCCTCGTCGACCTCGTAGTAGGTCGCGGCAACGCCGGAGCCGGCGTCGGTGGCCTTGAACGCGACCGGGATGCCGCTCTTCACGAACCAGCCGGAGTCCGGCGAGATCGGGTTGACGACCTCCGTCTTCGGGGCGGTGCCGTCGACCTGAAGCGTCAGCGGAGTGCCCGGCTTCTCGGCGTTCCCCGCGGCGTCCTCGCTCCAGTAGGAGACGGCGTGCTCGCCTTCACCCACGGAGAAGGGTCCGTCGTAGCGCTGGGCGTCGCCCTCGTCGATCCGGTAGTAGGTCGCCACGGTGCCACCGAGGTTGTCGACGCCGTGCAAGGTGACCTCGACCGGCGCGTCGTACCAGTTGGCCTCGTTCGCGTCCCCGACGTGAGCGGTCGTCACCGGTGCGGTCCCGTCGATCTTGATGCCGTCAACGGTCCTCACGGTGGTGTTGCCCGCCATGTCGGTGCAGCTCGCGGTGGCGGACAGGTTGTCGCCCTCGCCGCTGACCACGGTGGCGGCCGGCTTCTGCGCCACGCCGGACAGGGTGTCGGTGCAGGTCCAGGTGACGGTGACGGCACCGGTGTGCCAGCCGGCCGGGACTGCGGCGCCGAGGACCGGCGGGGTCTTGTCCACGTCGATGTTGGCTACCCGAGCCGAGGCGCTGTTGCCGGCGGCGTCGGTCACGGTGGTGCCGGCGCTCTGGCCCCTGCCCTCGCCGAGCACGTCGGCCGCGGGCGAGCCGGTCAGGCCGGAGCGGTCGTCGTTGGCGGTGTAGACGACGCGCACGTCGTCCCGGTACCAGCCGGCGTCGTTCTTTGTGCCCACTGCCGTGGCGGTCACGGTCGGCGCGGTCTTGTCGATGCGGACCGTAGCGGTGTCGGTGGTGGTGTTGCCTGCGCCGTCACGGGCCGTGCCCGTGACACTGTGCTCGCCCTCGGCGGTCTTCGTCACCGGCGCGCTGCAGTCGGCGACAGCCGAGCCGCCCTGGTCGGTGCAGACGAACGTGACGGTGACGTCCTGGTTGGTCCAGCTGCCGTCCACGTAACCGGCGGGGTCGAAGGCATGGCCGATCGTGGGCGCCGACTTGTCGATCTTCACGGTCGCGCTCTGCAGCGCCTCGACGTTGCCCGCCCTGTCGGTGCTCCGGTAGGTCACCGCGTGGGTTCCCTCGGTCGAGAGCGGGAAGCTGGTGCCCGTCTGGAAGGCGCCGCCGTCCACGGAGTACTCGGTCTTCGCGACGCCCGAGCCGCCGTCCTTCGGGCTGAGCGTCACGGTGACGTCGCCGTTGGTCCAGGCGTTGGACGGGCCGGTGATCCCGGTGGTCGGCGCGGTCCGGTCGATGCTCACGGCCGGCGAGCTGGTCGCCGTCGTGCTGAGGCCGGCGCCGTTCGTCACCGTGACCGAGCTCGTGAGCCCGGAACCCTCACCGGTGATGGTGGTGTCGGCGGGCGCCGTGGGGATCCCGGACTCCGGGTCCGAGGCGGTCCAGTGGATCTTGACGTCGCCGGCGTACCAGCCGTTGCCGTTCGGCGCGGTGGTCGGTGCGCCGGAGAGGACCGGGGCAGAGGTGTCGCCGGCCTGGACCGTGACCTTCGTCGAGGCGGTGTTGCCCGCCTTGTCGGTGGCGGTGCCGGTGACGTCGCCGCTCTTGGTGACGATCACCGAGTTCGTCGTGCTGCCATTGACCAGACAGCTCGCGATGCCCGACCCCTCGTTCCCGGAGTTGCTGTCGTCGCAGGTGAACGTCACGGTGACGCTGCCGTCCGGGTTCTTGACCTGCGCGGCCGTGATCGACGGTGCGGCCTTGTCGATGCGGACGACGACCGAGCCGCTGCCGCTGTTGCCCACCGCGTCGGTCGCAGTCGAGGTGCGAGTGGCGGTGCCGTTGCCGCTCTCGGTGCTCGAGGCCGGGCTGGGGCCGGTGCCCACGCCGGAGCCGGCGTCGCTGGCGGACCAGGTGACGGTCGTGTTGTCCCTGTTCCAGCCGGCGACGTTGGCCGCCGGGCTCAGCGCCGCGGTCACGACCGGACCGGTGTTGTCCGAGGTGTACGACGGGGTGGCCGTGCTTGACTGCCCGCTGCAGTTGCCCTGCTTGTTGGCCCCCGAGGCGCCGATCGTGAACGTCCTCGAGCCGTCGCCGCCCTGGGCGGTCCCGGTGAACGTCCAGAGCGACTTCCCCGACGAGGAGAAGGTCTCGCCGGTGAAGCCGGCCGGCACCCCGGTGATGCACTGGGTGTCGGTCGGCGCGTTCACGGTCAGCGTCAGCGGGGCGTTCGCCTTCGCGTAGAGAACGCCACCTCTGGTGGCCGTGCCGGTGGTGCCGGCGGTGCCGGAGAAGGCGGCGGTCGTGGTGCTGGTGGCGGCGGTGGCGGGCACCAGGGCGGCGCCGCCGAGCACCGTGGTGGTCGTGACGGCGGTGGTGAGCAGCGCACGCCACGGTCGGCGGGCGCGGCGCGGCGGGCTGCTGCTGGGCCGCGCGCTGCGGCCGGCTTGGGTGGGCTGGGACATCCTGTTCCTCCGGGACGAGCTCGTTCATCGGCGCGCCGTGCTGGGTGACGGCGACGGGTCGAGAACGACCGTAGGAACGTCGGTCGGCGCCGCGAGGCGTTTTCGCGTTCAACAACCTGAACGCCCGGTGCGCCCCGTCGGAGCGCGGCGTTCAACTACCTGAACGCCGCGTGCCTCGAGGGGTCGGGGACTGCGGACCGACTCAGACGCCGGCCGCCTGCTCCAGCGCGACGACCTCCTCGTCGAGGTGGGTCAGCAGCCGCTGCAGGTGTGGGACGGTCCGCCGGCAGCCGGTCAGGCCGAACGCCATCTGGCCGTCGTACGACGTGCAGGTGATGTTGAGCGCCATCCCGTTGATCGGGATCGAGAGCGGGTACTGGCCGACCAGCTTCGCGCCGTTCCAGTAGTGCGTGGTCCGCGGGCCCGGCACGTTGCTGATGATCAGGTTGTACGGCGGCCGCACGATGCCCTGCATCTTCAGCAGCGGCGGGAGGATCGCCGGGGCCTGGCCGAGCGCGCTCATGGCCATGATCTGGATCGGGGTCATGCTCGAGAGGGCCTCCTTGCCCTCGCGCATCGACCGGTGGATCGCCGCCAGCCGGTCGCCGGGGTCGGCCAGGTCGGTGCCGAGCTTGCACATCACCGCGCCCACCGCGTTGCCGCCCTCGGCCGAGGCGATCTGCGACTGCTTGGCGTTCAGGCCGACCGGCACCATCGCGACCAGGGGGGTGTCGGGCAGCGCGTCCAGCTCGAGCAGGTAGGTGCGGACCGCGCCGCTGCACATGGCCAGGACCACGTCGTTGAGGGTGGCCCCGCTGGCCTTGCCGATGGCGCGCAGGCGCTCGATCGGCCAGTCCTGCGCGGCGAACCGGCGCGACCCGGTGATGCTCCGGTTGAACATCGTGCGCGGGGCGAAGAGCGAGAGGGCCGAGGTCTCGTTGCGGATGCCCTTGTTCAGGGTCCGCACGAACGCGCCCGGCATCCCCGCCGCCTCCGCCGTGATCCCGAACGCCGTGCGCAGCGCCTGGATCGGGACCTGGGCGAGGTCGCGCTGCTCCTGTGCCTTCTCCTCGGCGAGCGCCGCCCGCGCCGGCGCGGCGCGCACCCCCCACGGCGCCGGCATGCCGCGCTTGTCGGGGTCGGTGCTGAGCACGCTCTGGATCAGGCGCATGGCGGAGATGCCGTCGACCAGCGCGTGATGGGTCTTGGTGTACATCGCGACGCGTCCGTCGCGCAGGCCCTCGATCACGTGGGCCTCCCACAGCGGCCGCTCCCACGCCAGGCGGGTGCTGTGCAGCCGGCCGCAGAGCTCCAGCAGCTCGCGTACCCGGCCGGGCCTGGGCAGCGCGCTGTGCCGGACGTGGTGCTCGATGTCGAACTCGTCGTCGTTCTCCCACACCAGCTGGCCGGCGGTCCTCACCGACCGCTTCGGGTGCTTGAGGAACAGCGGCGCGATCGCGTCGACGTCCCGCATCTCCTCGAACATCTGGCGGACGTAGTCACGACCGGCGCCCTCGGGCTTCTCGAAGAGCTGGAGGCCTCCCACGTGCATGGGCTGGTTGCGGTTCTCGGCGAGCAGGAAGGCTGTCGACGTCGGATCGATCGGTGAGACCACGCTTACCCCGTTTCTGGTCGTGGCGTCCGATCCTTGCCGGTGGGGACGGCCGGGACAAGGGTCCGCCGGCCGGGACACCGGGTTCCGTACGATGCGCCCCATGGCGAACCCACCTCGCGGGCGTGATCACGGGCACCACCCGCTCTCCCGGCTGCTCGTCGTGGTCGCGCTGGCCGTGGGCGTGCTCGCCGTACCGGCCGCGGCCTCGGCCGAGGACTACTCGGCGCCGCTGCAGCGGGCGATCACGGAGCTGAAGGTGGCCAAGGAGGTGCGGGCCGGCTACGACCGCGACCTCTTCCCGCACTGGGTGGACGCCGACGGCGACGGCTGCGACACCCGCGACGAGGTGCTGATCGCCGAGGCCGACGACCCGGTGACCGTGGGCGGCGGCTGCGCGCTCAGCGGCGGCCGCTGGTTCTCCTACTACGACCGGGTCTCGTGGACCGACCCCAGCCGGATCGACATCGACCACCTGGTCCCGCTGGCCGAGGCCTGGGACTCCGGGGCCGGACGCTGGAAGACCGGGACCCGGCGGCGGTACGCCAACGACCTCGGCGACCACCGGAGCTTGGTCGGGGTCACCGACTCGGTCAACCAGTCCAAGGGCGACCGGGACCCCGCGGAGTGGATGCCGGAGTTCGGCACCTGCCGCTACGTGCGCGAGTGGGTGGCGGTGAAGCACCGGTGGCGGCTGAAGGTCGACCGGCCCGAGCGCCGCGCCCTCCGGTCGCTCTCGGCGGACTGCAAGAACGCGAAGATCACCGTCCACCTGGCCCGCTGACGGGCCACTTGTCCTGCACAGGGGAGGCCTCGGCACGGGTCCTCCCCAGGGCGGCTCTCGACCCCGGCCGCCGGTCCCTGCCTGCTCCTAGCGTCCTGCGTATGCCGGAACTCGCCGGCGTCTCGACACAGGAGTTGCAGATGAAGAAGGTCCTCGTCCTCGCCGCCACCGTCGGCGTCCTCAGCACCGGCGGCGCCGCCTGGGCGGCCGCCGGCAACCCGCCCCCGGACGGCACGATCATCGACGTGAGCGGCGACAAGTACAACGGCTTCACGATCGAGCACTACGACGGGACGGTCCGCTACCCGCCCACGATCTCGGAGGCGAAGGCGGAGTGCGACGAGTACGGCAACCGGGTGAACCGCGTGCGGTGCCGGACCGAGGTGATCGTCTGGTACCGCGACCTCAAGCGGATGAAGGTGGCGCTGGACTACGCGAACGCCGCCTGACACGGCGGCCGCGGGCCTGAGGCGGAGGCGCCGGGCGCGCGCTCACTAGGATCTCCGGCATGGAGGAGGCCGGACCGCTCGACCGGGTGTGGAGCCGGGGCCGTACCTCGCTGCGGGCGCGGGTGAAGCGATGGGAGTCCAAGCGCTGGCAGATCGCCCAGTGCTCGCTGGCCGCCGGTGCGGCCTGGCTGATCGCCGCCGACGTGCTGGGGCACGACACCCCGTTCTTCGCGCCGATCGCGGCGGTGGTCAGCCTCGGGACGTCGTACGGCCAGCGGCTGCGCCGGGTGGTCGAGGTGGCGATCGGCGTCGCGATCGGGGTCTTCGTCGGTGACCTGTTGGTGGCCTGGCTCGGCACCGGCTGGTGGCAGCTGAGCCTGATCGTGGCGCTGGCGATGTCGACCGCGTTCCTGCTCGACGGCGGCCAGCTCTTCGTCACCCAGGCCGCGGTGCAGTCGATCGTGGTGAGCACGCTGATCCCGGATCCCGGGGCGGCGCTGACCCGGTGGACCGACGCCCTGGTCGGTGGTGCGGTGGCGCTGGTCGCCGCCACGGCCGTGCCCGCGGCTCCGCTGCGCCGGCCACGGGAGCAGGCGGCCGTGGTGATGCGCAAGATCGCGGCCCTGCTGCGGGCGGCGGGCGAGGTGATGGTGGACGGTGAGGTCGAGCGGGCGCTCGAGCTGCTGGCCGACGCGCGGTCCACCGACCACCTGATCCAGGAGCTGCAGGCGGCCGCCGACGAAGGTCTGTCGGTGGTGGCGTCCTCGCCGTTCCGGGTGCGGCACAAGGGCAACCTGCGCCGGATGGTCGAGCTGGTCGACCCGCTCGACCGGGCGCTGCGCAGCACCCGCGTCCTCGTCCGGCAGACGGCGGTGGCCGCATACCACCGGCGCCGGGTGCCGGGCTCCTACTCGCTGCTCGCCCTGGACCTCGCCGACGCCGCCGACGCGGTGGCCGACGAGCTCAGCGTGGACCGGATGGCGGTCAACGCGCGGCCGGCGCTGCTGGCGGTGGGCAACGCCTCGGGGCAGGTCGAGCGCACCGACCAGCTCGCCGCGGAGGTGGTGCTCGCGCAGATCCGCTCGGTGGTCGTCGACCTGCTGATGCTCACCGGCATGGACCAGATGGAGTCGACCGACGCGCTGCCCCCGCCACCGCGATGACCGAGCCGCGCGCCTCGCAGCGGTGGGTGCTGCACGTCGACCTCGACCAGTTCATCGCGGCCGTCGAGGTGCTGCGCCGGCCGGAGCTGGCGGGCCGCCCGGTCGTGGTCGGCGGCCGCGGGGACCCCACCGAGCGGGGGGTGGTGGCGACCGCGTCCTACGAGGCGCGGGAGTACGGCGTCGGGTCCGGCATGCCGCTGCGGATCGCCGCGCGCAAGTGCCCGGACGCGGTGTTCCTGCCGGCCGACCACGCGGCGTACGACGCGGCCTCGCACGAGGTGATGGCCACGCTGCGCTCGCTGACCTGGGACGGCGTGCCGGTGGTCGTCGAGGTCCTGGGCTGGGACGAGGCGTTCGTGGCGGCCGGGGAGGGGGTGGGGGGAGGGTCCCCCCGGGACAGCGACCCCCACCGGTTCGCCGAGGAGATCCGGGCCCGGGTCCTCGAGGCGACCGGGCTGCACTGCTCGGTCGGGATCGGCGACAACAAGCTGCGGGCCAAGATCGCGACCGATTTCGGCAAGCCCCGCGGGGTGGCCGAGCTGACCGGGGACACCTGGTTCGAGGTGATGGGGGAGCGGCCCACGGACGCGCTGTGGGGGATCGGCCGCAAGACCGCCCGCAAGCTGGCGGCGCTCGGCATCGACACCGTCACGCAGCTGGCGCAGGCCGACGCCCGGGTGCTGGCCGCGGAGCTGGGCCCGACGATGGGGCCGTGGTACCACCGGCTCGGCCGGGGTGTGGACAGCAGCCCCGTCGACGCGACCCCCTGGGTGCCGAGGGCGCACGGACGCGAGGAGACCTACCAGGCCGACCTCGAGGACTGGGCGCAGGTCGCCGCCGAGGTGCGGGCGCTGACCCGGCGGGTGGTCGCCGACATCGACCGCGAGGGCCGGCCGGCGGCGCGGGTCGGGATCAAGGTGCGGTTCCGGCCCTTCGTCACCGTCACCCGCAGCCTCACCCTCCCGGCGCCGAGCAACGACCCCGACCTGCTCGCCGAGGCGGCGGTCTCGCTGCTGGACCGGGTCGACCAGGACCGGCCGGTGCGGCTGCTGGGGGTGCGGCTGGAGATGACCGAGCCGGAGGGCGGCTACGAGCGCTGACTGGGCGCCGAGCTAGCCGAGCCCGGCGCGCAGCTCGCGGACGACCGAGTCGACCACGGCGACCAGGTCCCCGCCGGTGCGCTCGGCGACCGCCCGCTGCCGCTGGTACGACGCGCCGCGCCGTGGGATGTCGGCCACCGCGGCCAGCTCGGCCGCGCAGCCCAGGCGCTCCGCGACCGGCGCCAGCCGCACCAGCAGCTCGGCGAGGTCGTCGGTCACCAGCCGCTCGTGGGACTCGGCGTCGAGCACCACGATGGCGTCCAGCCCGTAGCGGGCGGCCCGCCACTTGTTCTCCTGGACGTGCCACGGCGGCATCGTCGGCAGCCGCTCGCCCGCCGCCGCCCGGGAGTCGAGGTCGACCACCAGGCAGTGCATCAGCGCCACCAGCGGCGCGAGGTCGTCGAAGTCGGAGACCCCGTCGCAGATCCGGTTCTCCAGGGTGCCCAGGTGCGTGGCCGGCCGGACGTCCCAGCGGATCTCGGAGAGCTCGTCGATCACCCCGGTGACCAGCTGGTCGGACGCGAACGCCTCGAACTCCGACCACCGCTCGAACTGGAACGGCAGCCCGGCGGTCGGCAGCTGCTGGAACATCAGCGCCCGGTTGGAGGCGTAGCCGGTGTCCATGCCGGCCCAGATCGGCGACGACGCCGAGAGCGCCAGCAGGTGGGGGTAGTGGTTCAGCAGCGAGGACAGCACCGGCAGCACCCGTTCCTGCGCGGGCAGCCCGACGTGCACGTGCACGCCCCAGATCAGCATCTGCCGGCCCCACCACTGGGTCCGGTTGATCAGCTCCTCGTACCGGTGCCCCTCGGTGAGCTGCTGCCGGGTCCAGGACGAGAACGGGTGCGTGCCGCCGCCGTACAGGTCGACCCCGAGCCCGTCGGCGACCGGGACCACCACCTCGAGGGTGCGGCGCAGGTCGGCCATCGCCTCGCCGACCGTGTGGCAGACCCCGGTGACGACCTCCACGGTGTTGCGCAGCAGCTCCTTGTGCAGCCGCCCCGGATCGGGCAGTCGGGGGCCGGCCGCGGCGAACAGGTCGGCGGCGGTGTTGGCCAGGTCACGGCTCGACTTGTCGACCAGCGCGAGCTCCCACTCGACACCGATCGTCGGCTCGGGCGAGGCCCGGAAGTCGATGCGCACCCCGCAAGCGAAGCACATCCGCGCCCTGTCAGCATGGTGCTCATGCTGGAGGCACGTGCGCTGAACCTGACGCTGGACTTCTGCCTCCGGGTCGGCGAGATGTTGCTGTCCTCCGGTGCCGGTGCCGCCGACGTCACCGCCACGATGAAGTCGCTGTCCTGGCACCTCGGCGTGCGCCACCCCGACATCGACGTCACCTTCACCTCGCTGTCGATGACGTTCCAGCCCAGCCCCGAGGACCCGCCGCTCATCCAGATCCGGCAGGTCAAGCAGCGCGACATCGACTACGAGGACCTCACCCAGGTCGACCACCTGGTCCGCGACGTCCTCTCGGACCGGGTCGACCTGATGGAGGCGCGCGCCACCCTGGCCCGGATCGTCTCCTCGGGCCACAGCACGCCGCGCTGGGCGGTCACCCTCGGCTGGGGCGTGATGTGCGCGGGCGTCGGCCTGCAGCTCGGCGGTGACGCCACGGTGATCGCCATCGCGTTCGCCGCGGCCGTGTGCATCGACCGGTCGCAGTTGATGATGTCGCGGCGCCGGCTGCCGTTCTTCTACCAGCAGGTCGCCGGGGGCGGGATCGCCACGCTGCTGGCCACCGGGGCGGCGGCGACGGGGCTGGTGGAGAACCCCTCGCTGGTCGTCACCGCGAACATCATCATGCTGCTCGCCGGGATCGGCTTCATGGGGGCGCTCCAGGACGCCCTGTCCGGCTTCTACGTCACCGGCGGCGCCCGACTCACCGAGGCGCTGCTGGCCACCTCCGGGATCATCGCCGGCGTCAGCGGCGGCCTCACCCTGGCCAAGATGGTCGGTGTCGACGTCGGACGGCTGGACCCGGGCGCGGCCGGCAGCGTCAAGGCCCTCTCGATGATGGCGCTCGGCGGCGCGATCTGTGCGGCGGCGTTCGCGTTCGCGTCGTACGCGCCCGGGCGCATCATCGTGCCGATCGCGGGCATCGCCGCGGTCTCGATGGTCATCTCCCAGACCCTGGCGCTGCAGGACGCCGGACGCACCTGGCCGACCGGCCTGGCGGCGTTCTTCGTCGGTCTGGTCAGCTACTCCGTCGCCGGCCGGCTGCGGGTCCCACCACTCGTGGTCGTGGTGTCGGCGGTCGTCCCGATGCTGCCGGGCCTCTCCATCTACCGCGGCCTGTCGCTGCTCACGGAGAGCGACACCTCCGCCTCCGAGGGGCTGCTGGCCATGGTGACCGCGGCCTCGGTGGCCACGGCCCTGGCGTCCGGCGTGATCCTCGGGGAGTACGTCGCCCAGCCGCTCAAGCGCGAGGCGCAGAAGCTCGAGAACCGGCTCGCGGGCCCGCGCCTGGTGGGTCCGCTGCGGACCCGGACCGGGCGGATGGCCCGCCGCGAACGGCGCCGCGAGCAGGAACCGGTCGCCGCGCCGGTCACGGTCACGGTCGAGGAGTGAGTCCTCGCCGGTCGGCGAGCAGCGCCAGCCACGCCGCGGCGCTGCCGTCGTACGGCGCGTCCCCGGCCGTCACCGCCGCGCGCACCCGGTCGCAGGACGTCATGGCCAGCCGGGCCACCTCGTCGGGGTAGCCGTAGGCGACCCGGTGCGCGGCGAACTCGTCCTCGTCGTCCACCCACACCCGTCCGGTCGGGCCGCGCACCACGTCGAGGTCGAGGTCGACCGCGCGCAGCACCGTGCCGTCCCACACCGGCGGCGTGGTCATGTCCACGTAGACCTGCACCGGGCCGCCGACGGCGTGGAAGGTCGCCAGCCAGCCGCGCTCCTCGTCCGGCCCGGGCGCCGGCACCAGCCCCACCTGGTCGACGGGGGCGACGTACTCCGCCCCCGGCCGCGCCATGTGGGTGCCGCCGGGGATGCCCAGCCAGTCACCGTGCTCGTCGGAGCCGAGCAGCACGGCGTCGAACTCCCAGTGGGGGCGCTCGCCCCACTTGGTCATCACCGTCCGGACCGCGGCCCCCGCGCGAAGCGTCACACCGCGGTTCTACCACTCAGACGACGGTTGTCCTCGGCGGCACGACCTTCTTCGACGCCTTCGCGACAACGTCCTGGTAGCGCGAGCCGGTGAGCTTGGCGAAGTGGTGCAGCGCGTGCGCGTCGATCCCGACCAGCACCCGGGCCTTGTTGCCGAGGATCCCCTTGACGATGATCTCGGCGGCCTTCTCGGGCGACATCCGGGCAAGCTTCTCGTCGAACAGCTTCGCGGTCGCGTGCTTGTCCTCCCGGTGGGAGACCCGGGCGTTGCGGGCGATCGCGGTCTTGATCCCGCCCGGGTGCACGGCGGTGACGCCCACCGGGTGCCCGGCGATCAGCATCTCCTCGCGCAGCGCCTCGGTCAGGCCGCGGACGGCGTACTTGGTCGCGTTGTAGGCGCTCTGGCCGGGCATCGAGATCAGCCCGAACAGCGAGGAGAGGTTCACGACGTGCCCGTCGCCGGAGGCGATCAGGTGCGGCAGGAACTCCTTGGTGCCGTGCACGACGCCCCAGAAGTTGACGCCGACGATCCACTCCATGTCGTCGTAGTGGAGGTCCGCGAGGTCGCCGGCGAGCGCGACGCCGGCGTTGTTGACCACCACGTTGACCCGGCCGAACTGCTCGGCCACGGCGGCGGCGTACGCCGTGAACGCGGCGCGGTCGGCCACGTCGAGGCGGTCGCTGCGCACTTCCCGCGCGCCGGCGGTCGCGGCCAGCTCCACCGTCTCGGCCAGCCCGGTCTCGTCGACGTCGGAGAGCGCGAGCAGCGCGCCACGGCGGGCCAGGTTGACGGCGAGCGCGCGGCCGATGCCGGAGCCGGCGCCGGTGATCACGACCACCTTGTCGTCGAGGGTCTTCATGCGGTCACTTCCTCAGCAGTGGCGGGTCGGGAGGGGGAGGCGGTGCGGGCCGCGGTGACGTCGTACGCCGCCACGTCGAACTCCGAGAGCAGCCCGCGGAAGGCGAACGTCGAGCGCGGCCAGAGGATGGTGTTGCGGCCGTCCTCGTCGAGGTACCAGCTCGAGCACCCTCCGGTGTTCCACACCGTGCGCCGCATCCGGCGCTGGAGGTCGGCGTTCCACTCCTCGGTCGCGGCCGGCGTGGGCTCGACGGTGGCGTAGCGGTGCAGGTCCATGGTCCGGATCGCGTCGCGGAGGTACTCCACCTGCGACTCGATGATGAACACCATGCTCGAGTGGCCCAGGCCGGTGTTCGGACCGACGAGCATGAACAGGTTCGGGAAGTCCGGGACCGTGGTGCCCTTGTAGGCGGCCATCCCGCCCTCGCGCCACTGCTCGGCCAGGGTCCGGCCGCCGCGGCCGGTGATGTGGCCGGTGATCGGCAGCTCGGTGGTGAAGAAGCCGGTGGCCACGATCAGCACGTCGACCGGCCGCTCGACGCCGTCCTCGGTCACCACGGCGTCGCCGGTGACCTTCGCGATCCGGTCGGTGACGACCTCGACGTTGTCGGAGTCCAGCGCGGGGTAGTAGGTGTTCGAGATCAGGATCCGCTTGCAGCCGATCTCGAAGATGGGGGTCAGCCGCTCGCGCAGCTCGGGGTCGGAGACGCCCTTGGCCAGGTTGGCCAGCGCCATCTTCTTCGCCGGCAGCGCCAGCTTCGGCTGGAGCGTGAAGCCGGGGACGTAGGTCTCCCGGCCCCAGTAGATCGCGGTCCGGTAGAGCCTCTGCAGCCCGGGCACGTGTCGCAGGGCGAGCCGCTCCAGGCGTCCGTACCTGCGGTCGTTGCGCGGCAGCACGTACGGCGCGGTCCGCTGGTAGACGTCGAGGTGGCCGACGACCTTCTGGATCTCCGGGACGATCTGGATCGCCGACGCGCCGGTGCCGATCACCGCGACCCGCTTGCCGGCCAGGTCGACGTCGTGGTCCCAGCGCGCGGAGTGGAACAGCTCGCCGTCGAACCCCTCGATGCCGTCGATGTCGGGCAGCCTGGGCTCGGACAGCCCGCCGGCGCCGACCACGAGCGTGGTCGAGGTGATCGTGTGCCGGCCGGTCGGGTCGGAGACCTCGGTCCGCCACAGCTGGGCGTCGTCGTCCCAGGCGGCCGACTCGAGCGTGGTGTGGAACCGGAACCGGTCCAGGGTGCCCGACTCCTCGGCGACCCGGCGGATGTAGGCCTGGATCTCCGGCTGGGGGGAGAAGGACATCGACCAGTCCGGGTTGGGCGCGAACGAGAAGGAGTAGAGCTGGCTGGGCACGTCGCACGCCGCGCCCGGGTAGGTGTTGTCGCGCCAGGTGCCGCCGACGTCGCCGCCCTTCTCGATGACCAGGAAGTCGGTCTCGCCGTCCTCCTGCAGCCTGATCGCCGCGCAGAGCCCGGCGAAGCCGGCTCCGACGACGAGGTGCTTCACGTGCCCGTTCGTGGTCATGGCCCGACGGTATTGGCGTTATTGAACAAGTGTCAATAGAATGGGGGCCGTGACCGCTGACACACCGACGGACCCGAGGGCGGGTGCCGGCCGCACCCGGCTCAGCCCCGAGCAGCGCCGCTCGCAGCTGCTCGACCTTGGCGTGCGGCTGCTCGCGACCCGGTCCCTCGACGAGCTCTCGATCGACCTGCTGGCCGAGGAGGCCGGCATCTCCCGCGGGCTCCTCTACCACTACTTCGGGAACAAGCACGCCTTCCACGAGGCCGTCGTACGCCGCGCCGCCGACGACCTGATCGCCCAGACCGCCCCGCCGGTCGACGGCGAGCCGCTGGAGCGGCTGCTGATCTCGGTGACGGCGTACCTGGACTACGTCGAGGCCAACTACGAGGGCTACCTCTCGCTGGTCAAGGGCGCGGCCGGCGGCAACGACACGCTGCGGGAGATCTACGAGGAGGCGCGCTCGGCGCTCACCGACCGGGTCTTCCGCGAGGACGCCCAGGGACAGATCATCCCGGACACCCCCGCCAGCCGGCTGGTGGTGCGCGGCTGGTCGGCCATGACCGAGGAGCTCGTGCTCACCTGGGTGCGGGAGCCGGCCGGGGTGACCCGCGAGCAGCTGCTCACGATCATGGCCGCCTCGCTGCCCGCCCTGGTCGACGCGGCGTCCGGCTGAGCCGCCGCGTCACCCCGGGGCACACTGGAGTCATGGACGACGTCGTGCTGCTGTCGGACGCCGAGTGCCGCGACCTGCTCGAGACCGACACGGTCGGCCGGGTGGCCTTCGTGACCCCAGCCGGCCCGCGGATCGTGCCGGTCAACTACGCCCTGCACGGCGAGGGGCTCGAGATGCGGACGACGGCGTACAGCGAGCTCGCCGTCTACGCCCCCGGCCACGAGATCGCCTTCGAGATCGACCAGCTCGACAGCGAGCGGCGTCGCGGCTGGAGCGTCGTGGCGCACGGCGTCTGCGAGCGCTTCGAGCAGCCGGGCTCCGGCAGCTGGCACCACGACGGACCGGGACCCGAACCCTGGGCGGGCGGGTTCCGACCGATGTGGCTGCGGCTGGAGTGGCGCGAGCTCACCGGCCGCCGGGTGGGTGGCCCGCACTGGCCGCACCCGGTGGTGAGCGGTCGCGGCCGCGGCTACTGAACCCCGGGCGAGAGGTCGTAGACCGTGACCCCGTCGACCGTCCGCGCCTCGAAGCTCGCCGCCACCCAGGCGGCGATCTCGGTCGAGGTGCTGCCGCTGGCGTTCGGACCGCCGCCCGTGCCGCCACCCGCGATGAACCAGTGGACCTCGCCGTCGGCGACGCGCCGCTGGAACTCCCCGAGCGTCGGGCTCGGGTCGCTGCCGTTGAAGCCGCCGATCGCCATCACCGGCTCCCCGGTGGCCAGCTGGTAGCCCGACGCCGCGTTCGACCCGACCGCGGCCCCCACCCAGGTGAACGAGTCCGCGTCCTCCTCCAGCAGCGCGGTCAGCCCGGTGCCGGGGGTGCTGCCGTCCAGCAGCCCGCCGGCGGGCGAACCGCCGAACCCGCCCTGCGTCGTCGGCCCGGCGGTCGGGATGGAGCCGGTGTGCGGGCTGGCGGCCGTGGCCAGGGAGTACGCCGTGGGGCCGGCCAACGCGGCCACGAGCGCGGTGGCCGCCACGGCCCGGCCGGCTCGCCGGGGCAGGTGCCGGACCCCGGCCAGCATCAGCGCCGCCGCGAAGCCGAGCGTGGCGACCGCGTACTTCAGCCACGGGTGCCAGCCGCCGGCCCGGTCGAGCAGCACGAACGCCAGCGCGGTGGTGCCCGCGGTGGCGAAGGCCAGCCCCCCGGAGGCGACCAGCGAGGCGCGGTGCCGCCACAGCGTGTGCGCGCCGATCGCGACCAGCGCCGCGACCGCCGGCGCGAGCGCGACCGTGTAGTAGGCGTGGAAGATGCCGGCCATGAAGCTGAAGGTCAGGCCGGTGACCAGCAGCCAGCCGAGCCAGATGACCAGCCCGGCCTGCACCTGCCGAGGGGCCGGGCCGCGGCCGCGCGCGAACCACAGCCCCACCACCCCCAGCACCAGCGCGGCCGGCAGCAGCCAGGCGACCTGCCCGCCGATCTCGCTGCCGAGCATCCGCAGGATCCCGGTCTCGCCCCAGCCGCCGTTGCCGCCGACCGAGCCGGTCTCGTCGCCGGTCAGGCGGCCGAAGCCGTTGTAGCCCAGGGTCAGCTCCAGGATCGAGTTGTGCTGGCTGCCTCCGATGTACGGGCGCGACGAGGCCGGCCGGAGCTCCACGATCGCGACCCACCAGCCGCCCGCCAGCACCATCGTGGCGAGCGCGACGAGCAGGTGGCCGAGCCGCCGGCGGAGCGGGACGGCGGCGAGCACGGCGTACGCGACCGCGAGCGCGGGCAGCACCAGGAAGGCCTGCAGCATCTTGGTGAGGAAGGCCAGACCGACGAGGCCGCCGGCCAGCGCCAGCCACGGAAGCGGCCGGCCGGGCTCCGCGAACCGGGTCGTCTCGATGGCGCGCTGGGTGGCGTACGCCGACCCGACCAGCAACAGCACGAGCAGCGCGTCGGGGTTGTCGAAGCGGAACATCAGCACCGCGACCGGCGTCAGCGCCAGGGTCGCACCGGCGAGCAGGCCGGCCGCCGCGGAGCCCGTCGTACGACGCACCGCCGCGTGGAGCAGCGCGACCGTGGCGACCCCCTCGAGCGCCTGTGGCACCAGCAGGCTCCACGACGACAGCCCGAAGACCCGCACCGAGAGCGCCATCGGCCACAGCGCGAGCGGGGTCTTGTCGACGGTGATCGCGTTGGCCGCGTCGGAGGAGCCGAAGAAGAACGCCTGCCACGACTCCGACCCGGCCTGGACGGCCGCGGCGTAGAAGGGGTTGGCCCACCCGGAGCTGCCCAGCCCCCACAGGTAGAGCACCGCAGTCCCGGCCAGCAGCCCGGCCGGCGCCAGCCGCTCCCGTGACCACGGGGAGGGCCGCGGGCCGGGGGAGTGCGGCGGCGTGGCCGGCACGGACGGGGGCAGGGTCTGGGTCGTCATGCGGGCGAGCCTGTCGGGCCGGTCTGGCACCCCTTTCGGACCGCGCTGTGGGGCGGCTGTGGGACTACCCGGGCAGGCTGACCGTGATCGTGGTGTCGCGCGGATGCGAGGTGAGCGAGACCCGGCCGCCGTGGGCGTGGACGATCGCCTGGACGAGGGACAGGCCGAGGCCGGCGCCGCCGACCGGCTGCTCGCCGTCGCCGGAGGCGCGGGTGCGGGCCACGTCGCCGCGGGCGAACCGTTCGAAGGCGTGCTCGACCAGGTCCGGCGGGAAGCCGGGGCCGTCGTCGTGCACCGCGAAGCTGCCGCCGTCGGGGGTACGCCGGGCCGACACCGTGACCGTGGTGCCGGCCGGGGTGTACTTCCGGGCGTTGGTGAGCAGGTTGGTGACCACCTGGTGCAGCCGGTGGGCGTCGCCGGTCACCTCGACCGCGTCGTCGGGCAGGTCCAGCCGCCACCGGTGGTCCGGGGCGACCACGCGCGCGTCGGAGACGGCCTCGAGCAGCAGCCGGGTCAGGTCGACCGGCTCCCGCTCCAGGGGACGCCCCGCGTCGAGGCGGGCGAGCAGCAGCAGGTCCTCGACCAGCGCCGTCATCCGGCCCGACTCCTCCTCCACCTTGCCCAGGGCGGTGCCGGCGTCCCCGGGACGCCGGCGGGCGAGCTCGGTGTACCCCGCGATCGTCGTCAGCGGGGTCCGCAGCTCGTGGGAGGCATCGGCCACGAACTGGCGCACCTGCTGCTCGCTGCGGTGTCGCGCCTCCAGCGAGGACTCGACGTGGACGAGCAGCGTGTTCAGCGCCGCGCCCACCTGCCCGACCTCGGTGCGCTCGTCGGTGAGGTGCTCGGGCACCCGCTCGGTCAGGTCGATCTCCCCGGACGCCAGCGGCAGCTCGGCCACGGTGTGGGCGGTCTGCGCCACCTCGCGCAGCGGCCGCAGCTGGCGGCGTACGACGACCAGCCCGGCGCCGGCGGCCGCGCCCACGCCGAGCAGGGTCAGCAGCAGCTCCCAGCCGACGAGGGAGCTGACGGTGGCGTCCACGTCCCTGGTCGGCAGGCCGGTGACCAGCCGGTCGCCGTCGGGCGTCTGCACGACGGTCACCCGGTAGGAGCCGAACCCGGGCAGGCTCACCCCGTGCACGCCCCCGTCCGTCGGCACCGCGGAGAGCTCCTGCAGCGCGGACGTCGACAGCGGGGTGCTGCCGGCGCGCTCCTCGCTGTTCACGAAGCCGCGGGCGGTGCCGCCGCCGATCGAGGCGATCAGCGTGCCCGGGCCCTGGTAGCGCGAGTCCAGCGGCGGCCGCGGCGGGCCGGCCTCGTCGTGGTCGTTGTCGTTGTCGCCGGCCCTGAGGACCGACGACCTCACGTCCCGGTCCAGGCGGTCCATCAGCGAGGAGCGCATCGCCAGCGTCGTCGCGGTCGCGATCAGCAGGCAGACGACGGCGACCAGCGCCACGGCCGTGAGCACCAGCCGGGAGGTGAGCGAGGCGAAGGGGGACCTCACGTCGCCGGCTTCAGCACGTAGCCCGCGCCGCGCATGGTGTGGATCATCGGCTCGCGGCCGGCGTCGACCTTCTTGCGCAGGTAGGAGATGTAGAGCTCGACCACGTTGGCCTGCCCGCCGAAGTCGTAGTTCCAGACCCGGTCCAGGATCTGCGCCTTCGACAGCACCCGGCGCGGGTTGCGCATCAGGAAGCGCAGCAGCTCGAACTCGGTGGCGGTCAGCGAGATCTCCTCACCGGCCCGGAACACCTCGTGGCTGTCCTCGTCGAGGCTCAGGTCGCCGACGGTCAGCACCGACGAGGTCGCGGCCTGCTGGGCGCCGGCCCGCCTCATCAGTCCGCGCAGCCGGGCCACGACCTCCTCCAGCGAGAACGGCTTGGTCACGTAGTCGTCCCCGCCCGCGGTCAGGCCCGCCACCCGGTCCTCGACCGCGTCGCGGGCGGTGAGGAACACGACCGGTACGTCGGGGTCGGTGCTGCGCATCCGGCGCAGCACCTCGAGGCCGTCGAAGTCCGGCAGCATCATGTCCAGCACCACGGCGTCCGGCCTGAAGTCCTTGGCCGCGGAGACGGCCTTCGACCCGGTGTGCGCGGTGGCCACCTCCCAGCCCTCGTAGCGCAGCGCCATCGAGATCAGCTCGGCGATGTTCACCTCGTCGTCGACGACGAGCACGCGCAGGGGGGACCCGTCGGCCCTGGTCAGCTCCATGGGTCCACTGTGCCCGCAAAGGTGCTGCCAACCGCTGTGCGTTCCCTGTGCGGATCCTGTGTCTCCGGGCCTCGGGGCACTGCTCGGCCGGCTCACGGAGCCGCCACAGGGTTCGCACAGGAGCGCGGGTGAGAGTCGCCGTCATGGACGACGAGACCTCCCAGACCCCCGTGCCCGCCACCACGACCCCCGCTCGACCCGGACTCCGGGACCGGGTGCTCGGGTGGCGCGGCGTCGCCGGGGTTGCCCTGGCCAGCGTGATCCTCGGCGGTGTCGGCGGCGCCGTCCTCGGTGCCGTCAGCGACGCGGGTGACGGCAGCGGGATGCGCGGCGGCCCCGGTGGCGGGCCCGGCAACCACGGCAACCCTCCGCTCGGGATGCCCGGGCAGCTGCCGCCCAGCACCGCGCCGCAGCAGGGAGACGGGTCCGCCGGCTCCTGACCGCGGGCAATGCGTTCGCCGGGGGCACCACCTCGCAGGCACAATGGCCGACATCATGTCCGGCCCCGCACGCGTACCCGACGAATCGGCAGACCTGACGATCGTCTACCCGCCGGAGCTGCCGGTCACCCAGCGCCGCGACGACATCGCCGCCGCGATCCGCGACCACCAGGTCGTGATCATCGCCGGCGAGACCGGGTCCGGGAAGACCACCCAGATCCCGAAGATCTGCCTCGAGCTGGGCCGGGGACGCCGCGGCGCCCAGGGCGGTGGCCTGATCGGGCACACCCAGCCGCGCCGGATCGCGGCCCGGTCGGTGGCCGAGCGGATCGCCGAGGAGCTCGGCACCGAGCTCGGCGACCTGGTGGGCTACCAGGTGCGGTTCACCGACCGCACCTCCCGGTCCAGCCGGGTCAAGCTGATGACCGACGGCATCCTGCTCGCCGAGCTCCAGCGGGACCGGATGCTGCGCAGGTACGACACGATCATCATCGACGAGGCGCACGAGCGCAGCCTGAACATCGACTTCCTGCTGGGCTACCTGCGCCGGCTGCTGCCGAAGCGACCCGACCTCAAGCTCGTCATCACCTCCGCCACCATCGACCCCGAGCGGTTCGCCCGCCACTTCGCGGACCGGCGCGGGGAGCCCGCGCCCATCATCGAGGTCTCCGGGCGCACCTACCCGGTCGAGGTCCGCTACCGGCCGCTCATGGAGCTGCCCGAGGAGGACGAGGAGGGCGAGCCGGTCGTCCGGGACCAGACCGAGGCGATCGTCGACGCGGTCAGGGAGCTCTCGGCCGAGGGCCCCGGCGACATCCTGGTGTTCCTGCCCGGCGAGCGGGAGATCCGCGACACCGCGGACGCCCTGGCCGACCTGACCACGTCCACCCGCGGCGGCGGCGTCGAGATCGTGCCGCTCTACTCACGGCTCTCGGCCGCCGAGCAGCACCGCGTCTTCCAGGGGCACACCGGGCGCCGGGTCGTGCTCGCCACGAACGTCGCCGAGACGTCGCTGACCGTGCCCGGCATCCGGTACGTCGTGGACAGCGGCGTCGCGCGGATCAGCCGCTACTCGGCGCGCACCAAGGTCCAGCGGCTGCCGATCGAGCCGATCAGCCAGGCGTCGGCCAACCAGCGGTCCGGCCGCTGCGGTCGGGTCGAGGCGGGCATCGCGATCCGGCTCTACTCGGAAGAGGACTTCGAGTCCCGCCCGGAGTTCACCGACCCCGAGATCCTGCGCACGAACCTCGCCTCGGTGATCCTGCAGATGACGTCGCTCGGGCTGGGCGACATCGGCCGGTTCCCGTTCGTGGAGCCGCCCGACAAGCGCAACGTGACCGCCGGCGTACAGCTGCTCGAGGAGCTCGGCGCGCTGGCCTCGGCGAGCCCGGCCGACGCGGGGCGCGACGGCCGGCCGCGGCTGACCCGGGTGGGCAAGCGGCTGGCGCGGCTGCCGATCGACCCGCGGCTGGCGCGGATGATCCTGGAGGCCGAGCGGCTGGGCTGCGTGCGCGAGGTGGTCGTGATCGCGGCCGCGCTGTCGCTGCAGGACCCGCGCGAGCGGCCCACCGAGATGCGGGCGCAGGCCGACCAGCTGCACGCCCGCTACAAGGCCGAGGGCAGCGACTTCCTGACCTGGCTCAACCTGTGGCGCTACGTCAAGGAGCAGCAGCGGGAGCTGTCCAGCAGCGCGTTCCGGCGGATGTGCAAGCGGGAGTTCCTCAACTACCTGCGGGTGCGCGAGTGGCAGGACTTCGAGTCCCAGCTGCGGCAGGTCTGCCGGGAGATGGACATCGACGTGGGCCACCCCGCGGCCACGACAGGCTCGACCACCGAGACCGACGCCGACGGGATCCACCAGGCGCTGCTGTCGGGACTGCTCTCGCACATCGGCCTGCTCCAGGAGCGGGAGAAGGAGCAGCGCGGGCCGCGGGAGTACCTCGGCGCCCGGGGCGCGCGGTTCGCGATCTTCCCCGGCAGCGGGCTGCACCGGAAGAACCCGCAGTTCCTGATGGCCGGCGAGCTCGTCGAGACCAGCCGGCTGTGGGCCCGGCAGAACGCCGCGATCAAGCCCGAGTGGGCCGAGCGGCTCGGCCAGCACCTGGTCAAGCGCTCCTGGAGCGAGCCGCACTGGTCGAAGAAGCGGGCCGCGGTGATGGCCTACGAGCGGGTCACGCTGTACGGCGTACCGCTGGTGGCCGACCGGCTGATCAGCTATGGGCGCGTCGATGCCGAGCTGTCCCGGGAGCTGTTCATCAGGCACGCCCTCGTCTACGGCGAGTGGCACACCCGACACCGGTTCTACGCCCAGAACCTCGCGCTGCTCGAGCAGGCCGAGGAGCTGGAGCACCGGGCCCGGCGCCGCGACATCGTCGTCGACGAGCACACCCTGTTCGACTTCTACGACGCCCGGGTGGGTGCCGAGGTCGTCAGCGGGGCGCACTTCGACCAGTGGTGGAAGCAGGCCCGCCGGAGCCAGCCGGAGCTGCTCACCTTCGACCCGGCGATGCTGACCCACGACACCGCCGAGGAGGTCCGCGCGTCGGACTACCCGGAGACCTGGGCGGGCGAGGGGCTGACCTTCCCGATCAGCTACCACTTCGAGCCGGGCGCGGCGGACGACGGCCTCACCATCGACGTGCCGGTGGCCACGCTGAACCGGGTCGCCGCCGACGACTTCTCCTGGAACGTCCCCGGCCTGCGCGAGGAGCTGGTCACCAGCCTGATCCGCAGCCTGCCGAAGAACCTGCGGGTCAACTTCGTGCCCGCCCCGAACAAGGCGCGGGAGTTCCTCGCGGCGGTGCCGCCGGGCGAGGAGCCGCTGCTGGACGCGCTGGAGCGCTACTTCCGCTCCACCACCGGGGTCGTCGTGCCCCGTGATGCCTGGGACTGGAGCAAGGTCCCCGACCACCTGCGACCGACGTACCGGGTCGTCGACGACGCCGGCCGCGAGCAGGGCCGCGGCAAGGACCTCGAGGCGCTCAAGGAGCCGCTGCGGCCGACGTTCGCCCGGGCCATCGCCGAGGTGGCCGCCGACAGCGGGATCACCCGGACCGGCGAGACGGACTGGGCCTTCGGCACCATCGAGCCCTCCTTCATCCAGAAACGGGCCGGCCACGAGGTCCGCGGCTACCCCGGCCTGGTCGACGAGGGCGGGACCGTCGGGCTCCGGGTCCTCGGCTCGGAGGTCGAACAGGAGGCCCGGCACCGGCTCGGGGTTCGGCGCCTGCTCCTGCTGACGACACCCTCCCCGGTCAAGGCGGTGCTGGACGGGCTGGACAACGCGCAGAAGCTCGGGCTGGCCGGGTCGCCCTACCCCTCGGTCGCCGAGCTGCTGGAGGACTGCCGGGCCGCGGTGCTCGGCACCCTGGTCGACTCCCGTCCGGTGGTGCGCGACGAGGCCGGGTTCGCCGCGTTGCGCGCGGCGGCGGCCCAGGAGCAGGAGGCCGCGCTGCGGGCGGTGCTCGGCGACGTGATCGGCGTGCTGGACGCCTGGCGGCAGGCGGAGAAGGCGCTCAGCGGCCGCGCCGACATGACCATGCTGCCCGCCCTGGCCGACATGAAGGCCCAGGTGGGCCGGCTGGTGCACCGCGGCTTCATCGGCGAGGCCGGCGCCACCCAGCTGCGCCGCTACCCGGCGTACCTCACCGCGCTGCGGCACCGCCGCGAGCGGCTGCCCCAGCAGGTCAACCGCGACCGCCAGCTGATGGACCAGATCGGGGACCTGCAGGACGCCTGGCTGCACCAGGTCGAGGCACTGCCCGAGGGTCGGCCGCCGGGGGCGCACCTGCGGCAGGTCCGCTGGATGCTGGAGGAGTACCGCATCTCGCTGTGGGCCCAGCACCTCGGCACGCCGTACCCCGTCAGCGACCAGCGGATCCGCAAGGCGCTCCACGCGGGGGACCGGGCCGCGTCGTAGCCTGAGCCGGTGACCAGTCGCCCCCACCATCGCCCGATGACGCCCGGGTCGAACTTCTTCGAGGCCATCACCGGCGGCGTCGACCCGGCGCTGGTCAGCGAGGCCGCGGACCGGGCCGCCTCCCTGCTGGTCCGCGGCGCGCGCGAGGCCGACGACGACGAGATCGCCGACCGGCTGCTCCACCTCGCCGACACCGAGGGGATCGAGGCGATCGCGGAGGTCTGGTCCGGCTCGCCCGCCGACTCCCTGGCCGGCTGCCTGTGGCGG
Organism: Nocardioides koreensis; assembly: GCF_039531775.1. NCBI lineage: Bacteria > Bacillati > Actinomycetota > Actinomycetes > Propionibacteriales > Nocardioidaceae > Nocardioides > Nocardioides koreensis. Next base: position 310,889 of record NZ_BAAAQR010000003.1, on the reverse strand, counting down.
CTCTACCTGCTGCGGTCGTGGGTGTACGCCGACCCGGTCGCGGTCGCGCGGGAGTTCGAGGCCGGTCGCGTCCGGGCGCAGGTCGCCCGGGTCGTCGCCGGCGTCGCCGACCCGCCGGGGCCCGACGAGCTCAAGGCGATGGTCGACCAGGTGCTGCGGGGGATCGCCGGCAGCGACTTCGCCGACGTGCTGCTGCGCGCGGCGGCATTCGCCCGGGTGGTCGCGACCGGACGGGCCACGCTGACCGGCCCCTCGGAGGCCGAGGTGCGCCGGATGCTGGTGCTGGCCGAGCAGCTCGAGGCCGCGGGCCACGCGGAGCTGCGGCACGGCCTGGCCTGAACGGCGGGTGTGCGTCGGGTCTCAGCGGAATGCCTTGAGTGCGACGCCCGGCGTCGTATGGTTGGTCCTCGGAGTACGTCGGGCCGCGGCAGCCCCGGGTCCCAAAATAAGCCGCTACGAGCGGCCACGCGCCGTGAGGCGCTCCCGGTCCGACGTACTCCTCCTCTCCCTCTAGGCTCGCGGCCATGGTGAAGCTCCGGCACCGGCTCCAGTCCCTCCTCCGCTCCCGTCCCGCCCGCAAGCGCGGCGGTGACACGTTCGGCTACTCGCCGCGCGCCGACGGGGAGCCGAACCTCGGCGAGGTGGTCTGGGGCTGGGTGCCGTACGAGGAGAACGACGGCCGCGGCAAGGACCGCCCCGTGCTGCTCGTCGGCCGGCGCCGGTCGGCCGGTGGCCCGCAGTGGCTCGGCCTGATGCTCACCAGCAAGGACCACGACCGCGACGCCGCCGACGAGGCGCGCTGGGGGCGGCAGTGGATGGACGTCGGGACCGGCGGCTGGGACCGCGAGCGCCGGCCCAGCGAGGTGCGCCTGGACCGGCTGATCGTGCTGGCGCCCGATGCGATCCGTCGCGAGGGAGCCGCGCTGGACCGCGCCACCTTCGACCGGGTGCTGAGCGCGGCCCGCGGGCTGCACTCCCTGTAGCCGCGCTGGACGAGGTGGACGAGGTGGCTCAGGTGAACGAGCGCGCGATCCGGCGTACGGCGGAGCGGGCCGGCGCCCGGTCGGCGGGGAAGTCGCCCCGCACCGCCTTGATCTCGACCACGCACAGGTAGGGGCCGTTCGCGACGATGCCGAACGCGGCGACCCGGGCCCGGCGGGCCTGCGAGGCGGCGTAGCGGACCCGGTAGTTCTCACCCGTGCCGCTGTCCACGGTCACGGTGCGCAGCGGGCCGACCTCGGTCTCGCACGCCTCGTGCCAGGACCGCAGCACCTCGTGGGCGCGCCACGCGGACTTGTCGTCGGCGAACCGCGCGACCACCTGGACCGCCGAGCCGCGGCTGTCGTCGGAGGGCGCGTAGGTGCGGCGGACCGCGCTGACGGCCCCGATGGTCTCCAGCGCGGTCTCCTGGCAGGCGCCGACGCTGACCGAGTCCTCCGGCCCGGTCGACGTGACGGTCCAGCCGCCGCCGTCGGTGCGCGCGGTCAGCGCGGGGACCCGCTCGGCCGCCAGGAGGTGGGTCTCCAGGGGTGCGCGCCGTGCGCTCGCACGTCCCGGCGCCGGGACGGGCACGCGCTGCCGGTGGCGCGGAGCGTGCGTCTTCGCCGGTGGCGCCGTCTCGGTGGCGTCGGCGCTCGGCGTGGCCGGCGAGGTCGAGGGGGTCCGGGGAGTGCTCCCGGCGTCACCGTCGTGCTGGCGCTGGTGCACGGGCGCGGAGGACAGCGGCTGGCTCGAGTGGGAGGAGCCGCACCCGCTCACGACGAGGGCAAGCGCCACCAGGGACAGCAGGGGAAGGCGGGGCACGTGTCGCATCGTAGGGAGCCGCGGGCCCCGGACGGTGGTACGACATGCGGCCGGCTGTTACTCGCCGGTCGGTAGGGTGGGGCCGCCAGCGGCGCCCTGTCGGCGATGCGCCGGGCGCGACACGTGGCAGGCGGGGAGAGTAGAGGTGCAGGTGAGGGTGCGTCGTGGGCCAGCGGTGGGGGCCGAGCGTCGGCGGCACGGCGTACGCCGGGTGGCCGCGACCGCGACAGCCGCCGCGCTGGTGCTGGCGCTCGCGGGCTGCGACAGCGGCGGCGCGGAGCCCGGACCGATCCTGCGCAGCGGCTCCGCCAGTCCCGAGCCGCGCACCGCGCTGACCTTCGGTGTCTTCGGGCCGGAGGAGGAGGTCTCCGCCTTCCAGGGCGTGGTCGACAACTTCAACGCGAGCGCGGAGGACAGCGAGGTCCGGCTCCGCTCGTGGGACGACCACGACGCCATGATGGCGGACCTGCGGGGCCAGGACGGCTCGGCCGCCAAGCTGCCCGACGTGTTCATGGTCTCGCGTGCGGACCTGGCCTGGCTCCAGGAGAAGCAGCTCAACCAGCCGGTCGACGAGCTGCTCGACGAGCGGGGTGTGGACTTCGGTGACGGCTACTCCCGCGACGCGCTCGAGGCCTTCAGCTCCGACAACCGGCTCCAGTGCATGCCCTACGCGATCTCGCCGATGGTCATCTACCTCAACAAGAAGCTCGTCGACTTTACGCGGATGCAGAAGCGCGAGATCTCCGCTCCGGACCCCGAGAGCGACAACCCGCACTGGAACTTCGACCAGTTCACCGCCGCCGCGCAGTTCGCCACCCGGCCCCGCAAGGGCACCCGGGGCGTCTACATCGACCCGACCCTGACCGGTCTGGCGCCGTTCATCTACTCCGGGGGCGGGCAGGTCTTCGACGACGAGGAGGACCCCACGTCGCTGGCCTTCTCCTCCGAGGAGACGCGCAGTGCCCTCGAGCGCACCCTGCAGCTGCTGCGCGACCCGCACGTGACCCCGACCCAGCAGCAGCTGGCGAAGGCGTCGGCGCTGACGTGGTTCGAGCGCGGCCGGCTCGGCATGATCGCGGGCTTCCGCTCCCTGGTGCCCGAGCTGCGCCAGGTGCAGGGCCTGGACTTCGACGTGATGCCGATGCCGTCCCTCGACGGCGGCGCCACCGTCGGGGACATCACCGGCCTGTGCCTCTCGGCCGACGCCGCCAGCAGCTCGGCGGCCGCCGACTTCCTGGTCCACGCCCTCTCCACCGAGGCGGTGAGCCGGGTGGTGCGGTCGGGCTACCTGGTGCCGGCCAACCTCGAGGTCGCCGCGTCCGACGACTTCCGGCAGCCGGGACGGCTGCCCAACCACTCGGCGGTCTTCAGCACCAGCGTGCGGACGCTGCGGGTGCCGCCGCTCATCGACACGATGCCCGAGCTCGAGAAGGCCGTCTCCGGCAGCCTGGACGACCTGCTGAACGTGCCGGTCCTCGACCTCGAGGCGGTCACCGACAAGATCGACGAGGAGTCGCAGCCGGTGCTGGACCCCGAGGGCGCCACCGAGGACGCCCAGTAGGTCGACCCGCCGGGGTGCTCAGTCCTCCGGGGACGCGGCCGGGGGCAGGTCTGCTGCCGAGACGTCCGCCTGGAGGGTCGCCGTGGTCAGGATCGGCGCGGTGAGCCCGATCTGCCAGCTGCGGGCGCCGTACGCCGCCAGCTGGGCGGCGATCTCGTCGAGCAGCTGACCGGGCTCACGGGTCCGCGGCGGGGTCCACAGGGTGCGGCGCAGGTAGTCGGGGGTGAGCAGGTTCTCCACGGGCACCCCGTGCTGCTCGGCGAGCCGGGCCATCTCCTCGCGCGCCAGCGACAGCCGCTTGGCCGCGACCGGGTCCTTCTCGGCCCAGGCGCGGGGGAGCGGGGGTCCGTCACCGCGGGGGGAGCGGGTGGGCAGCTCCTCCTCGGTCATCTCCTGCGCCTCGCGGAGCGCGGCGAGCCAGCGGCCGGCGTACCGCTCGGCGCCACGGCCGTGGAAGCCGCGCGCCTTGAGCAGCGCGTTCCGGTCGGCGGGCATGGCCTGCGCGGCCGCCACGATCGCCGCGTCGGGGATGATCCGGCCCGGCGTCACGTCGCGCTGCTCGGCGATCTGGTCGCGGGTCTCCCACAGGGCGCGCACCGCCCCCAGCCCGCGGCGGCCCCGGACCCGGTGCAGGCCGGAGGTGCGCCGCCAGGCGTCGACCCGGGCGGGCTGCTCGAAGGTGCGCAGGTAGTCGAACTCCTGGCGCGCCCAGTCGTCCTTTCCGGCCGCGACCAGCTCCTCGGCGAGGGCGTCGCGCAGCTCCACGAGCACCTCGACGTCGAGGGCGGCGTACTCCAGCCACGGCTCCGGGAGCGGGCGCGTGGACCAGTCCACGGCGGAGTGCTCCTTGGCGAGGCGGTAGCCGAGCAGGGTCTCGACCAGGGTGGCGAGGCCGACGCGGGGGTAGCCCAGCAGGCGTCCGGCCAGCTCGGTGTCGAACAGCGAGGTGGGGCGCAGGCCCAGCTCGGTGAGGCAGGGCAGGTCCTGGGTGGCGGCGTGCAGGATCCACTCGGTGCCCTCGAGGGCCTCCTGCAGCGGGGTCAGCGACTCGAAGGCGATGGGGTCGACCAGCGCGGTGCTGGCGCCCTCGCGCCGCAGCTGGATCAGGTAGGCCCGGGAGGAGTAGCGGTAGCCGGACGCGCGCTCGGCGTCGATCGCCACCGGACCGGAGCCGGCGACGAGCGCGGCGCAGACCTCCCGCAGCGCGGCCTCGGTCTCCACCACCGGGGGGAGGCCGTCGCGCAGGGTCAGCAGCGGCTTCTTCGCCTCGGCCGGGGCCTCCTCCGGCTCCGTGGCCGGAAGCTGTCGCGGGTCGTCGTGCGGCTCGGCTGCGGAGGCGTCGGCAAGTGGGGCCATGGAGGTCAGTGTCCCGGACCTCGCTGGCCGCGGCGACTCGGCATCACCGTGACGCCCTCGGGGACCGGCGGCAGGCCGACCGCGGTGCACAGCAGCTCACCCCACGCCTCGACGTGCGGGCCGAGGTCCAGGGGGGCGCCGGGTGCGGCCGACGGGGCCGGCTGCGGGGTCCACGAGGCGCGGATCTCGATCTGGGCGGTGCCGCCGTCCTCGGACATGCCGCCGAAGCTCTCGGTGGCGACCCGGGTGACGGTGCCGGACGCGGCGGCGTACACCGCGCCGTGGGCCTCGAGGGCCTCGGTGAGCCAGGACCAGCCCACCGCGGCGAGCATCGGGTCGGTGATGAGCTCGAGGTCGATCTCGGCCCGGGAGTAGGCCACGACGCGGTAGGTGCCCTCCCAGGCGTCGTTGCCGGCGGGGTCGTGGAGCAGGATGATCCGGCCGGTGCCGACGTCGATGTCGTCGACGGTGACGTCCGCCGACAGCGCGGCGGCGTAGGGCGCGATCCGCTGCGGTGCCGGCATCTCCTCGCAGAAGACCTCCGGGCGCAGTCGCGCGGCATGCATGCTGCTCACCGCGGCCCGGAACTCGGGGGGAACAGCGCCCGCACCCGTGCCCGGGTGCGTCTCCTGACGGACGACCATGGGTTCACAGTAGGTCGGGGAGCGAGTCTCGATGTGCGAACACGCCGGGTGACCTGCGAGGCTTCGTCTCGTGAGCAGCCGTGCAGACCTCTCCGAGAGCGCCTTTCTCAAGGCCGCGCGCGGCGAGCCCGTGCCGCACACGCCGGTCTGGTACATGCGCCAGGCGGGGCGCTCGCTGCCGGAGTACCTCCGCGTCCGCGAGGGCGTCGGGATGCTCGAGTCGTGCATGGACCCGGAGCTGGTCGTGGAGATCACGATGCAGCCGGTGCGCCGGTACGGCGTGGATGCCGCGATCTTCTTCTCCGACATCGTGCTGCCGCTCAAGGCGGTCGGTGTCGACCTCGACATCAAGCCGGGCGTCGGGCCCGTGGTGGCCGAGCCGGTCCGCACCCTCGCCGACGTCGAGGCGATCCCGGACCTCACGCCCGAGCACGTCCCGTTCATCACCGAGGCGGTCCGCGGTCTGGTGGGCGAGCTGGGGGGCACCCCGCTGATCGGGTTCGCGGGCGCCCCGTTCACCGTCGCGTCGTACCTCGTCGAGGGTGGTCCCTCCAAGGAGCACGCGAAGACCAAGGCGATGATGTTCGGCGCCCCGGACGTGTGGGACGCGCTGATGCGCAAGATCGCCGGCATTGCCGCGGCGTACCTCGAGGTGCAGGTCGCGGCCGGCGCCAGCGCGGTGCAGCTCTTCGACTCCTGGGCCGGCGCGCTGACCCCGGCTGACTACCGCGCCCAGGTGATGCCGCACTCGGCCGCCGTCCTGGAGCGGGCGGGCGCGCTGGGTGTGCCGCGGATCCACTTCGGCGTCGGCACCTCCAACCTGCTCACGCTGATGGGCGAGGCCGGGGCCGACGTGGTCGGGGTCGACTGGCGGATGCCGCTGGCCGACGCGGTCCCGCTGGTCGGCGACCGCGGCGTGCAGGGCAACCTCGACCCGACCCTCGTGTTCGCCCCGACCGACGTGATGACGTCGCGCGCCGCCGAGGTGATCGAGGCCGGCCGGGCCGCGAAGGGTCACATCTTCAACCTCGGGCACGGGGTCATCCCGTCCACCGACCCCGACCAGCTCAAGCGGCTGACGGAGTTCGTGCAGGGCTACTCGCTCGAGGGCTAGACCTGCTTGCGGGTGACCTTCTCGGCCACGGACTTCTTGGCGGCGGACTTCCTGGCACTGGACTTCTTGGCCGGGCGCGAGGACCGCAGCCTGACCTTGACCGGGCCCTGGGGCTGCTGGTCGACGTCGACGTAGTTCTGGGCGCGCGCGAGCTCGACCAGCTTCGGGTAGCCGTAGTTGCGCGGGTCGAACGACGGGTTGTTGGTGCTGATGTGGCTGCCGACCGCCGACAGCGCCGCCCAGCCGTCGTCCTGCGAGGTGGAGTTGATCGCCGCCACCAGGATCGTGCGCAGGTCGGGCAGCGGGACGATCGCCTCGTCGTCGGCCGTCTCGGCCGTTCCTGCGGACCTGCTCTCGTCGCCGAGCACCTCGAGGTAGATGAACCGGTCGCAGGCCGCGACCAGCGAGGCTGGGGTACGCCGCCGGCCGAGGCCGATGACCGTCTTGCCGGACTCGCGGAGCCGGGTCGCGAGCCGGGTGAAGTCGCTGTCGCTGGAGACGATCGCGAAGCCGTCGAGGTTGCCGGAGTAGAGCAGGTCCATCGCGTCGATGATCAGCGCGGAGTCGGTGGAGTTCTTCCCGGACGTGTAGGAGAACTGCTGGATCGGCTGCACGGCGTGGCGGTGCAGCTCCTCCTTCCACGGTGCCAGCTGCGGGGTCGTCCAGTCCCCGTAGGCCCGCTTGACCGTCGGCACGCCGTACTTGGCCAGCTCCTCGAGCAGCGCGCTCATGTGGGTGGCCGAGGTGTTGTCGGCGTCGATGAGGACGGCGAGTCGTGTGTTGGCTGGCACGCCGACAGCGTCGCACCTCCGGCGGGGGTACGCAGCCTTTCCCGGCTCGACGCCGGCTCACTGCCGACTGGCAGGCGGCCTTGCTGGCGCAGCGTTCCCACCAGAGGCGAGCCTGTGCGGCTCAGCAGGAGTCATGTCAGGCAGCCGACGTGCGGGCTCCTTCACTCGGCCGCCCTCGACCCTTCCTCGCTGAGGCCAAGGAGCGCGAGAGCCTGTCCGGCCTGGAACGCGAGGACCGCCCACCTCACGGTGGACCCGTTGTGCAGGCGGAGTCTGTAGATGCGTGTCCGGGGCTCGAAGACCAGCCTGCCGGCGGGCGGCTGAAACCTTCCGTCGTGCGAGAACGGGTCCGTGGGACCCTGCTCCGGCGGTCCCTCGATGCGACTGACCCGGAGTTCCGCGCCTTGGACGCGGAGCCGCTTCTCGGACACCTCGGCCACACCATCGACGGTCCGGCCGGCCAGAGCGCCCTCGTCCGCGTCGAACAGGACACACCTGACCTTCCCCTGCTTGACGAGCCGCTCGGCACGTCGCCGCTGCCACGGGCGGCCGATGAGGCGGGCGTACAGCGACGCCATGACTTCAACCAACACGTCAAGCACGTCCAGGAGTATCCCGGAGCTGCACCAGGCCGGTGGACCGGGCGCTTCGCCGTCCTCAGCCGTCCTCAGCCGGCCGGAGTCGACGGTGTGGGGGGCCGGTGCCGCCGGCGCGCGACCCGCAGGGCCGGCCAGGCCAGCGCAGCCAGCACGAGCAGCGCGACCGCGAACGGCAGCACCGCGCCGAGCGCCGTGGCCAGCCCGACCGCGACCGCGGTCAGCCCGTGCCAGCCGGCGGACAGTCCGGCGAGGAACCCGGTGTGGTCCTCGTGCTTCTTCGCCGCCGCGTGGTGCGCCCTGTCGATCTCCACGGCGATCGTGGCCAGCGAGGTCTGGTCGGCGAGGTAGGCCGACTGCTGCTCGAGGGAGTCCAGCGCGGCCTGGCGCTGCGCCAGCTCGTTCTCGATGAGGACGATGTCGCGGAGGTCCTGCGCGCGGCCCAACAGCGTCTCGACCCGGTGCACGCTGCGACGCTGGGCGCGCAGCCGGACGCGGGTGTCGATGACCCTGGTCGTCACGTCCTTGGTGTCCGAGCTGGCGTAGGCGAGCTCGGCGACCCCGCGCAACGCGTCCATCGCGTCGACGAAGTCCGAGGACGGCACGCGCACGACGAGGTTCGCACTCACGACGCGACCGTCGTCGTCGGTGTCGGTCTGGTCGGCGGCGACCTCGCCGTCGTACCGGTCGACCAGCCGGCGTACGTCGGTCCGCGCGTCGGCGACGTCGGGCGCGCGCAGGATGACGTTGCCGTGCGAGATCTCCGCACGGTGCTGGACCTGGCTGCCGCCGCCGCGCGCGTTCGAGGCGATCGCGTCCACCTTCGTGTCGGCCGGGGCGGGGGCGTCGGCGCCGATGGCCGCGCGGTCCGCGGAGGCGGACCCGGCCGAGGTCTCGGACGAGCCGGCGTCCGAGCAGCCGGTGAGCAGGGTTCCCGCGAGGAGGCAGATGGTCGCGACGACGGCGACCGGTGCCCGGCGGACGAGCGACGAGTGGGTCATGTGGTCTGGGACGTAGGCGCCGCGGCGGCGGTTCCCGACGCGACCGGTCGGACCCCGCCTCGACGCCGGGCCCTACTCTTGGCCGGGTGAGCCCGGAGAGTCGCCGCGTGGTCGTCGTCGGTGGCGGCATCGCCGGTCTGACCGCCGCGCGCGACCTCGCGGCCGCGGGGCACGACGTACTGCTCCTGGAGGCCTCGCCGCAGGTCGGCGGCAAGCTGCGCCGCCACCCGGTCGCCGGCGTCGTCGTCGACGTGGGGGCGGAGGCGATGCTGAACCGGCGTCCCGAGGGCGTCGACCTGGCCGTCGCGGCCGGCCTGGAGATCGAGCACCCCGCGGTGGTCTCGTCGCGGATCTGGACACGCGGCGCGCTGCGGCCGCTGCCGCGGTCGCTGATGGGCGTGCCGCTCGACCTCGACCAGCTGGCCGCTTCCGGTGTGCTCTCGGCCGCCGGCCTCGCGCGGGCCCGGCGGGAGCCGGAGCTTCCGCCCGAGGTGATCGAGGGCGACGTGTCGGTGGGCGACCTGGTTGCGCGACGGTTCGGCGACGAGGTCACCGACGTCCTGGTCGAGCCGCTGCTCGGCGGGGTGTACGCCGGCCGGGCGCGGGAGATCTCCGCGCGCGCGGCCGTGCCGCAGCTGGTCGCGTACGCCGAGCGCGGCTCCCTGCTCGAGCAGGCCTCGGCGATCCCGCCGAGCTACGACCTGCCCGTCTTCGCCGGCATCCCCGGGGGCATGGGCCGGCTCCCCGAGGCCCTGGCCGCGGGCTCCTTCGAGGTACGGACCGGGGCGACGGTGCGCGCGCTGCGGCGCGTCCCCGGTGACGCCGGAGAACCGGCGCGCTTCGTGCTCGTCGTCGGCCCGACCAACGCCGAGGAGCTGGTCGAGGCCGAGGCCGTCGTGCTGGCCACGCCGGCCGCGCCGACCGCACGGCTGCTCACGGACCTGGCTCCCGGTGCGGCCGGTGAGCTCGCTGCCGTCGAGTCCGCGTCGGTGGCGGTGGTGACGCTGGCGTTCCGGGCCGCCGACGTGATCTCGACAGGCTCGATCAGCGGAGCCAGCTCGCTCAGCGAGGAGGCACCCAGCTCGGGGTTCCTGGTGCCGCCGACCGAGGGACGCCGGATCAAGGCCTCGACGTTCTCCTTCGCCAAGTGGGGCTGGGTCCGCGCGGCGGGCCGGGGCGCGCTGGACGGCGAGGACGTGGTCCACCTGCGCACCTCGCTGGGCCGGCACCGCGAGGAGGTGGCGCTGCAGGCGTCCGACGACGAGCTGGTCGCCTCGTCGCTGGCCGACCTGGCCGAGGCGATCGGGCTGACCGCCCGGCCGGTCGACATCCACGTGCAGCGGTGGGGCGGCGGGCTGCCGCAGTACGCCCTGGGCCACCTCGACCGGGTCGCCCGGATCCGCGCGGACGTCGCCCGGGTCCCCGGGCTCGCCGTCTGCGGCGCGGCGTACGACGGGGTCGGGATCCCCGCCGTGATCGCCTCGGCCCACCGCGCCGCACTCGAGGTCGAGTCGGCGCAGTTCTCCCGCTGAGCGACCGATTCGGCGTGCAACTGCGCCGACTCGGCGGTGTCACGGCGTGCAACTGCGCCGCCTCGGCAAGCTTGCCGCGTTGTCCCTGTCACCCGGGACAACCGGCCCGGCACGGTCAGGTCATCGACAACCGCACCACCTGAAGGGAAACCCGATGACCACCCACGTCACCACCCACAACCCGGCCCGCTCCGACGTGCTCGACACCCCGAGCCCCGAGATCCGGACCCGCCCGCGGAAGCAGGTCTCCCGCACCTGGGCACTCGCCGGCATCGGCTCCGCGCTGCTGGGGGCCGGCACCATCGTCACCACGTCGATGGTCGACACGGTCTACACCCCCGAGTTCGAGGGCACCACGACCGGGATCTCCGCCGACCTGCAGGACAAGGCGCCGCTGATGTTCGCCTTCCACTCGATCGCCATGACCGGTGCGATCCTGATGATCGTGTTCGCCGCCGGCCTGTTCCGCCGGCTGCGCACCGCGATGCCGGACAGCATCGCGCCGACCGTCGCCTTCGCCGGGCTCGCCGGCACCGCGGTCGTGTCGGTGCTCGGAGCCGGGCTCGACACCGAGTACATGATGGCGTTCGCGCAGGGCGGCGACATCGTCGACGACGCCAACGCGGCGATGTACAACCACTGGATCGGCACCATCCCGTGGCTCTGGGTGCTCGCCGGCCTCGCCGGGCTCGCCCTGTTCTCCGCCGCCCGCCAGGGCGTCGTTCCCCGCTGGATCGGCCGGGTCGGGCTGGTCCTCGGTGGCCTCACCGTCGTGCTGGGCATCTCGCCGCTGGAGTACATGTCCGGCGTGACCGGAGTGCTCTGGCTGCTGGTCACCGCCCTCGGGTTCACCCTGGGCGACAAGCGGTACCGCACCGCGGCCCGCTGACCGGCTGCGCAGCGGCAGCCATCGGCATGGTCGACAGGACTCGGGCAACTCTGGCCGGTCCGGCCCCCTCGGGGCCGGGCCGGCCCCACAATGTCCCGGTGAGACGACAGGGGAGCCCCGCAACGGCACGCGCCGCCTGGACCGTGCTCGCCCTGCCGCTGCTCACCGCGGCCTGCTTCGCCGTGACCGTGGCCCTCGACGTCGCGACGCCGGCGTCCGGCCCCGGGGTCGAGCTGGCCCCCGGCTACGGCTGGCCCTACGCGCTGCTCGGGCCGCTGCTGTGCGGGCTCGCCACCGTGATCCTGCTCCGCGACGTGCGCCAGGGCTGGGGCTGGGCGCTGGCCTGGCTCGGCGTCTTCTGGGCCACCGACGGCCTCGCCCAGTCCTACGTGCGCTTCGGCATCCGCCCCGACCACGCCCTGCCGGGCGAGAACTTCGCGCTCTGGAACCTCAACCGGCTGGGGGCGTTCCTGCCCGTCACCGTGGCGGTCCTGCTGATGATCTTCCCGACCGGCCGGTTCCTCGAGGGACGCTGGGGCCGGGCCTGCCGGGTCGGCCTGGCGCTGATGGTCCTCTCGGTCGCGGCCGCGATCCTCGCGCCGACGGGCCCGCCCACCGCCGACCTGCCCCCGGGGGTGGACGTCGACGCGTTCACCCTGCCGCTGCCCCTCGAGGTGGCCGACCTCGCGATGCCGGTCGTCGTGGCCCTGTCCATCGGTGGCCTGGTCCTGTCCATGGCCGCCGTGGTGGTGCGCTACCGCCGTGCCCGCGGCCTCGAGCGCGAGCGGATGCGCTGGCTGCTCTGGTCCGTGGTCGCCATGGCGGTCGTGATCGGGCTCGGCTTCGTCGTGGAGCTGCAGTACGTGAACGACGGGGTGGTCTTCGTCCTCGCCGCGCTCCCACCGATCGCGATGACCATCGGCATCGTCAACCCGACCGTGGTCCCGGTCGAGGACCTCGTCGGCCGCACCGTCCTGTACGGCGTGCTCTCGCTGGTCCTCGTCCTGGTCGACCTGGCCGCGGTCGCCGTGCTCACCGCAGCGCTGGGCGACAGCCTCGACCAGCGCCAGGTCGTGGTCACGGTGCTGCTCCTCACCGCGGTCCTCTACGGGCCGCTGCGCCAGCGGCTGGCGCTGGTCGTGCGCCGCGTGGTGCTCGGCGAGCGCGCCGCGCCGTACGACGCGGTGGCCGGCCTCGCCGCCAGCCTCGAGACCGCGGACGAGGGCCCCGGGCAGCTGGCCGCGGTGGCCCGCGCCGTCGGTGCGGCGTTCGGGGTGGGCTTCGTCAGCGTCGAGGTGGACCGCGGGGCGGGGGAGCGGCTGGTGGCCACCTACGGCGAGCGGCCCATCGATACCCGCACGCTGCCGATCACCTACCGGGACGCCGAGGTCGGCCGGCTGGTGCTGCCCGCGCGCGGCATGCGCAGCCGGCTCAGCCGCCGCGACGAGCGACTGCTCGGCGACCTGGTCCGCCAGGCGGCCACGGCTGCCCGGACCAGCCGGATGGCCGACGAGCTCCAGGACAGCCGCGAGCGGCTGGTCGTGGCCCGCGAGGAGGAGCGCCGGCGGATCCGCCGCGACCTCCACGACGGCCTGGGCCCGGCGCTGAGCGGGGTGGTGTTCCGCCTGGAGTCGGCGCGACTGCTGGTGGACCGCGACCCGGACGCCGCGAAGGGGCACCTGGCGGACACCAGCGAGCTGGTGCAGGAGGTCGTGGCCGACGTACGCCGCCTGGTGCACGACCTGCGCCCGCCCGCGCTCGACGACCTGGGGCTCGTGGGCGCGCTGCGCCAGCAGGCCGAGCGGCTGTCGGGCCCGGACCTGGCGGTGCGCGTCGAGTCCGACGACCCCGACGACCTCGGCGCGCTGCCGGCGGCGGTCGAGGTCGCGGCGTACCGCATCGCCGCCGAGGCGCTCACCAACGTGGTCCGCCACGCGCGGGCCGAGCGCTGCGTGGTCCGGCTGGCCCACGACGGGCGGGACCTCGTCGTCGAGGTGGCCGACGACGGCGACGGGATCGTCGCCGAGGCGCAGGCCGGGGTCGGGCTGCGGTCGCTGCGGGAACGGGCCGCCGAGCTCGGCGGCCGCAGCGAGGTGACCTGCCCGGTGGACGGCGGCACGCTGGTGCGCGCGTGGCTGCCGACGAGACGGCCGGCGTCGGTGCCGGCGGAGGAGATGGCATGACCGGGACCCCCATCCGCGTCGTCGTGGTCGACGACCACCAGATCGTCCGCGACGGGCTGGTCGCGCTGCTCGGCGCGCTCGACGGCGTCGAGGTGGTCGGCACCGCCGCCGACGGCCGCGACGCGCTGCACGTGGTCGACGAGAGCCGGCCCGACGTGGTGGTGATGGACATCCAGATGCCGCAGCTCGACGGCATCGAGGCCACCCGGCGGATCACCGCCCGGCAGCCCGGCGTACGCGTCGTGATGCTCACCATGAACGAGGACGACGACACCGTGCTCGGCGCGATCCGGGCCGGCGCGTCCGGCTACCTGCTCAAGGGGTCGGGCGCCGAGGAGGTCCTCAACGCGGTCCGGGCGGCGTACGCCGGAGGCATGGTCTTCGGCGCCACGCTCGCATCCCGGGTGGCCGCGCTGTTCGCCGCGGGGCCGGCGCCGCGGGCCGTGGCGTTCCCGGAGCTCACCGACCGCGAGCGGACCGTGCTCGAGCTGCTCGCCGCCGGACGCTCCAACGACGCCATCGCGCGCGAGATCTACGTGTCGGGCAAGACCGTGCGCAACCTCGTCTCCTCGATCTACACCAAGCTGCACGCCCCGGACCGGGCCGCCGCGATCATCAAGGCACGGGAGGCCGGATTCGGCCGCTCGTGAGCGCGAGTCACAATGGGGGCATGAGCACCAAGCCCACGTCCAAGGCCGCCCGGGTCCGCGAGATCAACGACTCCATCCGCTACACGATGTGGTCGGTCTTCCGGCTCGCCGACGTCCTCGGTGACGAGGCCGACCGCGAGGCCGAGGGTGCCGAGGTCGAGAAGCTCTTCGCCGAGCTCGCCGAGGCCGACGTCGTCGTGCGCGGGGTCTACGACGTGAGCGGCCTGCGCGCCGACGCCGACGTGATGGTCTGGTGGCACGCCGCCTCCTCCGAGGAGCTCCAGGCCGCCTACCACCGCTTCCGTCGTACGGCGTTCGGTCGCCGCCTCGAGCCGGTCTGGTCGCAGATGGCCCTGCACCGGCCCGCGGAGTTCAACAAGAGCCACATCCCGGCGTTCATGGGCGACGAGGAGCCCAAGGCGCACGTGTGCGTCTACCCGTTCGTGCGCTCCTACGAGTGGTACCTGCTCGAGGACGAGGAGCGTCGCCGGATGCTCGCCGAGCACGGCAAGATGGCCCGCGACTACCCCGACGTGCGCGCCAACACCGTCGCGTCGTTCGCGCTCGGCGACTACGAGTGGATCCTCGCCTTCGAGGCCGACGAGCTCTTCCGGATCGTCGACCTGATGCGGCACCTGCGCGGCTCCGACGCCCGTCGGCACGTGCGCGAGGAGGTGCCGTTCTACACCGGCTCGCGAGTCGGCGTCGCCGAGCTCGTCGAGCGCCTACCGTAGGGGCCGTCCCACCTGACCGTGCTCGCCCGGAACCGGTCGCGAGAACGGAGCGTCCCACCCGCATGAAGCTCACGCTCGCCCTGGCCGTCCTGCTGCTCGTGGCCGCCTGCGGCACCGACACCGCAGACACCGTCACCGATCCCGCCACTGATCCCGCCGACTCGCGCTCGACCGCTGCGACCCCCGGTGCGGTCAGCACCGGGAGCATCCCACCTTGGGTGCACGGCGAGGTCAGCACCCGGACCCTCGCCACCGTCATGGACACCGGTGACCCCGAGCTCTGCCTGGGGCCGGTTGCGGAGTCCTACCCGCCGCAGTGCCGCGGGATCCCGCTGAAGGGCTGGGACTGGGCGGACCAGCACGGCAGGTTCGAGACGTCCGGCGACGTGCGCTGGGGGCTGTTCAAGGTCACCGGCACGTTCGACGGCACCACGATGACCGTGAGCGGCGCGATCCCCGAGGAGGTCTACGACGCCCTCCGGGACCCCGAGCGGCCCGAGGAGCCGTTGCCCAGCGGTGACGCCGGCCTCGCCGGGCCGCAGCAGCAGGAGATCCAGCGCAAGGTCGAGGCGCACCCGCTGCCGGGCACGCTCAGCGTCTACGCCACCCCCGCGGCCGTGGTCGTCGAGGTGGTCCACGACGACGGGTCGCTGCAGGAGCAGGTGGACGCGGCGTACGGCGCCGGGGTCGTCGAGGTCCGCTCGATGCTGGTCCCGGTCATCTACTGAGGCCGCACCACCCGTCAGGTGAGCGGGTGGTTGGCGCGGAACATCCCGGCCGGGTCGAGCTCGGCCCGGACCCGGCACAGCCGCTCCCAGGCGTCCGCGGCGTACCCACTGCGCGCGTCGACGGCGTGCTCGGTGAAGTTGAGCACCCGGCGGTCGGTCGACCAGGGCCGCAGTGCCGTGACCACGCGGTCGGCGTCCGCCAGCCCGGCGGCCGCGGCCGCCGGGACCGGCGCGATCGCGACGCAGAAAAGCGCGTAGTCGTCCGGCAGGTGGTCGAGCACGCCGCCACCCGGCGCCGGGCGGCCGAGCGCACCGCCGAGGTGGCGGACCTCGGCGAACAGCAGCGAGGTCGTCGTGCCGGGCCCGACCTCGGCGAGCAGCGCGGCGACCGCCTCCTCGTCGAACGAGCCGAGCATCGCGTGGCCCGAGACGGCTGGGGTGGGGCCCGGGGGGTCCATGTGGATCTCCGGCAGCGCCCCGGCGGGCATCCGGCCGAAGGTGTCCATCTCCGGGCCGAGCGCCCGCAGCGGCGCGAGCAGCTCGGCGGCCCGGTCGTCGTCCTCGAGGACCGCCCCGTCGATCACGACCAGCTGCCGCCCGCTGAGGAACGGCGGCAGCTCGGGCAGCGGCGGGAAGCTCATCACGCGCATCGCGGTGGTCACCGAGTCCGGCAGGTCGCGGGTCCACTCCGACCACGCGCGCACCACCGCGGGGGCGTGCTCGCGGTCCCACAGCAGCATCCCGGCGTACACGTCGGCGACCGGCAGCAGCCGCAGCTCCAGCGCGGTGACGATGCCGAGGTTGCCGCCGCCTCCGCGCAGCGCCCAGAACAGCTCCGCGTGGTGGTCGGCGTCGGCGAGCACCACCGTGCCGTCGGCGGTCACGACCTCCACCGCGAGCAGGCTGTTCGCGGCCAGCCCGTGCTGCCGGCCGTACCACGACAGCCCGCCGCCCAGCACGTAGCCGGCGGCGGCCACGTCGGGGGAGCTGCCGTGCATCGCGGCCAGGCCGTACGGCGCTGCCGCGGCCACCACGTCGCGCCAGAGCGTGCCGCCGACCACCCGGGCCGTCCCGGCGTCGGGGTCGATGCCGACGCCGGTCATCTCCGAGAGCCGGACCAGCACCACGCCGTCGAGGCCGCGCTCGGCCAGCGGGGCGGCGTTGTGACCGCTGCTCTGGGGCGCCACCCGGAGCCCCGCGGCGGCCGCGGCCCGGACCACCTCCGCGACCTCGGAGGCGTCGTGGGGCACGACCACGGCGGCCGGCCGCTGGTCGACGGCGACGTTCCAGGGCAGGCGAGCCGCGTCGTACCCGGGGTCGCCGGGCAGGTGCACGCGGCCCCCGCAGAGCCCGCGCAGGGCCTCGGCGGGGGAGTCGGTCGGGCTGTCGATGATGGGTTCGAGGGGCATGTCGACGAGCCTCGCGGCTGCGCCGCCGTCCCGGCCATCCCGCGGTTGGGGGATCTTTGTCAGGAGTCGGCAGGCTCGAGGGTCAGGCTGATCGAGTTGATGCAGTAGCGGTCGCCGGTGGGCGTGCCGTAGCCATCGGGGAAGACATGCCCGAGGTGCGACCCGCAGTTTGCGCAGCGGACCTCGACCCGCTTCATGCCGTGGGAGCTGTCCTCGAGGTACTCGATGGTGTCGCTGATCGGCTGGTAGAACGACGGCCAGCCGCAGCCGGAGTGGAACTTGGTGTCGGACTCGAACAGCTTGGCCTGGCAGGCCTTGCAGCGGTACACGCCGGTGGTCTCGGTGTCGGTGTACTCGCCCCGGAACGCCGGCTCGGTGCCGGCCTGGCGCAGCACGGCGTACTCCTCGGGCGAGAGCTCCTCGCGCCACTGCTCGTCGGTCTTGTCCACCTGGTAGCCCATGCATACAACCGTAGGCGCGCGGGCAAGGGTGTGGCGTACGCCACCGTGACCCGAGGCGCGGGAGCCGGTTGACGTATTGAGAGAACAACTGTTCACTGAACTGCGACACCGCTTCAGGCAAGGGGGATGCATGGCGTCCAGCAGCACCATCTCGTGGGACCGGGTCCGCGAAGCAGGCTCGAAGCTCACCACCCCGTTGCACCCTGACGACTACCTGCGGCTGCTCAACCCGCTCTGGAGCGCCCGTGAGCTGCGCGGCCGGGTCGAGGAGGTCGTCCCCGAGACCGAGGACGCCGCGACGCTGGTGATCCGGCCGGGGTGGGGCTGGCGCTACGACCACCGGCCCGGGCAGTACGTCGGCATCGGGGTGCAGGTCGACGGCAAGTTCCAGTGGCGGTCGTACTCCGTGAGCTCGCCGCCGCGGCGCCGCGGCCGGACCATCTCGATCACGGTCCGGGCGATGCCCGAGGGGCTGCTCTCGGCGCACCTGGTCAAGGGGCTGGCGCCCGGCACGATCGTGCGGCTGGCGCTGCCGGAGGGCGACTTCGTGCTCCCGGACCCGCCCCCGGCCCGGATGCTGTTCCTGGTCGGCGGCAGCGGCATCACCCCGGTGATGGCGATGCTGCGCACCCTGGACCGGCGCTCCCAAGCAAACGGCAGAGCCATGCCCGACGTCGTGCTGCACTACTCCTCGCCGACACCCGACCGGATGATCTTCCGCGACGAGCTGGCCGAGCTGGAGGAGCGCCACGACTCGCTCACCATCCATCGCCTGCACACCGACCTCGACGGGATGCTCGAGCTCGCCGACCTCGACGAGCTGTGCCCCGACTGGCGGGAGCGGGAGACCTGGGCGTGCGGCCCGGGCCCGATGCTCGACGCGATCAGCGAGCACTTCGAGGCGGCGGAGCTCGAGGAGCGCCTGCACCTCGAGCGGTTCTCCATCGAGCTCGGCGGCGACGGCGGCGAGGGCGGGACGATCACCTTCCGCAACTCCAGCAAGACCATCGAGGCCGACGGCGCCACCACGGTGCTCGAGGCCGGCGAGCAGGCCGGCGTCGGCATGCCCTACGGCTGCCGGATGGGCATCTGCCACACCTGCACCCTGACGCTGGTCTCCGGCACCGTGCGCGACCTGCGCAACGGCGACGAGTTCGGCCAGCCCAACGAGCCCGTGCAGACCTGCGTCACCGCCGCGGTCGGCGACTGCGTCCTGGACATCTGACCGACGAAACGGGTCTCGACACGCTCGCCGGCGCTCGCTGCTCGACCAACGAAAGGACTGATCATGGCCATCTCGGACGTCAAGGAGTACACCCACCTCACCGTGGAGGAGGTGGAGCAGATCGGGCGCGAGCTCGACGCCATCCGTGCCGACATCGAGGAGTCCCGCGGCGCGGCGGACGCGGCGTACATCAACCGGATGATCAAGGTGCAGCGCGGCCTCGCCGCGGCCGGCCGGGTCACGCTGGCGGTCGGCACCCAGTCGAAGAAGACCCGCAAGCCAGCGTGGGTCGCGGGCGCCGCCCTGCTCGGCCTGGCCAAGATCCTGGAGAACATGGAGATCGGCCACAACGTCATGCACGGCCAGTGGGACTGGATGAACGACCCGGAGATCCACTCCAGCAACTGGGAGTGGGACACCGCGCAGCCGGCCGAGCAGTGGAAGCACTCCCACAACTACATCCACCACCAGTTCACCAACGTGCTCGGACACGACAACGACATCGGCTACGGCATCCTGCGGATGGCGCGGGAGCAGAAGTGGCACCCGGCCAACCTCGGCCAGCCGGTCTACAACGCGATGCTGGCCTCGCTGTTCCAGTGGGGCGTCGCCCTGCACGACCTCGACATCGAGAGGATCCGCAAGGGCGAGAAGGACCCCAAGGAGATGAAGCGCCAGCTGCGCCAGATCTTCCGCAAGGGCCGCAACCAGATCGTCAAGGACTACGTCGTCTATCCGGCGCTGTCCGGCAAGCAGTGGAAGACCACGCTGACTGCCAACGTGACGGCCAACCTGACCCGCAACCTGTGGTCCTACGTGATCATCTTCTGCGGCCACTTCCCGGACGGCGCGATGCACTTCACCGAGGAGGAGCTCGAGGACGAGACCCGCGCCGAGTGGTACCTGCGCCAGATGCTGGGCTCGGCGAACTTCGACGGCGGCCCGCTGCTGCACATCCTCTCGGGCAACCTGGGCTTCCAGATCGAGCACCACCTGTTCCCGGACCTGCCGAGCAACCGGTACGCCGAGATCGGGGAGAAGGTGCGGGCGCTCTGCGACAAGTACGACATCCCCTACACCACCGGGCCGCTGCACCGGCAGTACGGCCAGGCGCTGCGCACGATCATCAAGCTCTCGGTCCCGAACGGCTGGACCTCCAGCAACGACCCGGCCCCGCCGGAGCGCCCGGACACGGCGAACGAGCCGTCCCTGGACCGCGGGCGCAAGTCCGACGAGGAGCGGCAGCCGCGGCGTACCGAGCTCGGTGCGTGGACGCGCAGCCCGCAGGAGCGGAGGCACGACTGATGGATCCCGCACCCCGGGCCTTCTCCGAGCTGCCGAGCGACCCCGAGCTGCGCCTGCCGGTGCCCTTCGCCTGCGGCACCAGCGGGTACGGCGGGCCGCGCGACGACGGTGCCCCCACCGCTCGCGTCCTGGACGGCCGGCGGGTGACCCAGTGCGCCCTCTCGCGGGTGTGCGGGGTCTGCGGCGCCGGGCTCGGCCGGCCGATCGCGTTCCTCGGCAGCCGGCTGGAGGCGGACCGCAACGCCTTCCACTTCCCGCCCGCCCACCTCGAGTGCGCCGAGTCGCTGCTCGGGGCGTACTCCGGCATCACGGTGCCGGTGCTCGGCCAGGAGGACCCGGTGACCTCGTGGGTGCTGGTGACCACACCCGCGTTCGAGTTCGTCCGGCCCGCCACCGAGGACCTCGACCGGCGCCCGACGTTCCAGCCGCACTCGATCCTCGACGAACGCGTCGCCGGCTGACCCGGCGAGCGACGGGCTAGGTTGGCCGCATGCCGAAGCCAGCCGCAGCCGAGGTCGACGCCGGGGGACGCGGCGTACGCGTGTCGAGCCCGGGCCGGGTGATCTACCCCGCGACCGACCGGACGCCCGAGGTCACCAAGCTGATGGTGGCGGAGTACTTCGCGAGCGTCGATGACGGGCTGATGCGGGCGCTGCGCGACCGGCCGACGGCGCTGGAGCGCTGGCCCGCGGGTGTGCTGCCGGGGATCAAGCTGGCCATCGGACGGCCGGGGGAGAAGGCCGACGCGTTCTACCAGAAGAGGGTGCCCAAGGGGGCTCCGGACTACCTGGAGAGCGTCGAGGTGACCTTCCCGTCGGGGCGGACCGCCGACGAGATCTGCCCGACCGAGATCGCGGTGCCGGTCTGGGCCGCCCAGATGGGCACGCTCACCTTCCACCCGTGGCCGGTCCGGCGCTCGGACGTCGACCGTCCCGACGAGCTGCGGATCGACCTCGACCCCCAGCCCGGCACGACGTTCCGCGACGCCGTGCGCGTCGCCGGGGTGGCCCGCGAGCTGCTCGAGGAGCTCGGCATCCGCGGCTACCCGAAGACCTCCGGCAACCGCGGGGTCCACGTGTTCGTGCGGATCGAGCCCCGGTGGGAGTTCACCGACCTCCGGCACGCCGCGATCGGCTTCGGCCGGGCGCTGGAGAAGCGCGACGAGGGGGTGACCACCAGGTGGTGGAAGGAGGAGCGGGGCGAGCGGGTCTTCGTCGACTTCAACCAGAACTGCCGCGACCGCACCATCGCCTCGGCGTACTCGCTGCGCCCGATCCCGGGGGCGCCGGTCTCCACGCCGATGACGTGGGAGGAGCTCGCCGAGGTCGAGGACCCGGCCGCGTTCAACCTGTTCACCGTGCCGGAGCGGCTGGCCTCCGGCGGCGACCCGTGGGCGTCGATCGACGACGTGCATCACGACCTGACCCCGCTGCTGGAGCTCTGGGAGGACTCGGAGGGCGGCGAGATGAACTACCCGCCGGACTACCCCAAGATGCCCGGCGAGCCGCCGCGGGTGCAGCCGAGCAAGAAGGTCGAGGCGCACTGGGACGCCGACGGCAACAGGATCGAGCAGTGACCGAGGACCAGCGGGTGGGTCGCAACCCCGGCGAGCCGGCCAGGTCGGGGGCGCCCGGGGCGCCGAGGTGGGCGGCGTACCTCGACTGGGTGCGCGAGGAGATCATCGACGGGGTGCTGTCGCTCTCGCCCGAGGAGCGGCGTACGACGCGGCTGGCGTCGGGCTGGACGCCCATCGAGCTGCTGTCCCACGTCCTGCACATGGAGCAGCGGTGGTTCGTCTGGGGCTTCCTCGGCGAGCGGGTCGACGAGCCGTGGGGCGACTGGACGGTCGACGAGCCGTGGGAGGCCGACGCCGACGGACGCTGGTACGTCGCGCCCGGGAGCACCGCCGAGGAGCTCGCGGAGCGGCTGCGCCGGATCGGCGAGCGGACCCGCGGCGTGCTCCGCGACCACGACCTGGCGGTGACGGCCTCACCCGGGGGCCGGTTCGCCGCGGACCCGCCCACGCTGGAGTGGATCTGCTTCCACGTGCTGGCGGAGTACGCCCGGCACGCCGGCCACCTCGACGTCGCCGTCGAGCTCGCCGGTGGGCCGACGGGGCCGTGAGCGGCTAGAAGCCGGTGATGCCCTCGCTGCCGTAGCCCTCGGCCTGCTCGTCGAAGTTCTCGTGCTCGAGCAGGTGCAGCACCGGGACGCCGATCTTGCGGCGGGCGCGGGAGGTCCAGTCGACGTGGAAGAACTCGGCGACCACGTGCGGACGGGTCAGGATGATGGCCTCGCCACCGTCGACCCGCTTGACCTCCGCGGCCAGCGCGTCGATCGGCGGCTCGCCGCAGACCTTGCCCTCGGCGGTGGCGCCGGTGGCCCGCAGCGCGGCCAGCGTCGAGGCGAGGTCCTCGTTGGAGCGCTCCTGGCAGTCCTTGCGGACGGCCTCGAGGTCGACGTCGTTCATCGCCATGGCGGGGGAGGTGAGCACCTCGCCGGCCGAGAGCGAGCCCATCGCGGACTCGATCCGCGCCGCGGCGTCCTCGAGGGGCAGGAGCACGTGGTAGAAGACGGGCTGGTCGATGCCCTCGTGCAGCGACCGCACCTGTGTCGCGTCGGCAGCGCTCAGGGGCTGCTCGACGAGCAGGACGACGTGGTACGTCTCGGTGTTGCTCTCACTCATCGCGGTCGCCTCCCGGCTGTTCGTTGACACCCAAAATCCTACCGAGGTCGTAGCTGACCGGCTCCTCGAGCTGCTCGTATCCGCACGACTCCGGGTCGCGATCCGGCCGCCACCGCTTGAACTGGGCGGTGTGCCGGAAGCGTCGGCCCTCCATATGGTCGTACTTCACCTCGAGCACCAGGTCCGGGCGCAGCGGCGTGAAGGAGAGGTCCTTGCCGGCGCTCCAGCGGCTCTGGGTGCCCGGCACCCGGTCGGGGTTGGCGATCGCCCATTCCTGCCACTCACCCCACGGGTGCTCGGCGATCGGGCAGACCAGGGGCTGGAGCTCGGCGATCAGCTCGGCGCGGCGCTTCTCGGTGAAGCTCGCGCTGACGCCGACGTGCTGCAGCTTGCCCTCGGCGTACAGGCCGAGCAGCAGGCTGCCCAGCAGCGGTCGCTCGGGGGTCGACGTCTTGTGCTCGCGGTAGCCGGCGACCACGACGTCGGCGGTGCGCTCGTGCTTGATCTTCAACATCGTGCGGGCGTTCTGCTGGTACGCCGCTTCCAGTGGCTTGGCGACGACGCCGTCGAGCCCGGCGCCCTCGAAGTGGTGGAACCAGTCCTCGGCGACGGCCGGGTCGGTGGTGGTGCGGGTGAGGTAGCAGGGGCCGGTGAGGCCGTCCAGCGCCTCCTCCATCGCCGCGCGGCGCTCGGCGAACGGGCGGTCGACGTACGACCTGTCGCCCAGCGCCAGCAGGTCGAAGGCGACGAAGCACGCCGGGGTCTTCTCGGCGAGCATGTCCACGCGTGACTTCGCCGGGTGGATCCGCTCCTGGAGCGTCTCGAACTCCAGCCGGGCGCCCCCGTCGCCGGTGGGCAGCGCGACGAAGAGCTCGCCGTCGAGCACGCAGCGCTCGGGCAGCTGCTCGCGGACCGCCGCCACGACCTCCGGGAAGTAGCGGGTCAGTGGCTTGGTGTTGCGGCTGGTGAGCTCGACTTCGTCGCCGTCCTTGAACACCAGGCACCGGAAGCCGTCCCACTTGGGCTCGAAGCTCAGTCCGCCGACCTTCGCGGGGTCGGGCACGCCCGCGACCGACTTCGCCAGCATCGGCTGCACGGGCGGCATCACGGGGAGGTCCACGGGGAGACCCTAGCCCCGGCACGGATCGGTGCGGGAGCCCGTCAGAACTGGTGGATCGGTACCCCCAATTGGGTAGAGGTCGCGGTCGGTCACCCCCGCCGCCCGTGAAACAGGCCAGTGTGCGGTCTCAGATCGAACAGTGCTCCGCCGGAACGGCTGGTCGTGCAGCTGGCGGGGCTTCGAGTGACAACTACGAGGGGGAAGTTGCATGACCGTGAGAGAAATCGTGAACAGCCGCACCGGCGCGGTGATCGGTGGCGCGATGGTCCTGGTGACCCTGGGTGGGGTGGGCGGCGCCTTCGCGGCGACGCAGATCACCTCCAAGGACATCAAGGACGGGACCATCCAGAAGAGCGACATCGGACGCGGCGCCGTGGGGTCCAACGAGGTCCGTAACGGCACGCTCGGCCTGCTCGACTTCAACAACTTCACCCGGGACCAGATCAACCAGCCCGGCCCGCAGGGGGAGACGGGTCCGGCGGGCCCGCAGGGCCCGAAGGGCGACAAGGGTGACACGGGCGCCACCGGTGCCGCGGGCACGGCCGGTCCCGCGGGCCCTGCCGGTCCGGCCGGCCCTGCCGGTCCGAAGGGGGACAAGGGCGACAAGGGTGACACCGGCCCGGCCGGTGCGAAGGGGGACACGGGCGCCACCGGTCCCGCTGGTCTGAAGGGGGACACCGGCGCCACGGGCCCGGCCGGACCTGCGGGACCGGCGGGCATCGCCGATGTCGTCGTCGTGAAGGCGCCGGTGTCCGGCGGCTGGAGCAGCGGCCAGCACTCGGACGTCGCCCGGTGCGCCCCGGGGCAGGTCGCCCTGTCGGGCGGCTTCTCCAGCGACCCCACGGCTGCGGGCCAGATCGAGATCTACACCTCCGACCCCGTCCTGATCAGCTCCTCGGGGCAGATGCTCGATCCCAACGGTTCGATGGGCAACGCCTGGGAGGTGTTCGGCTACTACAACGGCACCGGCTCGGTGAAGGTGAGCGTCTGGGTGATCTGCGCGACCGTTCAGTAACGGGCGCCAGTCGCCAGAACGACAGGGAGGGCCGGGCACCATGCCCGGCCCTCCTTCGTGCCGTCCGGCCGCCGGGACGTCGTACGAGGGGGCTGCCCGCGCGGCCAGTTCGTATGACACCCGGTGATGACAAGTAGCCTGTGGCCGTCATCCCCGCTGGGATGCAATCCCCGGTTGGTCTGCCGGCAGGGCCCGCCTGACTTTGAATCAGGACTAGCGACGTAGGTTCGACTCCTACCCGGGGAGCATGGCCAATGCTCGACACAACCTGACCGTCATCGTCCTCGCCGCCGGCGGGGGCACCCGCATGAAGTCCAAGACCATGAAGGTGCTCCACCCGGTCGGCGGGCGCAGCATGATCGGCCACGTGCTGACCGCGGTGCGGGAGATCGAGCCCGAGCGCATCGTGGCGGTGGTCGGCCACCAGCGCGAGCAGGTCGGCCCGCACATCCAGGAGCTGGTGCCGGACGCCGTGCTGGCCGTCCAGGAGACGCAGGACGGCACCGGCCACGCCGTACGGGTGGCGGTCGAGGCGGCGGGTACGACGGGCGGCACCGTGCTCGTGGTCACCGGGGACACCCCGCTGCTGCGGGGCGACAGCCTGCGCGCGTTCGCCGAGGAGCACGAGGCCGCCCAGCGAGCGGTCAGCATCCTGTCCGGCCTGGTGCCGGACCCGTTCGGCTACGGCCGGATCGTCCGCAACGACGAGGGTGACGTCGAGGCGATCGTCGAGGAGAAGGACGCCACCGCGGCTCAGCGGGAGATCCGCGAGATCAACTCGGGGATCCTCGCCTTCGACGCGGAGTTCCTGCTCGAGGCGCTGCCCAAGATCGACAACGACAACGCCAAGGGTGAGTACTACCTCACCGACGCGGTCCAGCTGGCCCGCGACGCCGGCCTCACCGTCGGCGCCCACCCGATCGACGACGTGATGCAGACCGAGGGCGCCAACGACCGCGCCCAGCTGGCCGAGCTCGGCCGGGAGCTCAACCGACGCATCGTCACCCAGTGGATGAAGGACGGCGTGACGGTCATGGACCCCGCCACCACGTGGATCGACGCCGACGTGGTCCTCGCCCCGGACGTCACGATCCTGCCCGGCACCCAGCTGCTCGGCGCGACCGTCGTGGCCGAGGATGCCGTGATCGGCCCCGACTGCACGCTCAAGGACTGCGAGATCGGGTCCGGTGCGCGCGTGGTCCGGGCGCACGCGGAGCTGGCGGTCATCGGCGAGGGCGCCAACGTCGGCCCGTTCTCCTACCTGCGGCCCGGCAGCGAGGTCCGCGCGCGCGGCAAGATCGGCGCCTTCGTGGAGACCAAGAACTCCGTGATCGGCGAGGGGGCCAAGGTGCCGCACCTCTCCTACGTCGGCGACGCGGAGGTCGGCGAGGGCGCCAACATCGGCGCGGGCACGATCGTCGCCAACTACGACGGCGTCAAGAAGCACCGGACCAAGGTCGGCCGGCACGCGAAGACGGGCGCCAACAACACCTTCGTCGCCCCCGTGGAGATCGGCGACGGCGCCGGCACCGCGGGCGGGACCGTCGTACGCCGTGACGTCCCGCCGGGTGCGCTCGCGGTCTCCGGCGGACCCCAGCGCAACCTCGAGGGCTGGGCCGAGCGGAAGCGTCCCGGCACCGCCCAGGCCGAGGCGGCGGCCGCGGCGACCGGGCAGGAACCGCAGGGTGAACGAGACGCGTCTCACGAGGACCGGTCCGGAGTTGGGCAGACCGGCTCCGGTGAGGAACAATCCTGAAACGCACCTGTTCGGCGATCCAGGAGCTGTCCCCGTGACCGGAATGAAGCGGACCACCGAGAAGAACCTCATGGTCTTCAGCGGACGGGCTCACCCCGAGCTCGCCCAGGAGGTCGCCAGCCTGCTGGGGACCGACCTCGTGCCGCAGTCGGCGTACGAGTTCGCGAACTCCGAGATCTACGTCCGCTACGAGGAGTCCGTCCGCGGGTGCGACGCCTTCGTGATCCAGAGCCACACGGCTCCGATCAACGAGTGGATCATGGAGCACCTGATCATGGTCGACGCCCTGAAGCGGGCGAGCGCCAAGCGGATCACCGTGGTCATGCCGTTCTACGGCTACGCCCGCCAGGACAAGAAGCACCGCGGCCGCGAGCCGATCTCGGCCCGCCTGATGGCCGACCTCTTCAAGACCGCCGGCGCGGACCGCCTGATCACGGTCGACCTGCACGCCGACCAGATCCAGGGCTTCTTCGACGGCCCGGTGGACCACCTGATGGCGCTGCCGATCCTCGCGGACTACGTCAGGGAGAAGTACGGCGACCAGCGGCTCGCCGTGGTCTCCCCGGACGCCGGCCGGATCAAGGTCGCCGAGCGCTGGTCGGCCCGCCTCGGCGGTGCCCCGCTGGCCTTCATCCACAAGACCCGCAACATCGACCGCCCGAACGAGACCATGGCCAACCGCGTCGTCGGCCACGTCGAGGGCCGGATCTGCGTGCTGGTGGACGACATGATCGACACCGGCGGCACGATCGTGAAGGCCGCCGAGGCGCTGATGGCCGACGGTGCCGCCGGCGTGGTCATCGCCGCGACCCACGCGATCCTCTCCGACCCCGCCGTGGACCGGCTGAAGAACAGCCCCGCCAGCGAGGTCATCGTGACCAACACGCTGCCGATCCCGGCCGAGCGCGAGTTCGACAAGCTCACCACGCTGTCGATCGGGCCGCTGGTCTCCCGGGCGATCCGCGAGGTCTTCGAGGACGGCTCCGTCACCTCCATGTTCGACGGCCACGCCTGATCCAGGCACGCCAGGCGGGCGCCTCGCGGCGTTGTCCTCGCTCGACGTGCGCTCCGCCCTTCAGCACGCCTTCGCTCGTCCGCCTTGCGAGGCGCTCCGCCTGACGCGCCTGATCAGCGCCGCCCGGGACGCACGCTGGCTGCGTTGTCGTCGGTCGACGGCCCGCTTCGCTCAAAGGCCGCCTTCGCTCGTCCGCCTTGCGAGGCGCTCCGCCTGACGCGCCTGATCAGCGCCGCCCGGGACGCACGCTGGCTGCGTTGTCGTCGGTCGACGGCCCGCTTCGCTCAAAGGCCGCCTTCCCTCCTCCGCCTTGCCATCGCACGCCCCGGACGACGCTGACCGCTGACGCACGCACCGGCCCGCGCGGGTGAGCGGTGAGCCTGCCACCGTTTCCCCGCCGTGTGGGTTCGGTGGCTGACTCACCGCTGATGCGAGGTGGTGAATCTGCGCCGACTCGACCCGGTTTGCGGGTGAAACTGCGCCGACTCGGCCCGGGTCCGGGGTGAAACTGCGCCGACTCGACCCGGTTTGCGGGTGAAACTGCGCCGACTCGGCCCGGGTCCGGGGTGAAACTGCGCCGACTCGGCCCGGGTCCGGGGTGAAACTGCGCCGACTCGGCGGTCAGGTCAGGTCGTCCAGGTGGTCGTTCCACAGGCGGGCGAGCACGGTGGGCACCGAGCCCGATGCGAGCACGGCGGCCAGTCGGTCGCGCTGGGCTGGGGTGACCTCGAGCGACGGGAACGCCCGACCGACCACCAGCGAGAAGCCCTGGCCCCGACGCTCGGCCACGGCCGGGGCGTGCTCGAGGTAGGCGTCGACGTACGGCGCGCACAGGTCGAGCCGCTCGGGGTCCCACAGCCCGTGGACCTGCGCCTCGAACATCCGGTTCGACACGTCGGGCTCGAGCGCGGCCTTCCACGCCTCGGCCTTGGCGGCCGCGGTCGGGCGCGCGGCGAGGGCCCGGGCGGCGCCCAGGTCGCCGGCCAGTGAGCCGTCGCGCAGCCGCTCCGCCTCGATCGCCTCGGCGTCCATCGCGCCGAGGGTGCTCAGCCGGGTCACGACGGTCCAGCGCATCCCCGGGTCGAGCTCGACACCGGTGTCGGTGCGCCCCTCGGCCAGCCAGGAGCCGAGCAGCGCGGCGTCGCGCGAGGTCGCGGCCAGTCCGCGGGCCAGCGCGATGGCCACTTGCTCGTCGTCGGTGCCGGCGAGGCCGGCGGCGCACGCCGCGGCCACCGCGTCGACCAGCCCCGGCACCTCGGCCGCGGACGCCGAGCGGCTCAGCACCGACCCGAGGGTCCGGTCGAGCACAGCGGTGAGCAGCGACGGGTTCCGCTCGGGGGACAGGTGCCGCGCCACGAGGTCGACGTACACCGGCAGCGACAGCGCACCCGTCCGCACCTCGTCGAAGGCGTGCGCCCACAGGACGGTACGGACCAGGTCGTCGTCGAGGTGCGACAGCTGCTCGTGCACGAAGGCCGTCGTGGCCGGGTCCAGCCGCAACCGGGCGAACGTCTCACCGTGGCTGTTCGGCACCACCGCCAGCCCCGCCCAGTCCGGCAGCGGGACCGGCGAGTCGGCGAGGTCGACCAGCTCGCTGCCGGCCACGGTGCCGTCCGCGCGGAAGGCCGTCACCCGGAACCTGTGCGGGCGCACGCCTTCGCGGACCAGCACGGGCACCCCGTCGTCGTCGCGCTCGACGGCGATCGTGTCGAAGCCCGACCGGCGCAGCCAGAGCTCGGCCCACTGGCGCACGTCGCGCTCCGAGGCCTCGTCGAGGGCGCCGACGAGGTCGTCGAGGGTGGCGTTCCCGAAGCGGTGGCGGGTCAGGTGGGCGTTCACGCCGGACAGGAAGTCGTCGTCGCCGAGCCAGGTCACGAGCTGGCGCAGGCAGGAGTTTCCCTTGGCGTAGGAGATCGAGTCGAAGTTGGTGAAGGCGCTGTCCACGTCGGGCACGTCCTCGGGCCGCGGCGCCACCGGGTGGGTGGAGCGGCGCTCGTCGGCGACGTACGCCGCGGGCTTGCGCTGCGACTCGTGCGCCACGAGGGTGCCCGCGAAGCCGGCCCCGGCCTCGGCCACCCGGTAGCCCATGTAGTCGGCGAAGCTCTCGTTGAGCCAGGTGTCCTCCCACCAGCGCATCGTCACGAGGTTGCCGAACCACATGTGCGCCATCTCGTGGGCGATCACCGCCGCCCGCTTCATGCGCTGGTCGTCGGTGACGCGGCCGCGCGGCAGCAGCTCGTCGCGGTAGGTCACGCACCCGGGCGTCTCCATCGCGCCCCAGTTGTGCCCGGGCCCGAACAGCTGGTCGTAGGAGTCGAACGGGTAGGGCTCGTCGAAGAGCTCCGCGTAGTGGTCGAAGCAGTCGGTGGTGGTGCGCTCCAGCTCCGCGGCGTCGCGGTCGAGCTCGGCCGCCAGCGACTGCCGCGCGTGCCAGCCGAAGGGGAGGCCCGCGTGCTCCCAGGTCACCGAGTGCCACGGGCCCGCGCACACGACGAACAGGGAGGGACAGATCCGCGGCGTGGTGGCGAACGTCCACCGGCCGCCCTCCCGCGAGGTCACCTGGCCGTTGGCGATCACGGTCCACCGCGGGTCGGCGGCCACCGTGAGCGTGATCGGCGCCTTGAGGTCGACCTGGTCGAAGCACGGGAAGACCCGCTGCGCCACGTCGAGGGAGAGGTACGCCGAGACGTAGCGCTCGCCGTCCGCGGGGTCGGTCATCGCGTGCATGCCGTCGCCGTCGGTGACGTAGGGCATCCGGGCCTCGACCACGACCTCGGTGCGCCCGGCGAGGCCGTCAAGCGCGATCCGGCGCCCGTCGTACCCGGTACGCTCGACCGGTGTGCCGTCGACCGCCAGGCTCAGCCCGGTCGCGTTCGTGAGCTCGAGGAAGGTCTCCGGACCGGCGGCGTCGAACCGGAGCGTCGTCCGGCAGCCGTAGGTGTCGGGGTCGTCGCCGGTGAGGTCGAGGTCGATCTCGTAGGAGACGTCGGAGACGAGGGCGGCGCGGGCGCGGGCTTCGGCGAGAGTCAGGGACACCCGGCGACCCTAACGACGTGTCCACGTGGCTGTCGCCGGGCTTTCGCCGGGCTTTCGCGGTGAATTCGCCTCAGGCGCCCGCCATGGCTAGGATCGTCAGGTTGCCTCGGCGAGGGAACGCCCGCAGTCCGGGTGTTCCGTGATCGACAGGGCTGGCTGGACCACTGGTGCGCCGCGCTGCTCGAGACGAGTGCGCGGCGTTTCTCATGACCGGCCGGCGAGACCGGCGGCCAGGTGGGACGCGGCGCCCGGGGCGGCCACGCAGCTTCAGAACCACCACAGATGTCGAAGGTCACGAGGAGTAGTCGCATGTCTGCCGAGAAGATCACCGCCGAGTCGCGCACCGAGTTCGGCAAGGGCGCCGCCCGCCGCATCCGCCGCGAGCACAAGGTCCCCGCCGTCGTCTACGGCCACGGCAACGACCCGATGCACATCACCCTGCCGGGCCACGAGACGATGATGGCGCTCAAGCACGGCGGCGCGAACGCGCTGCTCGAGCTCGACCTCGAGGGCAAGACCCACCTGGCGCTGACCAAGCAGGTCCAGATCGACCCGATCACCCGCCACCTCGAGCACGTCGACTTCGTCGCCGTCCGCCGCGGCGAGAAGGTCACCGTCGAGATCCCGGTCCACCTCAACGGCGAGGCCGCGCGCGACACGCTGGTCGTCACCGAGAGCGCCACCGTCGAGGTCGAGGCCGAGGCCACGCACATCCCCGAGTACATCGAGATCGACATCGAGGGCGCCGAGGCCGGCACCCAGGTCCTGGCCTCGGACCTGAAGCTGCCCTCCGGCTCGACCGTGCTGGTCGACGCCGACACGCTGATCGTCAACATCACCGAGGCCCCCACGGTCGAGATGCTCGAGGCGGAGCTGGAGGAGGCCGAGGCCGAGGCCGGCATCGAGCGCGAGGAGTCCGCGGAGGAGGCCGAGGCCGCCGCCGAGGGCGAGGCCGACGAGGCTGCCGCCACCGAGGAGTGACCCTCACTGTTCTTCCGTAGAAAGGGCCGGGACTCCCCCCACGATGAGGCTGCCATGACAGACACCGAGGTGTGGCTCGTCGTGGGACTGGGGAATCCCGGCCCTTCCTACGCCGGGCACCGGCACAACGTCGGCTACCTGGTGGCCGACGAGCTGGCGCGGCGGCTGGGCTCGTCCTGGCGGGCCCACAAGACCGGTCGGGCCGACGTGGTCGAGGGGCGCCTCGGTGCCCCGGGCACGCCCGGTCCGCGCCTGGTCCTGGCCCGGCCGCGCTGCTACATGAACGAGACCGGTGGCCCGGTCAAGGCGCTCGCCACCTTCTACAAGGTGCCGCCGGAGCGGATCATCGCGATCCACGACGAGCTCGACATCGGCTTCGGCACGCTGCGGACCAAGCTCGGCGGCGGCGACAACGGCCACAACGGGCTGCGCTCGATGCGCTCCTCGCTGGGCACGGGCGACTTCTTCCGGGTCCGCTGCGGGATCGGCCGGCCACCGGGGCGGCAGGACGTCGCCGACTTCGTGCTCTCCAGCTACTCGTCGGTGGAGCGCAAGGAGCTGCCGTTCCAGGTCGACCACGCCGCCGACGCCGTCGAGACCCTCGTCACCGAGGGCCTCGAACGCACCCAGCAGCGATTCAACTCCTAGGAACGGCCTCGCTAGTGTGTCGGGGTGACTTTCGAACCCGGCACCCCGCCCGCTGAAGCAGCCACCGACGACCACGTCCTCGCCTCCTGGCTCGCCACCGTCGCCGGTGAGCGCCTGCTGGAGGTCCGCGCGGAGGGCCTGGAGGGCAAGGAGCTCAAGGACGCCGGCGACCGGGCCGCCCACGAGCTGCTGATGGAGCTGCTCGCCCAGCACCGCCCCGACGACGCGGTCCTCTCGGAGGAGGGGAAGGACGACAAGGCCCGCCTGACGGCCAAGCGCGTCTGGATCGTCGACCCGCTCGACGGCACCCGCGAGTTCTCCGAGCCGCCGCGCGACGACTGGGCCGTGCACGTCGCGCTGTGGGAGGACGGTGACCTGACCGCCGGTGCCGTGGCCCAGCCGGCGCTGGGGGAGACCTTCAACACCGGACAGGCACCGACCGTCCCGGAGCGCACCTCCGAGCGCCCCCGGATCGCGGTGTCCCGCACCCGCCCGCCGGCGTTCGTCGAGGCGCTGGCGGCGGAGATCGACGCCGAGCTGGTGCCGATGGGCTCGGCAGGCGTGAAGGTGATCTCCGTGACGCGCGACGTGACCGACGCCTACGTCCACGCCGGTGGCCAGTACGAGTGGGACTCGGCCGCCCCCGTCGCGGTGGCCCGCGCCGCGGGCCTGTTCACCTCGCGCGTCGACGGCACCCCGCTGACGTACAACCAGGAGAACGTGTCGCTGCCGGACCTGATCGTGTGCCGGCCCGAGCTGGCCGAACGGATCGTGGACTTCGTCAAGCGGCACGGCACCGACTGAGGCGACCCCGGTGATCCGGCACGTCCTCCTCGACGCCGACGGGGTCCTGCAGCGGCACCCCGTCGGCTGGGCGGCCGCGGCGGAGGGGTTCCTGGGGGAGCGCGGCGCCGACTTCTTCCGCGCGGTCACCGAGCTGGAGCGGACCTGCCTGAGCGGCGACGGCGACTTCCTGCCCCTCCTGACCGCAGAGCTCGCCCGGGAGGCGCCGGGCGTCTCCGCCGAGGAGCTGTACGTCGAGGTCTGGCACACGATCGAGACCGTGGCGACCACGCTGGAGGTGGTCCACGAGCTGCGTGACGCCGGCCTGGGGGTGCACCTCGGGACCAACCAGCACGAGCGGCGGGCGGCGTACATGCGTCGGGAGCTGGGGTACGACGAGCTGTTCGACGAGTCCTTCTACTCCTGCGACCTCGGGGCCGCCAAGCCCGCGCCCGCGTTCTTCGCCTCGGTCCTCGACCGCCTGGACGCGGCCGCGCCCGACGTGCTCTTCGTCGACGACAGCGAGCCCAACGTGGTGGCGGCGCGGGAGTGCGGCCTGGCCGCCGAGCGCTGGCACGTCGACGACGGGATCGAGGCCCTGCGGGACCGGCTCTCGGGCCACGGCGTCGTCCTGTCCTGACCCGAGCACACGACCCGCGGTCGAGGTCAGGGTCCGATGTCCCGGGACCCCGACGACCTTGGACCCTGCCGCACTGGTGCCCCTCACCCGGACGCTGGACGACAGGCGTGCCGGGAGCCGGTGCCCGGCGCAACGGGGAGGAAGCATGCGCCGTCAGGTCGAGAAGTGGGAGACCCTCGAGATCGAGCTCGAGGAAGCCGGGGAGTGTTCGTGGTGGTCGAGCCTGATGGCTCCGCTCGACCGCGGGTCGGACAACGCGTTCATGAGATTCGTCGGCCGGGTCTGGGGCCCGGACGGCCGGGAGACGGCGCTGGTCCGGGGCGAGGCCTTCCCCCGGTTCGTCGACCCCGACGACCTCTCGCCGGATGACGCCTGGAGCCCCGGGTGGGAGCTGAGCCTCGTCCACCTCAGGGGCCGGATCGAGCAGGAGGGCTGGCTGCGCGCCGGGTGTGGCCTGGAGCCGTGGTCGCACCGGTACGTCCGCCGCGTGGAGGTCACCCGCCGGGCCCGGTTCGCCAGGCCGGCGCGGCACGTGGCGGGCCGCTGACCCGGCCCGCGCCGGGTGGGCAGCTGAGGCGGTTGGGACTGGTGTGACGCAGCGGGGATACTTCTCCGCGTGCCCCCGTCCTTCCGTCTCATCGCCGCGCTGGCGGTGGCGCTGGGGGTCCTCACCGCCGGGGCCTTCGCGCTCCAGGCGCACGACCGGAAGGGTCGCCCCGCCGACGCGGACCTGACCGCCCAGCGGTACGTCGCCGCCCGGCTCGGAGCCCCGCTGCCGCCGCGGGTCGGCGCGCGCTGGGTGCAGCGGACCGCCCGCGCCGAGGACATTCCCGCCCCGGCCGTGCGGGCCTACACGCACGCCCAGCTGCACGCGCCCCGCGGCTGCCACGTCGGGTGGACCACGCTGGCGGGGATCGGGTACGTCGAGTCCCACCACGGCACGCTCGGGGGGCGCGTGCTGCAGGCCGACGGCCGTTCGTCCTCGCCGATCCTGGGGCCGGCGCTGAACGGCCGTGGTGCCTTCGCGGCCATCCGGTCCACCCCGGCCTCCCGGGCCGTGCACGGTGATGCCGTGTGGGAGCACGCGGTGGGCCCGATGCAGTTCCTGCCCGAGACCTGGGGCCGGTACGCCGTCGACGGTGACGGCAACGGGCACGCGGACGCGCTCGACCTGGACGACGCCGCCACGACCGCCGCGCGCTACCTGTGCGCGGCCGGCGGCGACCTGCAGACCTCCGTCGGCTGGGAGAAGGCCGTGCTCGCCTACAACCACTCCACCGCGTACGTCGACGACGTCTACGCCGCGGCTTCGGCGTACGCCGCCCGGGCCCGCTGACGGCGGACCGGCAGGTCCTGGCCCTCGAAGTCAGACCCATCCCCTGACTGGGGGAGAGGACGGTGGCACACCAGCCACGTGAGGCTCGCGGCCGTTCCTAATTTGGGTGAATGCGGCAGCGATAGCCCCCAGCGGCTCCCGGCCCGAGAGAACTTCGACCACGTACCCGCAACAGCGGGCTCACCGGGCGACCTCGAGCAGGAGCCCGACCGGACTCCGAGGATCTTTCGCAGAGGTTCATTCAAGGGGGGATCACATGAAGGTCGCTGTCCTGGGACTTGGCTACGTGGGGACGGTCACGGCCGCGGGCCTGGCGTCGCGCGGTCACGAGGTCGTCGGCGTCGACGTCGACGACGCCAAGGTGGACGCGATCAGCCAGGGCCGGAGCCCCGTCGTGGAGCCCGGGATCGACGACCTGGTGGCCGCGGGAGTGAGGTCGGGACGGTTGCGCGCGACCACGGACATGGACGTGGCCCTCGACGGGGCCGACGTCTCGCTGGTCTGCGTGGGCACCCCGTCGGGGTCCCACGGGGAGACCGACCTGGGCTACATCACGCGCGCCCTCGCCGACCTGCGCGAAGCCATGTCCGTGGTCTCGCCCCCGGCCTCGGGCTTCCACTCCGTGGTGATCAGGAGCACCGTCCCACCGGGCACGGGCGAGATGGTCGTCGCCCCCGCCTTCGCACCCTCCGAGCTCCCGGCCGGCTGGTCCGTGGGCACGGCGATGTGCCCGGAGTTCCTGCGCGAGGGCTGCGGTGTCGAGGACTTCTTCGCCCCGCCCTTCGTGGTGGTGGGGACCGCGCACGAGAGCACCCGGCAGGGCCTGGAGGAGCTCTTCGCGTTCCTCGACCTGGAGATCCACCACGTCGGCGTGGGCACCGCGGAGGCGCTCAAGTACGCCTGCAACGCCTTCCACGCCACGAAGGTGTCCTTCGCGAACGAGATGGCCCGGATCTTCCGGTTCCACGGCGTCGACTCCCGCGACGTGATGCGCATCTTCTGCGAGGACCACAAGCTCAACGTCGCCCCGACCTACCTCCGCCCGGGATTCGCCTTCGGGGGGTCGTGCCTTCCCAAGGACCTGCGCGCCCTCCAGCACATGGCCCGGATGAGCGGTGTGGACGCACCCCTGCTGGCCGGGACCACGCTGACCAACGAGCTCGTCGTGCGCGACGCGGTCGAGCGGATCATCGCCTCGAACAGCCGGCAGGTCTGCCTGCTCGGGCTGAGCTTCAAGATGGACACCGACGACCTGCGGGAGAGCCCGAACGTCGAGCTCGCCGAGCGGCTGGTCGGCAAGGGCTTCGAGGTCCGCATCTACGACCCGATCATCAACCCCGACCGCCTGGTGGGCGCCAACCGCCGGCACGTCGAGGCGAAGCTGCCACACCTGAGCCGGCTGCTCGCCTGCACCCCAG
Source organism: Nocardioides koreensis (assembly GCF_039531775.1). NCBI lineage: Bacteria > Bacillati > Actinomycetota > Actinomycetes > Propionibacteriales > Nocardioidaceae > Nocardioides > Nocardioides koreensis. The sequence goes on along the minus strand of NZ_BAAAQR010000003.1, from coordinate 274,473 downwards.
AGGAGGCGTTGGCGGGTGCGGCGGTCGCGGTCGTGTCGTCGTCCGAACCCGCCGTGCGTTCCGCCCTGGTCGCCGCGTCGCCGACCCTGGTCCTCGACCTCCACGGTCGTCTCGGGAGCGACGTCGAGCAGCTCGCCGGCTACGAGGGGCTCGGCTGGTGAAGAAGTGGCGCCGCCGCGACCCACGGTCTGCGGCACCCCGAGTGCTCATCATCGTGCAGAACCTGCACGTCCCCTTCGACCGGCGCGTGTGGCTCGAGTGCCAGTCCCTCGTCGGCGCCGGCTACGACGTCACCGTGATCTGTCCGCGGGGCAAGACCTCGAAGAAGTACGAGGTCATCGACGGGGTGGCGATCCACACCTACCCGCCGTACGCCCCGGGAGGCCGCGCCGCCGGGTTCGTCGTGGAGTACGCCTGGTCGTTCCTGGCCACCGCGCGCCTGGCGCTGCAGGCGCGCCGGCGCCGCGGCCGCTTCGACGTGGTCCAGGCCTGCAACCCGCCCGACGTCTTCTGGCCGCTCGCCCGCTGGCTGCGGCTGCGAGACGGCACCCGGTTCGTGTTCGACCACCACGACCTCTGCCCGGAGCTCTACGAGTCGCGCTTTCCGGACGGGGCGCGGCTGCCGCTGCGGGGCCTGCTGGCCCTCGAGCGGGCCACCTTCCGCACCGCCGACCGGGTGACCTCGACGAACGAGTCCTACGCCTCGATCGCCGTCGAGCGCGGCGGCAAGCCGCCCGAGCACGTCACGGTCGTGCGGACCGGCCCCGATCCCGAGCGGCTCCGGCGGGGCGAGGCGGACCCGGCACGGCGCCGGGGCCGCGAGCACCTCGTCGCCTACCTCGGCGTGATGGGTCCCCAGGACGGCGTCGACCTCGCCCTGGCCGCGGCCGACCGGATCGTGCACGGACTGGGCCGCACCGACATCGCGTTCACGCTGATGGGCGCCGGGGACTCCTACGACGACCTGGTCGCCCAGCGCGACGAGCTCGGGCTCCACGAGTACGTCGAGCTCCCGGGGCGGGTGCCGGACGAGTACGTCGCCGCCGTGCTGTCGACCGCGGACGTCGGGCTGTGTCCCGACCCGAAGAACCCGCTCAACGACGTCTCCACGATGAACAAGACCATGGAGTACATGGCCTTCGGCCTGCCCGTGGTCGCCTTCGACCTGCGCGAGACCCGGGTGTCGGCGCAGGAGGCGGCGGTCTACGTGGAGCCGAACCGGGTCGACGCCTACGCCGACGCGATCCTCGACCTGGTGGACCAGCCCGAGCGGCGGGCCGAGATGGGCCGTCGCGGCCGCGAGCGTGTGGAGCAGGAGCTCGCGTGGAGCCACCAGTGCGGTGGCTACGTCGCGGTGTTCGACGAGCTGACCCACCGGACCCGGGCGCCCGTCGAGGCGGACGAGCCGATCCGCTCGGACGCGTGGCACGACGTCGAGGCGGGGACGGGGGCCTGACGCATGTGCGGAGTGGCGGGCAGCTACCAGCAGTCGGACGGCAAGGTCGTCGTCAACGCGATGATCGACCGCCTGGGCCACCGCGGCCCGGACGCGTGCGGCCTGCTCGAGCTCGTCGACCCCGAGACGGCCGTCGTCCTGGCGCACCGGCGCCTCTCCATCATCGACCTGTCCACGGCGGCCGACCAGCCGCTGGCCAAGGGCGGGCTGACGCTCTCCTACAACGGCGAGCTCTACAACTACCGCGAGATCCGGCGCGAGCTCGAGGGCAGGGGCGTGGCCTTCGCGACGAGCTCCGACACCGAGGTCGTGCTCGAGGCGTGGCGGGCCTGGGGGCCGGCCGCGCTCCCGCGTTTCCGCGGCATGTTCGCGTTCGCCGTCCACGACGCCGGCACCGGCAGCCTGACCGTGGCCCGCGACCCGCTCGGCATCAAGCCGCTCTACACGATGCGCCGGGGCAAGGGCGTGGTGTTCGCCTCGGAGCTCAAGGCGATCGTCTCGGCACTCGGCACCGAGCTCAGCGTCGATCCGGCGGCCATGGTCGCCTCGGCGCTCTACTACTGGCTGCCGCCCCAGTACGACGCGGTCCGCGGGGTGCAGAAGCTGCCCGCGGGGTCCTGGACCGAGTACCGCCGGGACGGCTCGAGCGTGTCGGGGGAGTACTGGAACCCGTCCGAGGTGGCCACCCGAGCCGCGAGCGGACCACCGGTGGACCTGCGCGAGACCATCGAGTCGTCGGTGGCGGCCCACCTGGTCGCCGACGTGCCGGTCGCCTCCTTCCTCAGCGGCGGCCTGGACTCCAGCATCGTGACCGCGCTGGCGCACCGGCACGACCCCGCCATCGAGGCCTACTCGATCGCCTTCCGGGCCGAGGACCAGCGCCTGGAGGCCATGCCCGACGACGCGCACTACGCCCGCCGGATGGCGGCACACCTGGGGATCCGGCTGCACGAGATCGAGATCCAGCCGGACGTCGTGGACCTGCTGCCGCGGATGGTCGACATCCTGGACGAGCCCATCGGCGACCCGGCGGCCCTCAACACGCTGCTCATGTGCGACGCCGCGCGCGACGCCGGGGTCAAGGTGCTGCTCTCCGGCATGGGCGCCGACGAGCTCTTCGGCGGCTACCGCAAGCACCTGGCCTGCCTGCTGGGCGAGCGCTACCGCCGCGTCCCGCGACCGCTGCGGACCGGCGTGATCGAGCCGCTCGTGGGCCGGCTCCCGGTCGTGGCCCGGGGTCGCGGCATCCGCTCGGTGCGGTGGGCCCAGCGGTTCCTCACCTTCGCCGAGCTGCCGGAGGAGGAGGCGTTCCGCCGCAGCTACACGCTGTACGGGCGCGACGAGCTGGCCGACCTCCTCGATCCCGACCTGGCGGGTCACGTCGACGCCGTGATCGAGGACCACCGCGTCCTGTACGAGGACAACGAGCTGCCCGACCAGACCAGCCGCATGTGCCTGGCGGACTCGCGGCTGTTCATGCCCGGCCTCAACCTCACCTACACCGACCGCGCGAGCATGGCGGCCTCGACCGAGGTGCGGGTGCCCTTCGTGGATCCGGTGGTGTTCGGGGCGGCGTTCTCCCTGCCGGGGTCGGCCAAGATCCACGGCCGGGTCCAGAAGGCCGCCCTCAAGCAGGCCGCGCGAGCGTGGATCCCGGACGAGATCATCGACCGCCCGAAGGCGTCCTTCGGGGCGCCGCTGCGGGCCTGGGTCAGCAACGACCTGCGGGAGCTCGTCGACGACGCGCTCGTGGGCGGCGAGCTGGTGTCCACCGGCTTCCTGCGGCGCGACCCGCTGCTGCGGCTGATAGCCGACCAGCGCAGCGGCCGCCGCGACCAGTCCAAGCAGATCTGGCAGCTCCTCAGCCTCGAGCTGTGGTACCGGAACGCGCGCTCTGCGGGCGTCGGCGCGGCCTGAGCCCCTCACGACCAGTGGAACTCGAAGAGACAGAAGGTGACATGAAGCAGGTGGCCCAGAACTACCGCTCGGGTGAGCTCCTGGTGCTCGACGCGCCCGCCCCGGCCTGCCGGCCGGGGGGCGTGCTCGTGCGCACGTCGTACTCGCTGATCTCCACCGGCACCGAGCTGATGAAGGTCAGCGAGGCCCGGATGTCCCTGCTCGGCAAGGCACGCGCCCGGCCCGACCAGGTGCGCAAGCTGATGGACTCGGTCGCGCAGCAGGGACCGGTCGCGGCGTACAAGAAGGCGATCAACCGGCTGGACAGCTACACCCCGCTGGGCTACTCGCTGTGCGGCGTCGTGGTGGAGGTCGGCGCCGGGGCCGAGGAGTTCTCGGTCGGGGACGTGGTCGCGGCCGCCGGGAACGAGTTCGCGCTGCACGCCGAGGTGAACTGGGTGCCCACCAACCTGTGCGTGCGCGTGCCGGACGGTGTCGAACCCCAGCACGCCGCCTTCGCCACCGTGGGCGCCATCGCCATGCAGGGCGTCCGCCGCGCCGAGGTGCAGCTGGGCGAGACCGCCTGCGTCGTGGGCCTCGGGCTGGTCGGCCAGCTGGTCGTCCGGCTGCTGGTCGCCGCCGGGGTGCGGGTCGTCGGCGTCGACACCGTCGAGGACCGCTGCCAGATGGCCGTGAAGGCCGGCGCCATCGCCTGCGCCGGACCCGACGCGGAGGGCGCGGCCCACATCGAGCAGGTCCTGCTCGCCGCGACCGGCGGCCTGGGGGCCGACCACGTCTTCCTCGCGGCCGGCGGCAGCTCGAACGGGCCGGTCGAGCTGGCGGCGCGGCTCGCCAGGGACCGGGCGCGGGTCGTGGACATCGGCAAGACGCGCCTCGACCTGCCGTGGAACGACTACTACGAGAAGGAGCTCGACGTCCGGTTCTCCCGGTCCTACGGCCCCGGGCGGTACGACGACCGCTACGAGCTGGACGGGATCGACTACCCCGCCGGCTACGTGCGGTGGACCGAACGACGCAACCTCGAGTGCTTCGTCGACCTGATCGCCGCCGAGTCGCTCGACGTGTCGTCGCTCGTGTCCGGGGTGCACCCCGTCACCGAGGCCACCGAGGTCTACGAGCAGCTGCGCACCGGCGCCCTGCACGGGGTCGGCTTCCTGCTCGAGTACCCCTCGCCGGCCGCGGCCCACGTGGCGTCCGAGCCCGCCGCCCGGACGCTGACCCGTACGCCGGCTGCCGTGTCACACCCCCGGCCGGCGAGCGGCCCGACCGTCCGGCTGGGGTTCATCGGGGCCGGCAACTACGCGTCGTCGATGCTGCTGCCCCACCTGGCGAAGGACCCGGGGGCCACGCTGGCCACCGTCGCGACGACCCGGGCACTGTCCGCGGTCAACGCGCAGCGGAAGTTCGGCTTCGCAACGGTGACGACCGACTCCGAGGTCGTCCTCGACGACCCGACGATCGACGCCGTGGTCGTGGCGACCCGCCACCACTCGCACGCCGACTTCGTGTGCCGGGCCCTCGAGCGCGGCAAGGCCGTCTTCGTCGAGAAGCCGCTCGCCCTGTCGGAGGCGGAGCTCGACCGGGTCGTCGAGACGGTCGAGCGGACCGGGAACGACCGGCTGATGGTGGGGTTCAACCGTCGCTTCGCCCCGCTCTTCACCCAGATGCAGCGCCGCTTCGGCCCGGTCGACGCGCCGGTGATCGCTCGCTACCTCGTCAACGCCGGGCGTCTCGAGGCCGGCAGCTGGTACCTCGACCAGGGGCTCGAGGGGTCGAGGTTCCTCGGCGAGGGCGGCCACTTCATCGACACCCTGGGCGCCTGGATCGGCCACCCGCCGGTCGAGGTGGACGCCCGCCAGACGCCCGGGGGAGCCGACCTTCAGGTGAGCCTGCGCTTCGCGGACGGCTCCCTCGGGACCATCAGCTACGTCACGGGCGGTGACAGCCGGTTCCCCAAGGAGACCTTCGACGTCACCGGAGGCGGCCGCAACGCCCGCCTGGACAACTTCACCCGGGCCACGGTGTGGAGCCGCGACGGCAAGGACGTCAAGCGGGCCCTCGGTGGGCAGGACAAGGGCCAGCGTGCCCAGCTGGCCGCCTTCGTGGAGGCCGTCCGCGCCGGGTCGCCCATGCCGATCGACGCCGGGTCCCTGGTGGCCACCACCCGGGCGACGATCGCCACCGAGCAGAGCCTCGTGTCCGGTCAGCGGGTGATGCTGTGAGCCGGCAGCTGGGCTGGTACGCCCAGCGGCTCCGCCAGATGTCCGCCACCGAGGTCGCGGGCCGCGTGGTGGACGAAGCGCGACGGGCCACCTGGGCACGCCGCCAGGTCCTCCCGGGAGCAGCCTCCGGCCTTCCCGGTGGCCTGCGCGACTGCCGCGTGTTCCCGACGCCGCTGCCCGCGGGGACGCGCGAGGAGGTCCCCGCCGAGGCACGGCGGACGGTGGTGGCTGCCGCCGACCGGCTCGTGGCCGGTCACTGGTCGTTGCTCGGCACCCCCCGCGAGGACATCGTCCGGCCGGACTGGTTCCGCGACCCCGTGACCGGACGGCGGGCCCCGCAGGACCGGCTCGCGTTCCGCATCAACCACCGCGACGAGCAGGAGACCGGCAACGTCAAGGCGGTGTGGGAGCTCTCGCGTCACCACCACCTGACCGTCCTGGCGACCGCCTGGTGGCTGACGTCCGACGACGCCTACGCCCTGCTCGTCGACGAGCAGCTCCGGTCCTGGTGGGCGGAGAACCCGTTCCTGTCCGGCGTGCACTGGACCAGCGGGATCGAGCTCGGGGTGCGGCTCACGAGCTGGGTCTGGGTGCGCCGGTTGCTCGACGACTGGTCCAAGGTCGAGGACCTCTTCGACACCAACGAGGACGCGCTGCGCCAGATCTGGTGGCACCAGCACTACCTCTCCGCGTTCCGCAGCCGCGGCTCGTCGGCCAACAACCACGTCGTGGCCGAGGAAGCCGGACGGCTCGCGGCCGCCTGCGCCTTCCCGTGGTACGCCGAGAGCGACGCCTGGCGCGAGGACGCGTCCCGACGGCTCCAGCGGGAGCTCCGGGCGAACACCTTCGACAGCGGGGTGAACCGCGAGCTCGCCACCGACTACCACCGCTTCGTCACCGAGCTCGGCCTGGTCGCCGCCGTCGAGAGCGAAGCCGTCGGCCATCCCCTGCTGGTCGACACCTGGGCCCTGCTCGCCGCGTCCCTCGACGCGGCCGCCGCCATGGTCGACGAGACCGGACGGCCGCCGCGGCAGGGCGACGGCGACGAGGGCCGCGCGCTCGTCCTCGACGACCCCGACGCGGAACCCTGGGGCTCGCTGCTGGGCCTGGGCGCCGCCCTGGTCGACCCACGACCCTGGTGGCCGACGACCGCCGCGAGCGTCGGTGCCGTCACGACGGCCGCGCTGGTGCCGCACCGTCCCGTGGGCATGCGCCGACCGGAGACCGCTCCCCGTGCCTTCCCCGACGCCGGGATGTACCTGCTCCGGACGCCGGCCGGGGACGGGCCCGAGATCTGGTGCCGGTGCGACGGGGGCCCCCACGGGTTCCTGTCGATCGCGGCCCATGCGCACGCCGACGCACTGTCCGTCGAGGTGCGGCACGGGGGCGTCGACGTGCTGGTCGACCCGGGCACCTACTGCTACCACGGCGAGCCGGCGTGGCGGAGCTACTTCCGGTCCACGCTGGCCCACAACACGATCGAGGTCGACGGGACCAGCCAGTCCGTCGAGACCGGACCCTTCCTGTGGAGCACCCACACCGACGGCCACGTGACCGGGGCAGACATCGGCGAGCACCCGGTGCAGACGTGGACCGCGCACCACACGGGCTACGCCCGGCTCGACCCGACCCTCCGGCACACCCGGACCGTCACCCTGGACGGCAGCACGCGCAGCCTGGCGATCCTCGACGAGGTGACCGGCGAGGCCTCGCACGGACTGCGGCTCGCGTTCCATGTCGGGCCGGAGGTCGACGTGCGGTTGGTGGGGGCGGCCGCCGAGCTGAGCTGGCCGAGCGAGCGAGGGACCTGTGCGGCGGTGCTGCACCTGCCGGAACAGCTGCGATGGACGGCGCACCGCGGCGAGGCGCACCCAGTCCTCGGGTGGTACTCGCCCCGGTTCGGCGAGCGGATCCCGACGACGACCCTCATCGGGTCCGGCGTGCTCGAGGAGTCGGTCGAGCTGCGCTCCACCCTCGACTTCGGGCCCGAGCCCCGCACGACCACCGAGGAGGCGGTGACCCATGGCTGAGCAGTCCGTGGACCTGCGCTCGACGCTCTCGATCCTTCGCCGGCACCGGCTGGTGCTGGCGCTGGCAGCCCTTGCGGGTGTCGCGGCCGGGCTGTGCTTCGTCGTGCTCCGTCCGCCGACGTACGCCAGCACCGCCCAGGTGCTGCTCCCACCGGTGAAGCAGACAGACGGTCAGACGCCTGCCCGGGACGTCAAGACCGAGATCCGGATCGCGACCAGCGACGCGGTGCTCGGCCCCGCCGGTGAGGCCGTCACGCCGTCGCTGTCGGTGCAGGCCCTGGCCAAGCGCGTGAAGGTGAGTGCGCCCACCGCCGACGTGCTCGAGATCGTGGCCCGAGCCGGCACCCCCGACTACGCCGAGGCCCTGGCCGCCGCGGTGGCGGCCTCCGAGGTGGAGTACGTGACGAAGGCGTCGAGCTCGCTGACCAACACCGAGCTGGCCGCGCTCGACCAGCGCGAGCAGGAGCTGCGCGACAGCATGGCCACCGTCGCCTCTGAGATCAAGAAGACCCAGGCCCGCAAGGTGGGCGAGGACCCGACGTCCGAGCAGGGCAAGGCGGATGCCGCCGCGCTGGCCCAGCTGACCGCCCAGGAGGCCGGCCTGGTCCTGCAGCTGGACCAGGTGAAGGAGCGGACGGCGGTCAGCCAGCCCGACGGCACCGCCACGATCATCCAGAAGGCGACGCCGGCGAAGCGACCCGGGCTGGTCGGCAGGGCGATCGCCTTCTCGCTGTTCGGTCTCGTCGTCGTCGGGGCCATCGCGGCGATCATCCTGACCCTGCTCGGCAAGCGCGACCGGAAGCTGCGCTACCGCGACGAGATTGCCGACGCGCTGGGGAGTCCCGTGATCGCCTCCATCCGCAGCCGGGTGCCGCGAGCGGTCGCAGGCTGGGCCTCCCTGCTGGAGACCTACGCGCCGGGCACGGTCGACGCCTGGGCACTGAGACAGGCGCTCCACCAGCTCGTGTTCGACGGTTCACCCCTCGGACGGCTGCCTGACGGGGACGAGGCCGCGCATCCACCGATGTCCATCACGGTGATCGCCCTCTCCGAGGACCTGCGGGGACTGGCCATGGGACCGCAGCTCGCGGCGTACGCCGCCTCGTCCGGTGTCCGGACGGCCCTGGTGGCCGGTCAGCGCCACGAGTCCGCGGCGCCGCTGTGGGCGGCCTGCTCGCAGGGAAGCGCGGAGGTCCGCCCGGGACTCCTGGTCGACGCCCACGTCACGGACAGGCACGACGCGGACCTGAGGGTCGTCCTGGCAGTCGTCGACCGACGCAAGCCGGAGCTGGTCGAGCTGCCGGAGACCTCGGTCACGATCCTGGCCGTCTCCTCCGGGTCGGCGACCGCCGAGGAGCTGGCCCTCACCGCGGTGACCGCCGACGACGCCGGTCGCAGGATCGCCGGCATCATCGTCGCCGACCCGGACAACCTGGATCGCACGACCGGCCGGCTGCTGCAGCACGAGCGCTCCCAGCAGATCGCCCTTCCCACACGCCTCACCGGCCTGCCGAGCCCCGCACCCGGCGGCAGCAATGTCTCCGGCCTGCGTCGGAGGCCGCGATGATCGACACCTCCTGGCGCATCGAGGACCCCGATCCGGACGAGGCCGAGGGCAACGGCCCGGCGACCGGGTTCGTCAGCCTCCACTTCCTGCGCTCCGCGCTGCGGCGGCGCTGGAAGGTCTGGGTCGCGGCCGCAATCACCGGCCTGCTGCTGGGCCTCGCGTGGAACTTCGGCATGCCGGCCAAGGGGCACGGCACGGTCACGCTCCTGATGTCGCACGACCCGGCGACCGAGCAGACCGTGGCCATGGACACCGATGTGAGCCTGCTGCGCACGAGGACGGTCGCGGAGTCGGTCATCGAGGACCTCGGGCTGCCCATGACGCCCGAGGAGCTCCAGGCGTCGATCACCGCGACCGACCTGACCCCCTCGGTGCTGGTCATCGACGTGGCCGCACCCGACGACGCGTCTGCCGTCGCCCGGGTCACGGCGCTCGCCGAGGCCTACCTCTCCTTCCGGGCCGACCAGCTGGAGTCGCAGTCGCAGGCGCTGGTCGCCGGCTACGAGAAGCAGATGGCCTCCCTGAAGGACCAGTCCGAGAAGCTGAGCACGCAGTACGAGGCGCTGAGCGCAACCGGTCCCGAGGGCCAGAGCCGGGCCACGGACGCGCTGTCCCGACGGTCCCAGGTCAACGCCGAGTACGGCCGGATCCAGCAGCTCGTCGAGGAGGCCGAGCTCCAGTCGAACGCCATCATCGAGTCGAGCCACGTCCTGGACCCGCCCAGTGCCGTCCCTCGCTCCGCCGTCAAGCGCCTGGTCCTCACCGCGGGGTCCGGCCTGATCGGCGGCCTGGCGATCGGCATGGGGCTGGTCCTGTTCCAGGCCCTGACCTCCGACCGGGTCCGCCGTCGCGAGGAGGTGGCCCTGGCCCTCGGCACTCCGGTGCGGTACAGCGCTCGCAAGGTGCGCGGTGGGAAGGCCTGGTGGCGGCGGGGTGCTCGACGCGAGTCCCGCGAACGAGGCCTGCAGGTCCTGGTGCGCGGGCTGGAGCCCGCGGTGTCGGCCCCCCGGGGCAAGACGGCCCGGTTGGCCCTGGTGGCCGTCGACGAGATCGAGGAGGCGGCGCTGGTCACCGCTACCCTGGGCGCCCACCTGGCCGGCCTCGGCAAGAAGGTCTTCCTCGTCGACCTCAGCGACTCGGGACGCCTCGACGCGGCCGTGAAGAAGGCGCTCGCCCGGCAGGAGACGGGAGAGGGTGGCCGGGACGAGCCCGTGGTCTTCCGGCCCGAGGGACAACCGAGCCTTGCCCGCGGGCCGGTCGGGACTGCTCCCGGCATGCGCCACGCGCTGCCCAAGGACCACCCCAGACGTGCTGCGTGGAACAGGGCGGACGTCGTGCTGGTGCTGGCCGAGGTGGATCCGGCGGTGGGGGTCGACCACCTCCCGTCGTGGGTCGACCGCGTGGTGCTCCTGGTGGCCGCGGGCCGCTCGAACGCCGAGCGGCTCCGGACCACCGGGGAGCTGGTCCGGTCGGCGGGCCTCGAGCCGGACTTCGCCATGCTGGTCGGCGCCGACCGCACCGACGAGAGCCTGGGCCGGCCGGACCCGGCGGGCTCCGGCTGGACCGAGGCCGAGAAGGGTTCGCGGTGAGCGGATCTTTGAGCACCCTCGCCCCCGGCCGGCGGGTGCGCGCGGCCGACGACCTGCGCGTCCGCGCGGTGCCCGGGCGCCTCGTCGCCGTCTGGGGGGCGCTGTTCTTCAACGTCCTGACCTTCATCGGCGGCCAGACCGTCCTCCCGATCCCGCAGCTCGTGGGCCAGCTGCTGACCCAGGCCGCCCTCATGCTCGCGCTGGTGCTCGCCCTCGCGGTGAACCCGCGAGGAGTGATGCGGCCCAACCTGTTCCTGGTGCTGCTCACGATGCTCGGCGTCGTGGCCCTGATGGTCAGCATCCACAACGTCTTCGCCTTCAGCTCGACCTTCCGGGCCTGTCGGCTCGCCGGGTTCGTCCTGGTGCTCTGGCTCCTGACGCCTTGGTGGGGGCGCGCGGACATGGTCCTGCTGCGCTGCCACCGTCGCGTCCTGTGGGTGATCCTCGGCTCGGTCTTCCTCGGGGCGGCGATCGCGCCGGGGCTCGCATTCGCCTTCGAGGGGCGCCTCGCCGGTGTGCTCTGGCCGATACCGCCGACCCAGGTCGCCCACTACGCGGCGGTGCTGCTGGGCACCTCGACGGTGCTGTGGCTGTGCCGCGTGATCACCGGGAGGCACATGCTGTTCACGCTCGTGGCCGCCGGCGCCGTGCTCGTCGGGACCCACACCAGGACCGCGCTGGTCGCCTGCCTGGTCGGGCTCGTGGTCGCCGGCGCGAGCCTCTTCCTCGGGCACGTGCGGGTGCGTCGTACGTCGGCCCTCGGCGCGGTCGGCGCCGTGGGGGTCGCCACGCTGTTCGCGCCGCAGCTGACGGCCTGGGCGCTGCGCGGCCAGAGCGCCGAGGAGGCCGGGCAGCTGACCGGCCGCACGAAGGTGTGGTCCGTCGTCTTCGACACGCCGCGACCGAGGATCGAGGAGATGTTCGGCTCGGGCCTGTCCAACCAGTCCTTCAACGGCCTGCCGGTCGACAGCAACTGGGTGGCGACCTACCTGGACCAGGGCTGGTTCGGCATCATCGTGCAGGCGACGATCATCCTGGTCCTGCTGCTGATGGCGGCCACGCGGCCCCGGAGCCCGCAGCGTGCGGTCGCGCTGTTCCTGATCGTCTACTGCCTGACCGCCTCGTTCACGGAGAGCGGGCTCGGGTCCACCTCGCCGTACCTCCTCGACCTGACCGTCGCCGCGGCGCTGCTCGCACCGGAGTGGACCGGGAGACGGACGTGACCATGCGCTCCCCGTCCTCGGCCGGCTCGAGCACCCACCCCGCGGGCGACGCGGACGGCCCGCCCGACGGTGCCGACGCAGGTCGGGCCGGGCTGCGGTCCATGGGCCTGTTCCGGCGGCTCGGCTGGGGAGTCGCGGACCAGGGGATCTCGAGCCTGGGCAACCTGGTCCTCGGGCTCCTCGTCGCGCGCAGCCTCGGCCCCGAGGGGTTCGGTGCGTTCTCCCTCGCCTTCGTCACGTTCGGGTTCGTCCTCGCGGCCTCGCGCGGCCCGTCGACCGACCCGCTGCTGGTGCGCTTCAGCGGAGTCCAGCCATCGGCCTGGCGCCAGGCCGTGGCCGCGTCGACCGCGACGGCGCTCGTCTCGGGCGTCATCGCCGGGCTCGGCTGCATCGCGGTCGGCCTCGCCCTCCCGTCGACGGTCGGAGCCGGCCTGGTCGCCCTGGGCTTCGGCCTGCCGGGGATCCTGCTCCAGGACAGCTACCGGTTCGCCTGGTTCGCGCAGGGCAGGGGCGACAAGGCCTTCGTCAACGACCTGGTCTGGGCAGTCCTCCAGATCGGAGCGGTCCTCGCCCTGGTCGCGACCGGGCGCGCCACGGACGTGACCTGCGTCCTGGCCTTCGGCGGCACCGCCACCCTGGCCGCGCTCGTCGGCCTGGCCCAGAGCCGGATCCGGCCGCAGCTGCGCCGGGTGCGCGCCTGGTTGGTCGACCACCGGGACCTCGGCGGCCGCTACCTGGCGGAGAACGTGAGCGTCGGAGGTGCCCGGCAGGTGCGGATGTTCGCTGTCGGGGCGATCGCCGGGCTGACGGCCGTCGGTGAGATCCGGGCGGCGGAGATCCTCATGGGGCCCTTCCTCGTCCTGCTGAGCGGGGTCAGCCAGGTGGCCATCCCCGAGGCCGGACACGTGCTGGACCGCGCGCCCGAGCGGCTCGAACGGTTCTGCCTCTGGCTCGGCCTGGTCCCGGCTGTCGCCGCGACGGCGTGGGGCGTGGCCGTCTACGTCATCCTGCCCCAGGGACCGGGTGAGCTCCTGCTGGCGGACCTGTGGAAGCCGGCCTGGTCGCTGCTGGTGCCGATGACCGCCGTCCTCGTCACGGGCTGCTTCCTCAACGCCGCGGCGGCGGGTGTCCGGGCCCTGGGAGCCTCGAGGCGCAGCCTGGCGGCCCAGCTCAGCAACGCCGCCCTGTACCTGGTGTGCGGCAGCCTCGGCGCCGCCGTGGACGGCGCAGCGGGGTCGACCTGGGGGTTGGTGCTGGCCGGAGTCGTGGGCTGCGTCATCTGGCGCTACGAGCTGCGGATGGCGCTCACCGAGCACTGCGCAGCGTTGGGCCACGAGCCGATCGCGGGTCGGGAGTCTTCGTAGCCGACCGGTTCCCCGGGCGAGGACCGAGGGCCGACCGCAGCGGGACCGCGCTGGCGGCCGCCAGCACGGCCACGGCCAGCAGGGTTCCTCCCAGCACGTCGGTGAACCAGTGCGCGGCGGCGAAGAGCAGCGACAGGGCCATCGCGACGGAGACCAGCCCGGCGAGCGCCCACATCCACCACCGCGTCCGTGAGCAGAGCACCATCGCAGCGCAGCCCATGCAGACGAGGTCGGCGACCATGTGCCCCGACGGGTAGCTCCCGCCGGTGAACTTGTCCGCACTGGGATCCGGGCGGTCCGTCGCGTACTTGCTGACGAGGGTCAGCACGCTGGCCGTCAGCGCCACCCCGGCGGTGAAGACGAGCGGGCGCCAGGTCCGCCTCCGGACCGACGCGCCGACGCCGACCACGGCGAGGACCGCGAAGACGCGCCGCGGCTCGAGGGCGTCGATGGTGGGCCCCGTCCGGATCTGGGCCTGACCCCACACGTCGTCGGGCCGGAACCACTGGCGCACGGCGTCATCGAGGTGCTGGGTGGTGCCGGTGGCGACCATGATGGTGAGGGCCAGGTAGCAGAGCCCGGCGAGGGCAGCGGTCCGGATCGCCAGGCGGCGACGAACCTCGGGGGTCACGGCGTCGCCCGGACGAGCGCGAGCCGGTCCGCCAGCTCGGACAGCGGCCTGGCCGCACGGTCGGCCTCGGACATCACCGTGACCGGCAGGGGCCAGGGGATGGCGAGCTCTGGGTCGTCGTGCGCGATCGTCAGGTCCTCGGAGGGGTCGTGCGGACGGTTGATCCGGTACGACGTGTCGGCCGGCTGCGTCAGCGCCTGGAAGCCGTGGGCGCACCCGGGCGGGATGTAGATCGAGTTCTGGCACTCGCCGTCGAGGTCGAAGGAGAGCCAGGTGCGGTAGGTCGGCGACGTCGGACGCAGGTCGACGACCACGTCGAAGACCGCCCCGCTGGAGCACCGGACCAGCTTGCCCTCGCCGTGTCCCACCCGCAGGTGGAGGCCGCGGAGGACCCCCTGGGCCGAGCGCGACAGGCTGTCCTGCACGAACGCGTCCGGGTCGATCCCCGCCTCCCGGGCCGTCGCCGCGTCGAACGTGCGGCTGAAGAAGCCCCGGGAGTCCCGGTGCACGGGTCCGCTGAAGTGGACCAGTCCCCGGATTGCGGTATTTGCGAACTCCATCGGCCCATCCTCCGCGGTCGGATTCGAGACTCGAATATCACACGCGACGGGCGTGTGAACGCGTCTCGACGAAGGAAATACCCTCTATGAGCAGTCCTCGTTGCCGGTTGTGCTGGGCCGATCTCACGCACACGTTCGTCGACCTCGGGATGTCGCCGCCCTGCGAGAGCTACCTGTCGGCCGACCAGCTCGACCAGGGGGAGACCTTCTACCCCCTGCACGTGCGGGTCTGCTCCCAGTGCCTGCTGGTGCAGCTGCCCGCCTACATCCCGGCCGAGGACATCTTCACCGACTACGCCTACTTCTCGTCGTACTCCGACTCGTGGGTCCGCCACGCGGAGAAGTTCATCGACCTCGCCGCCGCCCGCCTGGGCCTGGACGACGAGTCGTTCATCGTGGAGGTCGCGAGCAACGACGGCTACCTGCTCCAGCACAGCGTCGCCCGGGGCATCCGGTCGCTGGGGATCGAGCCGGCCGCGAACGTCGCCGAGGCCGCCGTCGCCAGGGGCGTGCCGACCGAGGTGATGTTCCTGGGCGAGGAGACGGGGTCCAAGGTCGCCGAGAGGCACGGCAGGGCCGACCTCGTGGTCGCGAACAACGTCTTCGCCCACGTGCCGGACATCGTCGACTTCAGCAAGGGCCTGCGCGCGCTCGTCGCGGACACCGGCTACGTCAGCATCGAGATCCCGCACCTGCTGCGCCTCATCGACGGCAACGAGTACGACACGATCTACCACGAGCACTTCTCCTACCTCTCGCTCCTGACGACCCAGCGGGTGCTGGCCGCGGCAGGGTTGACCGTGGTCGACGTCGAGGAGCTCCCGACGCACGGAGGCTCGCTGCGGACGTGGTCGATGCCCACCGAGTCCGCCGTCCCCGCCAGCGCGGCGGTCGAGGCCGTGCTCGCCGAAGAGGCTGCGGCCGGCCTCCACACCGTGGCCGGACACTACGGTTTCGCGGGTGCGGTGGCGAAGGTGCGCAACGACCTCCTGGAGTTCCTCATCGCCTGTGCGCGGGACGGCAAGAAGGTGGTCGGCTACGGGGCGCCCGGCAAGGGCAACACGCTGCTGAACCACTGCGGGATCCGCAGCGACCTCATGGAGTTCAGCGTCGACCGCAACCCGCACAAGCACGGCAAGTTCCTGCCGGGAACCCACATCCCCATCCACCCGGTCGAGGCGCTGGCCGAGGCGCGGCCCGACTACGTGCTGGTCATGCCCTGGAACCTCCGCAAGGAGATCAGCGCCCAGCTGGAGTACGTCCGCGAGTGGGGCGGCAAGCTCGTCGTCGCCCTGCCCGAGCTCGAGATCTTCTGAACCGTCACGGGAGCTTTGAGATGAAGGTAGTGCTGTTCTGCGGAGGACTGGGCATGCGGATGCGTGCCGACAACCAGTCCCTGCCCAAGCCGATGATGCCGATCGGGACCCGACCGGTGCTGTGGCACGTGATGCGCTACTACGCGCACTTCGGGCACACGGAGTTCATCCTCTGCCTGGGCCACGGCGCACAGGCGGTCAAGGACTACTTCCTGACCTACCACGAGGCCACGTCCAACGACTTCGTGCTGACCAAGGGCGGGAAGCACGTCGAGATGCTCGGCACCGACATCAGCGACTGGACCATCACCTTCATCGACACCGGCATCGACACCGCGATCGGCGAGCGGCTGCGGCGCGTGCGCCCCTACCTCGAGGACGACTCGGTGTTCCTGGCCAACTACGGCGACGTGCTGACGGACGCGCCGATGAACGACCTCATCGACGACTTCCTCGAGACCGAAGCGGTCGGCCAGTTCCTGGCGGTCAAGCCCCAGGACTCCTTCCACGTCGTGGACCTCACCGAGGACGGCCGCGTCACCGGACTGACGCCGGTCGCCGACATGGCGATGTGCATCAACGGCGGCTACTTCATCCTCCGGCAGGGCATCTTCGACTACCTCGACGAGGGCGACGACCTGGTCATGGACGGGTGCCTGCGCGCGGCACGCGAGGGCAAGATGCTCGCCGCCAGGTACGACGGCTTCTGGGCCCCCATGGACACGCTCAAGGAGCGCACCGCGCTGGAGACGGCGTACAAGCACGGCATCAGTCCGTGGGCGCTGTGGCGTGACCAGCCGGTGCAGCCGGGGCGACAGATCTTTCCCGTGGACCAGCCCGCCGTCGGTTGAGCCTTCCACCCAGCACGTACACGACTGCGCACCACACGAGGGGGCAACTGTGATGAACGAGGGCAACAGATGAGCCGGGCGGGCGTCCTGCTGGACCGGGACGGGACCATCATCGTCGACAGCGGCTACGTCGGCTCGGTGGACCGCGTCGTCTTCATCGACGGGGCGATCGAGGCGGTCGCGGAGCTGAACGCCGCCGGCATCCCGGTGGCCGTCGTGACCAACCAGGCGGGCGTCGCCCGCGGCCACTACCGGCTCGAGGACGTGCACCGCGTGCACGCCCACATGGAAGCCGAGATGGCCCGGAAGGGCGCCCACGTCGACATGTGGCTGTTCTGCCCCTACCACCCCGACGGGACCGTCGACGGCTTCGCCCGGATCAGTGCCGATCGCAAGCCCTCGCCGGGCATGGCGCTCGCGGCGGCCGAGGCCCTCGACCTGGACCTGACCGCGTCGTGGGTGATCGGCGACGCGGCCTGCGACATCGGGCTGGCCCGTGCGGTGGGGGCGCGTGCGCTCCACCTCGGCACGGCCACCGGCGACGCCGACGTGGAGTCGGTGCCGGACCTCGCGGCTGCCGTCGAGCGCATCCTGCGCACCCAGGACACGCCACCGGTCCCGGATCCCGTGTCCGGCCGGCTGGCCGGATTCCTGGAGCCGCGCTTCCCGGCCGAGCACTACGAGCACGCCGACACCTTCGCGCTCGACTACGCTGCGCAGCTCGCCAAGGCGCTCGCCACGGTGGACCTCGCACAGGTGGAGCTGGCCGCCGAGCTGCTGAACGCCGCCTACGAGCGCGACGCCGCGGTCTTCGCCTGTGGCAACGGCGGCTCGGCCTCCATCGCCAACCACCTCCAGTGCGACCACAGCAAGGGGGTGCGCAACGGCACGGACCTGCGCACCCGGGTCGCCAGCCTGAGCGCCAACGCGGAGCTGCTCAGCGCCATCGCCAACGACATCGGCTACGAGGCGGTGTTCGAGTACCAGCTCCAGTCGCAGGCCCGACCCGGTGACGTCCTGCTGGTGGTGTCCTCGTCCGGTCGTTCACCCAACATCCTGCGGGCGCTGGAGTGGGCGCGGGAGAACGGGTTGCAGACCATCTCCCTGACCGGCTTCGAGGGCCATCCGGCGCGGTCCATCGCGGACGTCGCGGTGCACGTCGACTCCCAGAACTACGGGGTCGTCGAAGACGCCCACCAGGCCTGCATGCACCTGCTGGCCCAGTACGTCCGCCAGTCGAGGATGTCCTCCGATGACGTCGCCACGCAGACGTTCTGACGGCATGCGGGTCGCCATCAACCTGCTCACCGACGATCCGGACCACCCCTCGGGCGCGCACTGGTTCTGGACCCGGGTCATCCCGGAGATGGCCCGCCTGCTGCGGGAGGAGGAGGAGCTCCACCTGCTGGTGAGCCGCAGGTCCCGTCCGATGCACCAGGCCTACGGGCCCGGGGTCCACCACCTCGGGTTCCCGTGGTCCAACGAGCGTCCCCGACTGCGGACGCTCAGCGAGCACGTCTACGCGCCGGTACGCCTGCCGCTTGCCGGCATCGACGTCTTCAGCACGCTCATCGCGCCGCTGGTGCGGCCCGCGCCGGGGCTGGTGGCCCACTTCAAGACGCTGCACGCGTTCACCGTTCCCCAGACCATCCGGCCCGAGGTACGCCTCTACCGTCGCCTGAACTACCCGCGGACCGCCCGGGTGGCCGACGCCATCATCATCAACTCCGAGAGCCTGCGCGAGGAGGTCCAGCGGCACCTCGACGTGGACCCGGCCAAGCTGCGGTTGATCCCGGAGGCGGTCGACCACGAGCTCTTCCACCCCGGTGACCCGGACGAGTCGCGGCGCCGGGTGGCGGCGTACGGCGTCAGCCGGCCCTACGTGCTCTTCGTGTCGTCGTTGTGGCCCTACAAGAACTGCGAGGGCCTGCTCCGCGCCTTCGCGGCGGCCAGGCCCGACCTGGGCGGTCACCAGCTCGTGGTCGTGGGCCCCGGACGAGACACCGACTACGTGGCGGGGCTGCACGCGCTGGCCGCGGAGCTGGGGATCGCCGACGACGTCGTGTGGGTGGGGGGAGTCCCCCTCGAGGAGACCCCGCACTTCTACCGGGCCGCGGACGTCTTCGTGTACCCGTCCTTCAACGAGACCTTCGGGCTGCCGCTCCTGGAGGCCATGGCGTGCGGGTGCCCGGTGGTCACCTCCGACGTCAGCGCCATGCCCGAGACCGCCGGCGGTGCCGCCCTGCTGGCAGATCCCCGCGATCCCCAGGCCCTGGCGAGGGCCGTCGTCGCGGCCTGCGGCGAGGACGGTGAGCTGCTGCGCAAGCTCGGGCCCGAGCGTGCGGGCCAGTTCACCTGGGCGGCCACCGCCGAGCAGACGTTGGCGGTCTACCGCGAGGTCCACGAGCTGGGGAGGAGTCGCCGATGAGGGTCCTGGTCCTGGGAGGAGCCGGCTTCATCGGCTCCCACACGAGTGACCGGCTGGTCGAGCTGGGGCACGAGGTGACCGTGCTGGACGCCCTGACGGCACCGGTGCACCGCGACCGTCGCCCCAGCTACCTGACGCCGGGGGCGGAGCTGTTCGTGGGCGACGTGCGCAACAGGGACCTGCTGACCCACCTGGTGCGACGGACGGACGCGGTCTTCCACTTCGCCGCCTACCAGGACTACCTCACCGACTTCTCCAGGTTCACCGACGTCAACGTCGGCTCGACCGCCCTGCTGTACGAGATCCTGGTGGCGGAGAACATCGACCTGCAGCGGGTCGTGGTCGCCTCCTCGCAGTCCGCGATGGGGGAGGGGCTCTACCACTGCGCCGAGCACGGCGACCAGACCCCCGACATGCGTCCCGAGTCCGACCTCCAGCGCGGTCGGTGGGAGATCGGCTGCCCGGTCTGCGGGGGCCCCATGGAGATGCGGCGGACGCCCGAGAGCGTCTCCAACCCCCAGAACGCCTACGGGATGTCGAAGTACGGCCAGGAGATGGTGGCCGTCAACCTCGGTCGTCGGTACGGCGTCCCCACGACGGCGTTGCGCTACAGCATCGTGCAGGGCCCGCGTCAGTCCGTGTACAACGCGTACTCCGGCGCGTGCCGGATCTTCTGCCTGCACTACCTGCTCGGTGGCGCGCCGGTGCTCTACGAGGACGGCCGGGCGATCCGGGACTACGTCAACATCCACGACGTGGTCGACGCGAACCTGGTCGCCCTCCTCGACGAGCGCGCGGTGGGCAGCGTGCTCAACGTCGGTGGCGGAACCGGCTGGACCACGGCCGAGTTCGCCGAGGTGGTGCGCGCCCACTACGGCTCCGAGCGCTCACCGAGGATCAGCGGGGAGTACCGCTTCGGCGACACCCGCCACATCGTCTCCGACCTCAGCCGGCTCGAGGCGCTGGGCTGGATGCCGAGGCGGACACCGGCGGACTCGGTGGCCGAGTACGCGAAGTGGCTCGAGGGCATGCCGGACCTCGACCGGATCCTCGCCGAGGCGGACGCGAAGATGCGGTCGCTCGGCGTCGTACGTCAGGCATCGGTGTGAAGGCTGTCCTGCTGGCCGCCGGTCTCGGCACCCGGTTGCGGCCCCTCACCGACCACACCCCCAAGTGCCTGGTGGACATCCGGGGGCAGGTCCTGCTCGACATCTGGCTCGATGCCCTTGCCGCCGCAGGGGTCGACGAGGTGCTGCTGAACCTGCACCACCTGCCGGAGCTGGTCGAGGCCCACCTGGCCCGGCGCGGTGGACCACCCCTGGTCAGGACCGTCTTCGAGCCCCGGCTGCTCGGGAGCGCGGGAACCCTGCTGGCCAACAGCGACTTCGTCCGGGGCGAGGAGATGTTCCTCGCCGTCAATGCCGACAACCTCACGGACTTCGACCTGCGCCTGCTCGTCGAGGCGCAGGCGACCGGCGGCTCGCTGGCCACCCTCACCGTCTTCCGGACCGCACAGCCCGAGGCCTGCGGCATCGTGGAGGTGACCGACGGCGTCGTGACGGGCTTCCAGGAGAAGCCGGCCCGTCCACGCAGCGACCTGGCCAACGCCGGCCTCTATGCCTTCCACCCCGACGTGCTGGGGCTCATCGAGGGGTCACCGCCCCAGGACATCGGCTTCCACCTGTTGCCGCGGCTGGTGGGCAGGGCCCGGGCGCTGAGCCTGGGCGATGCCTGGTTCCTCGACATCGGCACCCCGGAGGCGCACGCCCGCGCCACTCGCGAATGGAGAGGCGTGAGCGTCGAATGATCATCACCCAGACCCCGCTGCGCATCGGCCTGGTGGGCGGCGGCACGGACCTCCCGGCGTACTACCGCGAGCACGGTGGGCGGGTGCTCAACGCCGCGATCGACAAGTACGTCTACGTCGTGGTCAAGCAGCGCTTCGACGACGACATCTACATCAACTACTCGCAGAAGGAGATCGTCACCCGCGTCGAGGACGTCCGCCACGACCTGGTCCGGGAGGCCATGCACATGGCCGGGATCAGGAAGGGGGTGGAGATCACCACGCTGGCTGACATCCCCGCCGCGGGCTCGGGCCTCGGCTCGTCGTCGGCGGTCACGGTGGGGCTCCTGCACGCCCTGTTCACCTACCAGGGCCGGCAGGTCTCGGCGGAGGAGCTCGCGGAACGGGCCTGCACGATCGAGCTCGACCGGTGCCAGAAGCCGATCGGCAAGCAGGACCAGTACGCCGCAGCGTTCGGCGGGATCTGCGACATGAGCTTCGGCCCCGGTGACCGGGTGGTCGTCGACCAGCTGCGCCTGCCGCCGCGCGACCACCACCAGCTGCAGGACGAGCTGATGCTCTTCTACACCGGGATCACCCGCAGCGCGGACACGATTCTGCACGAGCAGACCGCCAACATCGCCGACCGGCTCGTCCAGCTCCACGAGCTCAGGGACCTGGCGGCGGGGGCGGCGGAGGGCCTGCGCCGTGGTGACACCAAGTGTGTCGGGACCGCCCTGGGGCAGAGCTGGCTGGCGAAGCGGCAGCTCGCCTCGGGCGTCTCCAACCAGCAGCTGGACGAGTCGGTCGACAGCGCCCTCGCGGTGGGAGCGACGGGCGCCAAGGTGGCAGGTGCGGGCGGTGGCGGCTTCGTGCTGATCACCTGCCCGGTGGAGTACCAGGCGGCGGTCCGTGAGGAGCTGGGCCACATGAAGGAGCTCCCGATCAAGATCGAGCCCTTCGGCTCCCGCGTGATCTTCAACGTCCACCGCGACATCTGGGGTTGAGGCGAGGTCAACAAAGGGGGAGTCCGATGTCGGTCGAGCGTGTCGATCGCGCCACGCACCAGCGGGGGCGCGGCACGACGCTGGGGAACATCCAGGCGCTGAGGGGCGTCGCCGCACTCATCGTCGTGTGCGCGCACGTCTCCGGCCCCGACGGCTTCGAGACCCGGGTGTTCGGCTCGTCCTGGACCTGGCGGAGCAACCTGCCGGCCAACACCGGGGTCGACCTCTTCTTCGTGATCAGCGGCCTGATCATGGTGGTCACCACGTGGCGGGTGTTCGACGAGCCGGGCTCGGCCCGCCGCTTCCTCTACCGCCGGATCACCCGGATCTACCCGCTTTACTGGATCGTCAACACCGCGATCCTGCTGCTCTTCGTGCTCAGCCCCGCGAGCGTCAGCTTCGACGACGGGAACCAGACCGACATCCTGGGGTCCTACCTCCTGCTTCCCCACGAGGGCCGGCTCCCGGTGCTCGTGGCCTGGTCGCTGGTCTACGAGATGTACTTCTACCTGCTGTTCACCCTCGCCCTGACGCTGGGACGACGCCGGTTCGGCTGGGTGATGGGCGCCTGGACCGGCCTCACCCTGGTGCTGTTCCTCGCCCTGGGGCACAGCAGCAACCCCTACCTGAGCCTGGTCTCGAGCCCGCTCAGCCTGGAGTTCGTGCTCGGCGTCGGGATCGGGTACGCCGTGCTGCGCGGCTGGCTGTTCCGGCCGCGGCTGGTGCTCGTGGTCGGGATCGTGTCCGCGGTGGGAGTGCTCGCGCTCCTGGCCGCCTCGGGCTGGGCGGAGTTCCCCTCCGACCTGTTCCGCGTGCTCGGACCCGGCCTCGCCGCGGCGCTCCTCGTCTACGGTGCGGTGGGCGTCGAGGTCAGCCACGGCGGCACCTTCCCGAGGCCCATGCAGCGCCTCGGTGACTGCTCCTACTCGCTGTACCTGATCCACGTGCCTGCGCTGACCCTCCTGGCCGCGGTGCTCGCGCCGATGCTGCCCTCCGGACCGCTGGTCCACGCGCTGACGCTCGTGGCCACGCCGATCTTCGTCGTCGTCGGCGCCTACCTCTGCTACCGGATCCTCGAGCGGCCGCTCCAGGAGTTCTTCCGCCGTTCGCTGCCCGGGCGCAGACCGGCTCGGGTCGCGAGCGCCCCACGACGGCGTGGCGTGCCGGCGCCCCGCGACTCACGCCTGCGACGTTGGCTCGCCCGCAGCTGAGCGGCGGTCGACTGCCTCGGCCGTACCGGGTCGCAGGAACCGCGACAGGGCGTCGAGCTGGCGCCGGACCCCCTCGGTCTGCGCACGGTTGCGCTGGCGCAGGAGCTCGGTCAGCTCGTCGTTCCGGGCCTCGAGCTCCCGGAGCTGCTCGATGGCCCGATCGACGTCGATCGAGGCCGCCGACTGGCAGAACTCCCCGAGGCCCATCGTCGCCATGAGCACGTCCAGCTTGGCGGCGTAGCCGATCGAGAGGGTGGGGATCGACATCTTCAGGGCGGCGAGCACGTTGTGGTAGCGCGTCGCCACCACGACGTCGACCCCGGCCATGACCCGCATCAGGTCGGCCATGGTGCCGACCCGCTCGGCGACCACGGGAGCCGCACCGTCCCCCGCCGACCGGAGCTGCACCGCCCCCAGGACCCGGCGCACGACGGTCTCGTCCTCCCTGTCACCCGGGAACAGCCGGACCTGCCATCCGTCGTCCACGAGCAGCCGGACCAGACGCGTCACCGCGTCGACGTAGGCCTCGTGCATCTCGTCCGCCCGGGCGCGGTCCTGCGCACCGCCGCGGTAGTTCATCAGCCCGAAGCCGACGGTGCGTGGTCCCACGGGCCCGCGCTCCGGCACCTCCAGCGCGAAGGCGAGGTCGGGGTAGACCTTGTCGGCGTGGACGTCCACGCCCATCTCACGCATCGCGTCACGCGACAGCTCGTCCCGGTACGAGCGGTAGTCCACGAGACGCGTCGCGCGCGAGAGGATCCAGCGGGTCGGGCCCTTGGCCACGACGTTGGCGCCCACACAGACCAGGCCCACGCGGGTGCCGACCAGCCTCGCCGCCAGGCCCAGGCTCAGCAGGCTGTACGGGAACGCCCACGGCCGCATCGGGGTCGTCGTCTCGAGGACGCCCGCGCCGGGCACGAGTACCACGTCCTGGTGCCGGACCCAGGCCAGCGTCCGCACCGGGTCGAGCAACCTCCCCACGACCTTCAGCAGCGGGGCCGGCAGCCGGGCCAGGCGCTCCATGTTCGCCTCGTACCACTGCAGGTGCACGGCCGGGGCGCCGTAGCGCCGCTCGAGGTGGTCCGGACCCATCGCGAAGAATCCCAGGTCGGCGTCCGGGTGGCGTTCGCGCAGCGATCTCATCACCACGTCGAGGGAGGCGTCGTTGCCGAGGTTCCCCGAGCCGAGGATCCCGAAGAGCCCCACGCGCAGCGGTGGCTGGCGATGGGTCCGGTGTCGGGTGCGGCGCATCAGGGCAGGGGGCGCTCGGGCAGCGCGACGTCGACCTCGGGCGTGGGCACCCGCCAGGCGAGCCGGCCGCCTCCCCGTGCGACGCGCCAGCTGCGGTTGGCGGCCCGCGAAGCCAGCCACCCGACCAGGTGCCGGTAGCAGGCGACCCGGTCGGCGGTGGACAGCGGTGCGCGATGGACGGCCCGGAAGTAGCCCAGGACGTACTCGCCCAGCAGGCGGACGTTCGAGTGGCTCGCGCGGCGGGGATCCATCCGCGCGCACAGCGCGGAGATGGTGGGGCTGCGGTCACCGCGGTCGGGGTGGTCGCGGCGGAAGTAGAGGAGTTCGGGCACCTGCTCGAAGCGGCCGTGCAGGGCGATCTCGGCGACGTAGGGGCGGCCCGGGTTGTGGTAGCTGTCGACGGCTCGTACCCGGCGAAGCACCTCGGTGCGGATCACGCCGTACTCGTCGTCGCCGCCGTCGGTGCGGAGCAGGCTCCTGAAGCGCTCCGGGGCCGAGGGCGAGTCGGTGGCCATGGTGTAGTCGTAGCGACCGATGATCTCGCCCGACGCGTCGATGAACGCCATGTCCGCATGGCACAGCACCACGTCGGGGTGCGCATCGAGCACCTCGACACATCGGGCGATCAGGTCACGGCCGTAGAGATCGTCGTGCGCCGCCAGCTTGAACAGCTCCCCACGGGCCATCTCGCCCACGATCGCCTGGTTGCGCGCGCCTCCGAGGTTGCGCGGCTGGCGGACGTAGCGGATGCGTTCGTCCTGCGCGGCGTACCGGCGGCAGATCTCCGCGGTGGCGTCGGTCGAGGCGTTGTCGGAAATGATCAGCTCGAGGTCGGTGAAGCTCTGCCCCAGCAGGGCGTCGAGCGCCTGGGCCAGGAAGTTCTCGCCGTTGTACACCGGCAACCCGATGCTCACCCGCGGCACGGTAGACATGCTCATCTCGCTCCTGATCCTCCGGCGACGGCACCGATCGAGGTGGGGCCTTCAATCTGTCATCGATGACGTCCGGGCGGCCGGGGGGCGGCGACGAAATCCCCCAACATGCGGTAGGCCTCCACGACGCGGTCGCCGGCCGGGCCGGCGGGCCCGCTCACTGCATCGTGCTGAGGCGGTCCTGCCCGTACGGCGAGCTGCGCCAGGTCTCCCATCCCACGGTGCGGCCCATGTCGTAGACGATGAACTGCCAAGGACCGACGTAGCTGTTCGACTCCCAGCGGTTGTCCTGCCCGAAGGTCAGGTCCTTCTCGACGCCCTCGCCCTGGTAGGGGGACCAGGACGGGGAGGACCCCACGTTGGAGAAGAGGCCCATCCAGCCGCAGCCGGCGGACGGGGTGCACGCGGACCCGAGGTGCGAGGGCGTGAACGCGAAGAGGTTGTCGTGGATCCGCAGCTTGCTGGTCTTCCACCGACAGTCGTCGACGTAGGGGGGCGTCCCGATCTTGTCGGGGTCGCCGCACGCCTCCACCGTGGCCACCTCCGGGTTGACCAGGGTCGAGTAGCCCGTGCTGGTGTTGTTCGGTGAGCCGGCGAAGCGGTCGGCGTTCTCCCACGCCATGATCCCCGACCAGTTGTCGACGAACCGGTTGCCGGCGACCTCGAAGCTGGCGCCGAACTTCTTTCCGGCGCGGGGGTCGCTGCCGGACTCCGAGAGGTACAGGGCG
This sequence comes from Nocardioides koreensis, assembly GCF_039531775.1. NCBI lineage: Bacteria > Bacillati > Actinomycetota > Actinomycetes > Propionibacteriales > Nocardioidaceae > Nocardioides > Nocardioides koreensis. Next base: position 248,404 of record NZ_BAAAQR010000003.1, on the reverse strand, counting down.
CCGAGGGGGAAGCAGTCGCAGTCCGGGCCGTCGACCAGGCCGTTGCGGACGAAGGCGTTGTCGATGATCGCGGCGTTGTAGCTGGTCTCGTAGATGATCCCCTGGCCGGCGTTGTCCGAGATGTAGTTGCCCTTGATGAGGAACTCGGTGTTGTTCGTGTCGGCCCACAGGCCGGCGCTGAGGTTGTCGTGGATCCAGTTGTCGACGATCCGCGCGTTGCGGGTGTCCCAGAACTTCCCGCCGCCGGTGCAGCCGCAGCCCTCCTGACGCGCCTCCCAGTCGTCGGTGTTGTTGCCGGCGATCTCGTTGTGCCGCAGGGTCACGTTGCGGACACCGTCGACCTCGGCGGCGCTGAAGCCGTACTGCCCGTTCTCGAGCAGGCAGTTGTCGGCGACCACGTCGCCGTCGCCGATGAACACCCCGGCGCCGGCATTGTGCTGGATCGTGTTGTGCACGATCCGCCACCTGTCGCCGGCGTCGTGGTTCACGACTCCCTCGTTGGGGTTGTCCCCGCTCGCGCCGAAGTTCTGGACCGTCAGGTGCGCGATGGTCACCCCGGTCGCGTCGCCACCGAAGGCGTACCGGTTGAGGTGCTGGCCGTCGAGGATGGCCCCGGGGGCGCCGATGAACGTCTGACCGGACTTGGGTCCCACCTGGTCGTACTCGCCGGTGCCCAGCGTGTGGACCCCGGGCGCGAGCCAGAAGGTGGCGCCGGGCGGGGAGCGGAGCGCCAGCTGCGACAGGTCCTGGGACGGGCTGACCTCCCGCGCACCGGCGGGCGGGGTCGCCGGTCCCTCGAGCTCCTTCGAGCCGCAGATGCGAGCCGGCGGTGTCGTGGGAGCCCCGCGGGCGACGTCGGGGTACGGCCCGGTGCCACCGTCGGCGGAGCGCGACCCCGGTCCCGTCCCCGAGGTCGCCAGGAGGGCGCTCCCGCCGAGCGTGAGCGTGAGCACCCCGACGGCGGCGAGCAGCGCCGCACGCATCGAGCGGGCCGGACGGGGCCCGTTGCTGCCCAGGTCGTCCCGGCGTGAGGCCGGAGCTGAGCGGAAGGGCATGACGCTCCTCGTTCCGAGCGGGCGGCGGCCGAGGACGGGCACCGAGGTCTCGTCGAACGTAAGCGCGTCGGTGGGGAGCAACAAGATCCGGCCGACGGGGCCCCGAATATTGGGGACTTGCCTCCCGAGCGGTTCCGGTGCCCCCACGTCCTCGGACACGATCGAACCTCCGGGGATCGATGGAGGGGACTACGTGATCGGATTGGCCGTGCGGGAGGGGCCGCTCGACGTGCTCTGCCTGGGGGCTCACCCCGACGACGTGGAGATCGGGTGTGGCGGCACCCTGCTCCAGCTTGCCCTCCGGTCCGACGTGCGGGTCACCGGTGTCGTCCTGACGGGCGAGGGTGAGCGGGTCCGCGAAGGCTCGTCCGCGCTGTCGCGCTTCATCCCCAGCGCGAAGGTCGAGACCGCGGAGCTGCCCGACGGGCGACTGCCGGCGCGGTGGGAGGACGTGAAGCAGGTCCTGGAGGACGTGGCCGCGAGCTGCGCCCCGGACATCGTGTTCGCCCCCCGGGTCGATGACGCCCACCAGGACCACCGGCTGATCGGGACGTTGGCGAGCACCGTCTGGCGGAATTCGCTGATCCTCCACTACGAGATCCCCAAGTGGGACGGGGACCTCGGCGCGCCCACCCACTTCGTGCCGCTGGACGCCGGAGTGGCGCGCCGGAAGGTCGAGCTGCTCAACGACTGCTTCCCCAGCCAGGTGGGCCGCGACTGGTGGGACGACGAGTTCTTCCTCGGCCTGATGAGGATCCGCGGCGTCGAGTGCCGGAGCCAGTACGCCGAGGGGTTCTTCGCGTCGAAGGTCGTGCTGGACCTCACCGAGCGCGGTAGCGCGTCATGACCGTCGCCCGCACGGTCGCCGATGTCGCCGGCACGTTCGACGACGACGAGCCGGTCCCCGTGTTCGACAGGTCGGCGGCAGCCCAGGCGCGCCTGCACGAGCTGGTCCCCGGAGGCGCCCACACCTACGCACGCGGTTCGGACCAGTACCCCGAGGGGATGGCGCCGATGATCGTGCGCGGGTCCGGCGCGCGTGTCGAGGACCTGGACGGCAACACGTTCGTCGAGTACGGCATGGGGCTCCGAGCGGTGACCCTGGGCCACGGGTACGAGCCGGTGACCTCGGCGGTGGCCCGGGCGATCACCGAGGGGGTGAGCTTCACCCGCCCCACCCTGCTGGAGCTCCGCGCGGCCGAGACCTTCCTCGAGCAGGTCCCGGGCGCCGACATGGTGAAGTTCGCCAAGAACGGGTCCGACGTGACCACGGCGGCGGTCAAGCTCGCCCGTGCGGCGACGGGACGGACGCGGGTTGCCAGGTGCGCCAGCCAGCCCTTCTTCTCGACCGATGACTGGTTCATCGGCACCACGCCGATGAACGCGGGAACGCTCGAGCAGGAGCGGGCACTGACCGTCGGATTCCGGTTCAACGACCTCGACTCCGTCCGGGCGCTGCTGTCGGAGTACCCGGGCGAGATCGCCTGCCTGATCCTCGAGCCCGCGACGGCGCTGGCCGAACCCGCCCCGGGCTTCCTCGAGGGCCTGCGACAGCTGGCCGACCGGGACGGCTTCGTGCTGATCTTCGACGAGATGATCACCGGCATGCGCTGGTCGCTGCACGGCGCCCAGGACCTGTACGGCGTCACCCCGGACCTGTCCACCTGGGGGAAGGCGCTCGGCAACGGGTTCCCGATCTCTGCGCTGGCCGGCCGGCGCGAGCTGATGGAGCTGGGCGGACTGCGCACCGACGCGTCGCGCGTGTTCCTGCTGTCGACCACGCACGGCGCCGAGACAGCCGGCCTGGCCGCCTACCTGGCCGTGGAACGGGCGTACCGGGAGCGGGACGTGGTGGGGGAGATGGAGCGCCAGGGCAGGACCCTGGCCGAGGCGGTGAGCGCCGACATCCGGGCCGCCGGCCTCGAGGACCACCTCGCGGTCGCCGGGCGCCCGTCCTGCCTGCTCTTCACCACGTGCGGACCGGACGGCGAGCCCTCCCAGGAGTTCCGGACCCTGTTCCTGCAGGAGCTGCTGCGCCGCGGCGTGCTCGGCCAGTCCTTCGTCGTCTCCGCGGCCCACGCCGACGACGACATCCAGATCACCGTCGATGCGGTGCGAGGTGCGCTCCCGGTCTACCGGGAGGCGCTCGAGCGTGGCACGGCCACCGGTTCCTTCCACGGGAGGCCGGTCGCGCCCGCCCTGCGCGAGCACTCCGCACCGCGACAGCTGGACCGCGCGCCGCGGTCCTCATCGGAAGAGAAGCGGGGAAAGCAATGACCAGCATCATCGTCGACCCGAGGGTGAGCGACGACGAACGTCGTACCGCCCTCTACTCCGGGGACCTCTTCGTGCACACCGCGTCCCCGGCCGTACGGGAGTTCGTGGCGTTCACCAGGGGGATGGTCGAGGAGGCCTTCCGCGGCCACGACCCGGAGACGGCCCAGTACGACATGGACGTCGAGACCTATGCCGGCGTGCTCGCCGCGCTCAAGCCGGCGTTCATCCACCACCCGGAGTCCAAGCGGCACCTGTGCGCCATCCTCACCGAGCACGGCTGCGACCCGGAGCTGACCTACTTCGACGTGCCGCGGCTGCGGACCTCGACCTCGGACGACTACCTGACGACGGGCATCGCCTACGCGTTCCACCCGCACCGCGACACCTGGTACTCCGCGCCGATGATGCAGGTCAACTGGTGGCTGCCGATCTACGACGTGACGCCGGACAACGTCGTCGCCTTCCACCCGGCGTACTTCGACCGGCCGGTGAAGAACGGCAGCGAGCACTACAACTACTACCAGTGGAACCGCGACAGCAGGGCGCTGGCGGCCTCGCAGATCGGGGTGGACACCCGCGAGCAGCCCAAGCCGGAGGAGCACATCGACCTCGACCCGCAGATCCGCCCGGTTCCGCCGGTCGGCGGCATGATGGTGTTCTCCGGGGCACAGCTGCACTCGTCGGTGCCGAACAACTCCGGCCGGACCAGGATCAGCGTCGACTTCCGGACCGTGCACCGCGCCGACGTCGAGAGCGGCACCGGCACGCCCAACGTGGACTCGCACTGCACCGGCACCACCATGCGCGACTACCTGCGCGTGTCCGACCTGGAGCGTCTCCCCGCCGAGACGGTCGCGCCCTACGACCGGGGCGTGCCCGAGGAGCTTCTCCGGTACGCCGTCTACTCAGGATGAGGGGAGACCCGATGAAGGTGCTCGTGAACGGTGACCGCGGCTACGTGGGCGCGGTGCTGGTGCCCGTGCTGCTGGAGGCGGGCCACGAGGTGGTCGGCCTCGACGCCGGCTGGTACGACGGCTGTGACTTCGGGTCGCCGTCCCGCGACTACGAGTCACGGACCGGGGACATCCGCGACCAGAAGCCGGAGGACGTGGCGGGGTTCGACGCCGTGGTCCACCTCGCGGCGATCTCCAACGACCCGGTCGGCCACCTCAACCCCGAGGCGACGTACTCCGTGAACGCGCACGGGGCGGCGCACATGGCCGAGGTGGCCAAGGCCGCAGGTGTGCCCCGGTTCCTGTTCTCCTCCTCGTGCTCGCTCTACGGCGCTGCCGGCGACGCCCCGGTGACCGAGGACAGCGACTTCAACCCGGTCACGCCCTACGGCGAGAGCAAGGTGATGGCCGAGCAGCTGATCTCCCGCCTCGCCGATGACGACTTCAGCCCGACCTACCTCCGCAACGCCACGGCGTACGGCTCGTCCCCGAGGCTGCGCGCCGACATCGTCGTCAACAACCTGACCGGCACCGCCTTCACCCGGGGCGAGGTGCGGCTGCAGAGCGACGGGTCGCCGTGGCGTCCGCTGGTGCACGTGCGAGACATCTCGAACGCCTTCCTCGCCGTGCTCGAGGCCGAGCGCGACGTCGTGCACGACCAGGCCTTCAACGTCGGCCGGGACGAGGACGTGGTGCAGATCCGCGACATCGCGAACGCGGTGGCGGAGCGTTTCGACGTGCCGGTCACCTTCGCCGAGGGGGCGGCCTCCGACAAGCGGGACTACCGGGTCGACTTCGGCAAGGTGACGTCGTTGCTGCCCGGCTTCCGCCCGAGCTGGACGGTCCCCGCCGGGATCGACGAGCTCGCGGCGGACATGGAGCGCATCGGGCTGGAGGCCGCCGACTTCGAGGGGCCGCGGTACGTCCGGCTCGAGCGGATCAACCAGCTGCGGGGCCAGGGCCTGCTCGACGACCTGCTCTTCATGCGGCCATGATCCCGGGGCACTGATGCCGATGGGCGCCGAGGACGACGCCGCCCGGGCGAAGCGCATGCGCTCGCGCATGGAGCTGCTCTACCCGATCTGTCGCAGCATCACGGGCGACGGCGTGCGCCAGACCCTCGACGTGATCGGCGAGTCGCTGCGCCCCGGGCTGGAGCTGCGGCGGCGCGCAGTGCCGTCGGGCACGGCGGCGTACGACTGGACCGTCAACGACGAGTGGAACGTCCGCGACGCCTGGATCGCCGACCCGACCGGCCGGCGGGTGGTGGACTTCCAGGAGCACAACCTGCACCTGGTCAGCTACAGCGTGCCCGTGCGCGCCCGGATGTCGATGGACGAGCTGCGCCCGCACCTGCACACGCTGCCCGAGCACCCGGACTGGATCCCGTACCGGACGACGTACTACCAGCGCACGTGGGGCTTCTGCCTGGCCCAGCGGCAGCTCGAGGCGATGGGGGAGGGGCCGTTCGACGTGGTGGTCGACACGACCCTGCGGCCCGGGGAGCTGACGTACGGCGAGCTCGTGATCCCAGGCGAGAGCGCCGAGGAGGTCCTGTTCACCTCCCACGTGTGCCACCCGTCGCTGGCCAACGACAACCTCTCCGGCATCGTCGTGGCCCTCGAGGTGGCCCGTGCGGTGGCGGCGCTGCCGTGGCGGCGGTTCTCCTACCGGTTCGTCTTCGCGCCGGGCACGATCGGGTCGATCACCTGGCTGAGCCGCAACCGGCCGCTGCTCGACCGGATCCGGCACGGGCTGGTGCTCACCGGCCTCGGCGGCCCCGGGCCGCTCGTCTACAAGCGGACCCGCCGCGGGGACCGGACGATCGACCGGGCGGCGACCCACGTGGTGAGCCGCCGGGGCGGGGAGGTCCGGGACTACTCGCCCTACGGCTACGACGAACGCCAGTTCAACGCGATCGGGTTCGACCTCCCGGTCGGCCGGCTCTCGCGCACCCCGCACGGCGAGTTCCCGGAGTACCACACGTCCGCCGACGACCTCGACTTCGTCAAGGACGGGGAGCTGCTGGACGCCCACGCCGCGTTGATGCGGATCGTCGAGATCCTCGAGAACGACGCCGCCTACCTCAACCTCAGCCCGCATGGCGAGCCGCAGCTCGGCAAGCGCGGGCTCTACCCGACGACCGGCGGCAAGTCGGCCTCGGACGCCGTGATGGCGATGCTGTGGACGCTCGGGTACTCCGACGGTTGCGCCACGCTGCTGGACATCGCGGACCGGGCCGACCTCGACTTCGCCCAGGTGTGCAGCGCGGCGACCGATCTCGCCGGCGCCGGCCTGCTCGAGCGGGCGAGCGAGCCCCCCCGCCGCTGAGGCACTGCCGGCTCCGGGCACGCGGGGCCGCGTGTGGCCGCGCGCGTACGATTGCCCCGACCCCCTCGCCCGCTCGGCAGGGGGCTGTCGTGTTGTCCCTGTCTCCAGGAGCCCCTGTGCCGCTCACCGGCCTCGCCGACGCCGTCCTTGCCGAGCCCGTGCTGGCCGAGGCGCTTGCCGACGCCCGCGGTGGGGCGGTGCGTGCCCTCGACCTGACGGGCCCCGAGGCGCTGCGACCGTTCGTGGTCGCGGGGCTGGTGCGGGCCGGTCGGACCGTGCTCGCGGTGACGGCGACCGCGCGTGAGGCCGAGGACCTGGTGACCTCGCTGGGGGACCTGCTGGACCCCGCCGGCATCGGCTACTACCCGAGCTGGGAGACGTTGCCCCACGAGCGGCTGAGCCCGCGCAGCGACACCGTCGGCCGTCGCCTGGCCGTGCTGCGGCGGCTGCGGCACCCGGGCACCGACGTCTCGAACGGTCCGCTGCAGGTCGTGGTGGCGCCGGTCCGGTCGATCCTCCAGCCGCAGGTGAAGGGCCTCGGTGACCTCGAGCCGGTCGAGCTGACGAACGGTGACACAGCGCCGCTCGAGGACGTCGTACGCCGGCTCGCGGACGCGGCGTACTCGCGGGTCGACCTGGTCGAGAAGCGTGGCGAGTTCGCCGTGCGCGGCGGCATCGTCGACGTCTTCCCCCCGACCGAGGAGCACCCGCTGCGCGTGGAGCTCTGGGGCGACGACGTCGAGGAGATCCGCAGCTTCTCCGTCGCCGACCAGCGCACGCTCGACAAGGTCGAGCGGCTGTGGGCGCCGCCCTGCCGCGAGCTGCTGCTCACCGAGGACGTCCGCCGCCGCGCCGCCGAGCTCGGCGAGGCGCACCCGCAGCTGGTCGAGCTCACCGACAAGATCGCCGCCGGCATCGCCGTCGAGGGCATGGAGTCGCTGGCTCCGGTGCTGGTCGACGAGATGGAGCTGCTGGTCGACCTGATGCCCGAGGACACCCACGTGCTGGTGCTCGACCCGGAGCGGGCGCGCAGCCGGGCCCACGACCTGGTCGCGACGAGCGAGGAGTTCCTCGGCGCCAGCTGGGCGGCGGCCGCCGGCGGTGGCACCGCCCCGATCGACCTCGGCGCCGCGTCGTACCGCTCGCTGTCCGACGTGCGTGAGCACAGTCTCGACCAGCACAAGCCGTGGTGGACGATGAGCCCCTTCGGCATCGCCGACGACGGGGTCTCGACCGGCTCGACCACCGACGGGCAGCCGCTGCGCGACGCGCTGGGCGAGGTGGTCAGCGTCGACGTCGACGTGCTCGCCGGCGCGGTGCCCAGCCGGATGCTGCCCGCGCACCCCGTCGACTCCTACCGCGGCGACGTGGACCGGGCCCTCGGCGACATCAAGCGCTGGGTCGACGAGGGCCACCGGGTCGCGGTGGTCCACCCCGGGCACGGGCCCGCGCAGCGCATGGTCGAGGTGCTGGCCGAGCGCGACGTGGCCGCCCGGATGGTCGAGCCCGACGAGGTCACGCTGGACCCGCACGTGGTCACGGTGACCTGCGGCGCCCTCTCGCAAGGCTTCGTCGACGACGCGACCCTGCTGGTGGTGCTGACCGGCGAGGACCTGTCGGGGCAGAAGTCCTCGACGCGCGACATGCGCAAGATGCCGGCGCGGCGCAAGCGGCAGATCGACCCGCTGGAGCTCAAGGCCGGCGACTTCGTCGTCCACGAGCAGCACGGTGTCGGCCGCTTCGTGGAGATGAAGCAGCGCGAGGTGGGCGGCGCGGTGCGCGAGTACCTCGTCCTGGAGTACGGCGCGTCCAAGCGCGGGGGGCCGGCGGACCGGCTCTACGTCCCGGCCGACGCGCTGGACCAGGTGACCCGCTACGTCGGTGGCGAGCAGCCGTCGCTGGACCGGCTCGGCGGCGCCGACTGGGCCAAGCGCAAGAACAAGGCCCGCAAGGCGGTCCGCGAGATCGCCGCCGAGCTGATCAAGCTGTACGCCGCGCGGCAGGCGACGCAGGGCTACGCCTACGGTCCCGACAGCCCGTGGCAGCGCGAGCTCGAGGACGCCTTCCCGTTCCAGGAGACGCCCGACCAGCTCTCGACCGTCGACGAGGTGAAGGCCGACATGCGGCGCACCGTCCCGATGGACCGGCTGATCTGCGGCGACGTGGGCTACGGCAAGACCGAGATCGCGGTCCGGGCGGCGTTCAAGGCGGTGCAGGAGGGCAAGCAGGTCGCCGTGCTGGTGCCGACGACGCTGCTGGTGACCCAGCACCTCTCGACGTTCACCGAGCGGATGAGCGGCTTCCCGGTCGTGCTCAAGGGCCTGTCCCGCTTCCAGACCGACAAGGAGGCCAGGGAGGTCATGGCCGGCATGGCCGACGGCACGATCGACGTCGTCGTGGGCACCCACCGGCTGCTCAACCCCGACGTGCGCTTCAAGGACCTCGGCCTGATCATCGTCGACGAGGAGCAGCGCTTCGGCGTCGAGCACAAGGAGCTGATGAAGCGGCTGCGCACCTCGGTCGACGTGCTGTCGATGTCCGCGACCCCGATCCCGCGCACCCTGGAGATGGCGATCACCGGCATCCGGGAGATGTCCACGATCACCACCCCGCCGGAGGAGCGGCACCCGGTGCTGACCTACGTCGGCGGCTACGAGGACCGCCAGGTGATCGCGGCGATCCGCCGCGAGCTGCTGCGGGAGGGCCAGGTCTTCTTCATCCACAACCGGGTGAGCTCGATCGAGAAGGCCGCCGCCCGGATCCGGGAGCTCGTCCCCGAGGCGCGGGTCGCCACCGCGCACGGGCAGATGAACGAGCGCCAGCTCGAGCAGGTGATGCTGGACTTCTGGGAGAAGCGCTTCGACGTGCTGGTCTGCACGACCCTGGTCGAGTCCGGCCTCGACGTCTCCAACGCCAACACGATGATCATCGAGCGGTCCGACACCCTCGGCCTCTCGCAGCTGCACCAGCTGCGCGGCCGGGTCGGGCGCTCGCGCGAGCGCGCCTACGCCTACTTCCTCTACCCGGCCGAGAAGCCGCTCACCGAGACCGCGCACGAGCGGCTCGCGACGCTGGCCCAGCACTCCGACCTCGGCGGCGGCATGGCGATCGCGATGAAGGACCTCGAGATCCGCGGCGCCGGCAACCTGCTGGGCGGGGAGCAGTCCGGTCACATCGCCGACGTCGGCTTCGACCTCTACGTCCGGCTGGTCGGCGAGGCCGTCAACGAGTTCCGCGGCGACAAGGAACCCGAGCTCAACGAGGTCCGGATCGAGCTGCCGATCGACGCGCACCTGCCGCACGACTACATCCCCAGCGAGCGGCTGCGGCTGGAGATGTACAAGCGGCTGGCCGAGGTGCGCTCCGACGACGACGTCGACCTGCTCAACGAGGAGATGCTCGACCGGTACGGCGAGCCGCCGCAGGAGGTCTCCTCGCTGCTGCTGGTGGCGCGGTTCCGGGCCCGGGCCCGCCAGGCGGGGATCGGCGAGGTCACGATCGCGGGCAAGAACGTGCGGTTCGCGCCGGTCTCGCTGCCGGACTCGCGCGTCGTACGGCTCAACCGGATGTACCCGAAGTCGATCGTGAAGCCCCAGCTCGACACGATCCTCGTGCCACGCCCGCAGACGGCAGTGGTCGGGGGTCGTCCGATCACCGGGGTGGCTTTGCTTGAATGGGCCCGCGGTGTGATCGACGCCATCATCGATCCGCCCCAGGACAAGCCCCAGGGCGCCTAGCGCAGCCCGCCACCCGAGGAGAACTCGTGAGCAAGCCCCGCCCGCTGATCGGTCTGGTCGCCGTGTCCCTGCTGCTCGCCGGCGGCCTGTCGGGGTGCGGGGTCGCGGGCACCGACTTCCATCCCGGTGTGGCCGCGCAGGTCGGCGACCGGACCGTCAGCGTGTCCGAGGTCGACTCGACCGCCACCAGCTACTGCAGCGCGATCGAGGGCCAGCTCCAGAGCGACAACCAGGTCCTGCCGATGCGCTACCTGCGCGGCGGGGTCGCCGGGCAGCTCGCGCTGCTGAGCGCGGCGCAGCAGCTCGCCGCGGAGAAGGGCGTGGAGGCCGGCCGCCAGTACGACCAGAAGGTCGCCGAGCTCGAGTCGGCGGTGGCCTCGCTCCCCGAGGACCAGCAGGACGCGGTCATCAAGATCGAGTCCTCCTCGACCTACATCTCCGGGGTCGAGCAGGCCGTCGGTGAGCAGGTGCTGCGCGACCAGGGTGTCCGGAGCGCGCAGTCCTCCGACAGCATCGCGGCCGGGCAGAAGGCGTTCAGCCAGTGGCTCGACGACCAGGACGTGTCGATCGACCCGCAGTTCGGCGTCGAGATCAAGAACGCCCAGGCCGTGCCGACCGACACCAGCGTGTCCTACGCGCTCGGCGACACCGCGACGAAGGCCGACGCCGAGCAGCCCGACCCGGCGTACGCCGGCGGGCTGCCCGACTCGCACCGCTGCGGCTGAGGCAACCGTGGCCGAGCCCGCGTCCGGGGAGCCGCTGCTGGTGTTCCGCGAGGTGATGCGGAAGCTCCGGGCGGAGTGCGGCTGGAAGCGCGAGCAGACGCACCGCTCGCTGTCGCGCTACCTCGTCGAGGAGCTGCACGAGACGCTCGAGGCGCTCGACACGTGGGAGGCCACCGGCGACGGCGAGCACCTGTGCGAGGAGCTCGGCGACCTGCTGCTGCAGGTCTACTTCCACGCGGTCATCGCCGAGGAGTCCGGCAGCTTCACCCTCGACGACGTGGCCCGCGGTATCACCGAGAAGATGTACCGCCGCAACCCGCACGTCTTCGCGCCCGAGGGGCAGCCGCGTGCACCGGCCGGCGACGCCGCCGCGGTCAACGACGCCTGGCAGGCGATCAAGGCGCAGGAGAAGCCCCGCGACTCCGTGACCGAGGGCCTCCCGCCCACCCTCCCCGCGCTGCTCTACGCCGACAAGGTCCTCGACCGGCTGGCCCGCGAGCGGAAGCCGGGTCCGGTGGCCGAGCGGGGTCCGGTGGCCGAGCGGGGTCCGGTGGTCGAGCGGGGTCCGGTGGCCGAGCGGGGTCCGGTGGTCGAGCGGGGTCCGGTGGTCGAGCCTGTCGAGACCACGCCGCCGGACCTGGGCGACCGCCTGCTCGCGCTCGTGGCCGAGGCCCATGCCGCCGGCATCGACCCCGAGCAGGCCCTGCGCGACGCCGTCCGCCGCCTCCTGTAGATCGCCGACCCGTCGCTCGTCGAGCCGGGAGAACGTCGACCCGTCGCCCGTGGTCGGTCCACCGCCGCGGGTGCTCCCGGGATCGGGACCGGCCGGGACTAGGCTGAGGTGCGGCCGTGCCGTACCCCCATCACCAGGAGCAACCGTGGCATCCATCGAAGCTGTCGGCGCCCGCGAGATCCTCGACTCGCGAGGCAACCCCACCGTCGAGGTCGAGGTGCTCCTCGACGACGGCTCGTTCGCCCGGGCCGCGGTGCCCAGCGGCGCCTCGACCGGTGCCTTCGAGGCGGTCGAGCTGCGCGACGGCGGTGACCGGTACGCCGGCAAGGGCGTGCACAAGGCCGTCACCGGCGTGATCCAGACCATCGCCCCCGCCATCGAGGGCCTGGCCGCGGACGACCAGCGGCTCATCGACCAGACCATGCTCGAGCTCGACGCGACGCCGAACAAGGCGAAGCTCGGCGCCAACGCGATCCTCGGTGTCTCGCTCGCGGTCGCCCGCGCCGCCGCCGACTCGGCCGGCCTCCCGCTCTACCGCTACGTCGGCGGCCCCAACGCGCACCTGCTCCCGGTGCCGATGATGAACATCCTCAACGGCGGCTCGCACGCCGACTCCAACGTGGACATCCAGGAGTTCATGATCGCGCCGATCGGCGCGCCCACGTTCCGCGAGGCGCTGCGCACCGGCGCGGAGGTCTACCACGCGCTGAAGTCGGTGCTGAAGAAGAAGGGCCTGGCCACCGGGCTCGGCGACGAGGGCGGCTTCGCGCCGAACCTCGACTCCAACCGTGCGGCGCTGGACCTGATCGCCGAGGCCGTGTCCTCGGCCGGGCTGACCCTCGGCCGCGACGTGGTGCTGGCGCTCGACGTCGCCGCCAGCGAGTTCTGCGACAACAACACCTACACCTTCGAGGGCGTCTCGAAGTCGGCCGACGAGATGGCCGCCTACTACGGCGAGCTGGCCTCGGCGTACCCGATCGTCTCCATCGAGGACCCCCTCGACGAGGACGACTGGGACGGCTGGAAGGCGATGACCGACCAGCTCGGCGACAAGATCCAGATCGTCGGGGACGACCTGTTCGTCACCAACGTCGAGCGGCTGCAGCGCGGCATCAGCGGCGGCCAGGCCAACGCGCTGCTGGTGAAGGTCAACCAGATCGGCTCGCTGACCGAGACCCTCGACTCGGTCGACCTGGCGCACCGCAACGGCTACCGCTGCATGATGAGCCACCGCTCGGGCGAGACCGAGGACACCACCATCGCCGACCTCGCCGTCGCCACGAACTGTGGCCAGATCAAGACCGGTGCGCCCGCGCGCTCGGAGCGGGTCGCGAAGTACAACCAGCTGCTCCGCATCGAGGACGAGCTCGGCGACGCCGCGCGCTACGCCGGCGCGGCCGCCTTCCCGCGTTTCCAGGCCTGACCGGGGCAGGATCGTTCCCATGGCCGACAACCGCCGCACGCCACCCCGGGGCTCACGTCCCCGGGGTCGCACCGGACCCGGTCGCACCACCGGGTCCGGGCGGGGCGGAGGCGGCCGGCCACCCCAGCCGCCCCCGGCACAGGCCGCGGGCGGGGACCGGCCACGCCGCCCCCGGCTGACCGGCCGCGCCGCGATCCTGGTGCTGGTGCTGTCCGTGCTGGCGATCTCCTACGCCTCGTCGATGCGCGCCTACTTCCAGCAGCGCACCCACATCGAGGACCTCAAGACCCAGATCGCGCAGCGTGAGGCGAACATCGACGAGCTGGAGCGGGAGAAGCGGCGCTGGCACGACCCGGCCTACGTCCAGGCCCAGGCTCGCGAGCGGTTCGGCTACCTGATGCCGGGAGAGACGTCGTACGTCGTGCTCGGCATGGACGGCAAGCCGCTGGAGAGCCAGAGCACGCTCACCGATCCCTCCACCGTGAACCAGCACCGCCCCACCGCCTGGTGGACCACCGAGTGGCGGTCGGTGCAGCTGGCCGGCGTCCCGCCCGAGCCCGAGGCGCCGCCGGCCACCGAGATCGACGGGACCGAGGAGAAGCAGCAGTGAGTGAACCGGTGACCGCGCGCGACACGGCGGCGATCGCCGCCCAGCTCGGGCGGGAGCCGCGGGGGATCCACGAGATCGGCCACCGCTGCCCGTGCGGCAACCCCGACGTCGTGACGACCGAGCCGCGGCTGCCCAACGGCACGCCGTTCCCGACGACCTTCTACCTGACCTGCCCGCGCGCGGCCTCCCGCATCGGCACCCTCGAGGGGTCCGGGCTGATGAAGGAGATGGAGGCGCGGCTGGGCACCGATCCCGACCTGGCGACGGCGTACACCGCGGCGCACCAGCGGTACCTCGAGTTCCGCGGCGAGCTGGCCCGGGAGGTCGGGCAGAGCGTGCCCGAGATCGAGGGGGTCTCCGCCGGCGGGATGCCCGATCGGGTGAAGTGCCTGCACGTGCTCGCCGGTCAGGCGCTGGCCCAGGGCCACGGGGTCAACCCGCTGGGCGACGAGGTCCTCGAGGCGCTGGGGGACTGGTGGTCGACTGGTCCGTGCGTCACGGCGGTGGACCCCACCTCGTGACCGTCGTCGCCGCGGTCGACTGCGGGACCAACACGATCAAGCTGCTCATCGCCCCCGTGGTCGGGCAGGGCCTGCCCGACGTCGTCGTGCGGGAGACCCGGATGGTGCGGCTCGGCCAGGGCGTCGACCGGACCGGTCGGCTGGCCGACGAGGCGCTGGCGCGGGCGTTCGCCGCCATCGACGAGTACGCCGTGCTGGTCCGCGAGCACGGCGTCTCCCGGATCCGGTTCTGCGCCACCTCCGCGACCCGTGACGCCGGCAACGGCGACGTCTTCGCCGCCGGCGTGCGGGAGCGGCTGGGGGTCTCCCCGGAGGTGGTCACGGGGGCCGAGGAGGCCGCGCTGGCCTTCGACGGCGCGATCCGCAACCTGCGCACCCCGCCCGCGGAGCCGGTGCTGGTCATCGACATCGGTGGCGGCTCCACCGAGCTGATCCTGGGCTCCTCGGGATCGCCGGACCTCGCCCACTCGATGGACATCGGCTCGGTCCGGCTGCACGAGCGGCACCTCCGCTCCGACCCGCCGACCGCCGACGAGGTCGCGGCCTGCGTCGCCGACATCGACGCGCACCTCGACTCCTGCCCGGTGGACGTGAGCCGGGCCGCGACGGTGGTCGGGGTGGCGGGGACCGTGCTCACGGTGGTGGCCGCGGCGCTCGACCTCCCGGCGTACGACGCCGACGCGATCGACCAGGCGGTGATCCCGTTCGTCGCGCTGCAGCAGGTGGTCGACCGGCTGGTCGGGATGACCGTCGCCGAGCGCCTGGCGATCGGCTCGATGCACCCCGGCCGCGCCGACGTCATCGCCGCCGGCGCGTTGATCCTGTCGCGGGTGCTCGCCCGCGCACACGTCGACTCCCTCGTCGCCTCGGAGGCGGACATCCTCGACGGGATCGCCTGGTCGATGGTGGAGCCCGGGGGTTAGCCCCGCCCGCCAGTGGGCACGGGGGACACATGGACGAACCCGTGACCCGCCCCCCGGACGAGCCGCTCGGTGTCCTGGTGCACCGCTTGTCCGAGCAGATCCCCGAGCTGGTCCGCAGCGAGCTGCGCCTCGCCCAGGCGGAGCTGACCGAGAAGGGCAAGAGGGCCGGCCTCGGCGTCGGCATGTTCAGCGCCGCCGGCCTGCTGGCGTTCTTCGGGGTGGCGACGCTGATCGCGACCGCGATCCTTGCTCTCGCGCTGTTGCTGCCGGCGTGGCTGTCGGCCCTGATCGTGGCCCTGGTCGTCCTCGCCGCCGCGGGCGCGGTCGCCATGGCCGGCAAGAAGGAGGTCGAGCAGGCGACGCCGCCCGCACCGGAGAGGACCATCGCGAACGTCCGGGAAGACGTCGCGACCGTGAAGGGAGCGCACTCATGAGCACCAACGGCACGTCACCGGACGAGATCGAGGCCGACATCGAGCGGCAGCGCGAGGAGCTGGCCGCGACCGTCACCCAGCTGCAGTCGAAGCTCGACCTGAAGGCGCGTGCCCAGCAGCGGGCCGCCGAGCTGCGGGACCGCGCGACCACCGAGTCCGGCAGCCCCCGCCCCGAGCTGATCGCGGGCGCCGTCGTGACGGTGGCCGTGATCGGCCTCCTCGTGTGGCGTCGTACCCGCTGACCCGAACCGAACAGGAGCACACACCATGAGCAAGCTGACCCTCATCGCGGCCGGAGCTGCCGGCTACGTCCTCGGTGCCCGCGCCGGGCGCGAGCGCTACGAGCAGATCGCCGCCGGCGCGCGCGGCGTGATGCGCAACCCGCGGGTCCAGTCCGCCCGCCAGCAGGCCCAGGACGCCGTCGCCGAGCAGGCCGCGGCGGCCCGCGACGTGGTGGTCGAGAAGGCCAAGGAGACGGCCTCGACGGCCGCCTCCGCCGCGGCGGACAAGGTACGCCGCGGCGAGGGCGGTGCGCACAGCGCCGACCAGACCTGGCCCGCCGACACCGCCGCGCCGCCGGTCTCCTGACCTGCTGAGACATCTTCGGTGGCGGGGCATCATGGGCCGGTGAGCCCACTCCTCCTCCCACACCCCGCCACCGGAGAGCTCTTCGACTCGCCGGTGCCGCCCGGCACCGGCTGGCCCGACGACCCCGCCGCGCCGGACACCCCGGTCGCCCGGACGCCCGCGCAGGTACGCCGCCTGGCCGCCGGTGTCGGCCTTGAGGAGCTGGACGCGCGGGTCTCCGTCTGCGCGGCCTGCCCCCGGCTGGTCACCTGGCGCGAGGGGGTGGCGCGGGACAAGCGGGCGTCGTTCGCCACCGAGCCCTACTGGGGACGGCCGATCGCGGGCTGGGGAGCCCGCGACCCCCGGGTCCTGATCGTCGGCCTGGCGCCCGCGGCCAACGGTGGCAACCGCACCGGTCGGATCTTCACCGGCGACCGCTCCGGTGACTGGCTGTTCGCGTCCCTGCACCGGGTCGGGCTGGCGACCCGGTCGACCAGCACCCACGCGGCCGACGGCCAACAGCTCGTCGACACCCGGATGGTGGCGACGGTGCGCTGCGCGCCTCCGCTGAACAAGCCGACCACCGAGGAGCGCGACACCTGCGCGCCCTGGCTGGACGCCGAGCTGCGGCTGGTGGCCGGGTCGGTCCGGATGGTCGTCGCGCTCGGTTCCTTCGGCTGGGCCGCGGCGCTGAATGCGTTCGGCCGGGTCGGGTGGGAGGTGCCGCGTCCGCGGCCGCGCTTCGGCCACGGCGCCGAGGCCGTGATCCGCGGGCCCGAGCACGAGGTCACCCTGCTCGGCAGCTATCACCCCAGTCAGCAGAACACCTTCACCGGCAGGCTGACCGAACCGATGCTGGACGAGGTGCTCGGTCGTGCGGCGGCCGCTGCAAGAATCCCCGGCAGGCCCTCGTATCCCAATCGGCAGAGGAAGTCGCCTTAAAAGCGATCGAGTGTGGGTTCGAGTCCCACCGGGGGCACTGTGTGCCGACTGCGTCCTGCGGTTGCCTGGATGGGCTGTAGCTGCGGCTTTCGGGAGCTGTGGGGCGGTTCCGCTCGGGGTTGCCGCGGCCTCCCCGCTCGCGGGTCTGCTCTGGTTGCGGTCTTGGCTGGCTACGGCGGGGGTCTCCTCGGGGTTGCGCTCGCCTCCCGGCTCACGGTCGCGGGCGGTCCCCATCGGCTCGAAAAGATTCTCGAAAGTTTCTTCGTATAGCGTCTCACCAGATGAGATATGCACAGGTCAGGGACCTGCCACTGTCGGTGGGCTTTGGTTGAGTCAGGACATGGAGCAGCAGACCGGGACGCCGACCACCCCCGCGGGGGTGGTCGCGGCTGCCAACGGCCTGGTCGCGAACCTGGACGAGACCTTGTGGGCGGCCAAGACGTCGGAGGAGCTGGTCGAGGCGGTCGCCGAGGCCGAGACGCTCCGGGCGCACCTGGCCGGCCTGGAGGCCTCGATGCTGGCCGAGATCGAGGCCCGGAAGGTCCCGAAGCAGGAGCTGGCCTGGTCCTCGACCGCGGGCTGGTTCACCCACCTGGCCGGGATGAAGCGCGGGCAGGGGCACCGCACCGTCGAACAGGCGCCGCTCCTGGTGGGCGAGCGGACCGCCACCCACGCCGCGCTGCTGGCCGGGCGGGTGTCCCCGGAGCAGGCCGCGATCATCGTGGCCGCGGTCGAGAAGCTCCCCCTCAACCCGTCGGTGCGGGCGGAGGGCGAGGAGCTGCTGTTGGAGGCGGCGTCCCGGCTCACCGCGACCGAGCTGCACCATGCCGCCAAGCGCCTGGTGCTGGTGGTCGACCCCGACAAGGCCGAACGCGACGCCGAGAAGGCCCTGGACCGCGAGGACCGGGCCGCGCACCTGCACCGGCACCTGTCCATCACCGAGGACGGCGCCGGCGGCATCCGGCTCCGCGGCCGCGGCACCGTCGAGGACGCCGCCATCCTCAAGGCCGCCTTCCTCCCGCTGACCAAGCCCGAACCCGCCGTCGACCCCGAGACCTGCGAGGAGAACGTCGACCCCCGCGACCACGGCGCCCGGCTCTGGGACGCCCTGGTGGCCACCGCCCAGCACGCCCTGGACACCGACCTGCCCCCGGACTGCCACGGCGCAAGACCCCGGGTCACCGTCACCACGTCCCTGGAGGTGCTGCGCCAGCAGATCGACTGGGCCACCCTCGGCACCACCACCTACACCACTGGCGCCAGCACCGCCGCGCCCCTGGGTGCGGTCACCGACGACGGGCTCGAGCTGGCGCCCTCGGTGATCCGCCGGCTGGCCTGCGACGCCGACATCATCCCGGTCGCCCTCGGCGGCCGCGGCGAGGTCCTCGACGTCGGCCGCACCTGCCGACTGGTCACCCCAGCGATCTGGCGGGCCGTGGTCTGCCGGGACCGGCACTGCACCTTCCCCGGCTGCACCCGCCCCCCGATCATGTGCCACGCCCACCACATCACCCACTGGGCCGACGGCGGCCACACCAACCTCGAAAACCTCGTCCTCCTCTGCGGCCAGCACCACCGCGTCATCCACCACACCCCCTGGCAGGTCCGCCTCAACCCCCACGACGGCCGACCCGAGTTCCGGCCCCCGCCGAAGCGCGGGCACCCACCCCCGGACTGGATCCGAAGCCGACCCCGCCGCGAGTGACGCCCTCGTGGAGCTGAACCCTAGGCACCTGCCTCACGGGCGGGCACTGCATTCGCAGGAGGGGCGGCCGCCCGCCGGCGGTAGTCCAGCACCGGCTGCCAGCGGTCGTGCAGCGTGGTGATCAGGCTGATCAGCGCGAGGAAGAACACCGTGTTCCATGCGCTCGCGTCCGAGCCCAGGAACAGGCGCGCCACCGCCACGATCCCGATGCTCACCAGCAGCCGGGCTGCGAAGGCCAACCCTGCCGACTCGATGGAGCGACCGCGGCGCGCGACCGCCAGCGTGATCGCGGCGTTCAACACCACGAAGCCGCCGACCCCGACGAACAGCTGCAGGTTGCTCGCGTGGATGCCGGGCAGGGTCTGCGCGTAGATCACCGAGATCAGACCCAGCAGCATGACCTTCTCGAAGGTCGCCCCCGAGACGACGGTGCCCGAGGCAGCGCGCCAGGCCGCCTGCTCGGCCGCGGTGTCGATCGCCTCCGGCAGGGGATCTGCGGCCAGTCGCAGGCTCCAGTCCGGCTCGGGCAGGCGAGGCCGTACGACGAACCACAGGATCGCGACGAGCAGCAGGATCAGCGAGATCAGCAACGGCCACGCCCAGTCGTACTCCGCCAGCGTGTCGGTGACGTCGAGCTGGGCGACGTGCAGCCAGTACTCCTGCGGCAGCTTGACGACGACCCAGATCAGCGCCGCGACGACCACCCAGTGCCGCAGCGTGATGCGCACGGTCTGCCAGCGCGTCCGCCAGGCCTCGTAGGCGATGAAGAAGTACTCGAAGGTGTTCGGGAAGAGCAGCAGCATGGCCCGCAGCTGCGTGAGCTCGAAGACCACGACGCCCACGAGCCGGTAGAAGTACAGGAACCGGCCGACGGCGTACGCCGGCAGCGCCGCCCAGTTGCGCAGCGTGGCCAGGTAGGCGATCGCCAGGTAGTAGACGTCCATCGCCTTGTCGTAGCTCTGGTAGCCGGGCGGGTCGTAACCGAACCACTGGAAGACCGACTGGTCGATCCCGTCGAGGACCAGGCAGCCCACCACCGCGGGCAGCGGGTAGCGCGGAATGAGCAGCGGCAGCAGGAACCGGGCGCCGACGACGGCGACGAACACGTAGTCGATTCCACTCATGCGTCCACCCCACTCATGTCCGGAGTGTGGCGGCCTCCGGGGCCGACGGCTCAGGGCCGGAGGTCACCAGTCGCGGGAACGTCTGGGGCCGTTGAGGCGTTGGACCCCGTGAACCCTTCTAGACTGGGTTCTGTGAGACGAGCCGTCAGGGAGACGGTCGCCCCCGGCCTCCAAGGAGGAGACCATGCAGAGCAACAACCCGGTGTTCCGGCGCTCGGAGGAGTTCAACCGTCCCGGCGCGAACGCCTACGGGAACCAGACGTACGCCGGCAACGGCACCGCCCACCCGGGCTACGGCCAGCAGGGCTACACCGACCCCGCCACCTGGGGCACCGGTACGCCGGGCGCGCCCACCGAGGTGTCCGCGGGCCCGATGACGATCGACTCGGTCGTGCAGAAGACCGCGTTCGCCCTCGGCACCGTGATCGTCTTCGCCCTGGCCACGTGGATCCTCACGCCCGCCATCGACGCCAACACCACCGCCCAGGACCTCAGCGGCCTCTACAGCGCGGTGATGATCGGCAGCCTCGGCGCGTTCGCGCTGTCGATGGTGAACTCCTTCAAGCGCGTGATCAGCCCGGCCCTGGTGCTGGCGTTCGCGGCCCTGGAGGGTGTGGCGCTCGGTGGCCTGAGCAAGGTGTTCGACGCGCAGTTCGGTGACAGCGTCGTCTCCGGTGCCGTGATCGGCACCTTCGCCGCGTTCGCCGGCACGCTCGCCGCCTACAAGGTCTTCAACATCAAGGTCGGCAACAAGTTCCGCATGTTCGTGATGGCTGCGGTCTTCGGCATGATCGGGCTCAGCCTGATGGAGCTGGTGCTCGGCATGTTCGGCGCCTCGCTCGGGCTCTTCGGCTTCGGCGGCCTGGGCCTGCTAACCGCGATCGCCGGTCTGGTGCTCGGTGTGTTCATGCTGGTGATGGACTTCGACTTCGTCGAGCAGGGCATCGCCAACGGGATCCCGGAGCGGGAGTCGTGGCGCGCGGCGTTCGCGATGACCGTCAGCCTGGTCTGGATCTACACCAACCTGCTGCGCCTGCTGGCGATCTTCAGCCAGGACTGATCGCGACCGCGCCCGCGGGCGCGATCGAGACCTGGTGACCTGACCAGGCAAGCCCACCGAACGGCCCCCACCTCACGAAGGTGGGGGTCGTTCGTCATGCCTGGTCGGCGTCGACGGGCTCGTCGCGGACGTCCGGGGCCTCGCCCTCGGTCTGCGGGTGGCGGCGACGGTGCCGCAGCTCCACCCACAGCCCGCGCACCCCGCGCCGCGCGCCGGCGACCTCGGTGCTCTCGAGCTCGGTGCCGGGGTTGTTCACGGCCTGCACCGCGGCGGTCACGATCGGCAGCACGCCCTCGCCGCGGAACGCCTCGGGCTGGACCTCGTCCGCGGGGACCAGGTCCAGCGCCGCCAACGCCGAGGGCAGCAGCACGGTGACCAGCGAGCGGTAGCCGTCCGCGGACGGATGGAACTGGTCGGGCCCGAACAGGATGGCGGGAGCGGCCGCGAACTCGGGGCCGAGGATCGAGCCCAGCGAGACGGTCCGGCCGCCCTCCTCCAGCACCGCGATCGTCTGCGCGGCCGCGAGCCGGCGCGACCAGGCCCGGGCGACCTGCTTGAGCGGGGGAGCGATCGGCTTGATCGTTCCGAGGTCGGGGCAGGTGCCGACGACCACGGCGATACCGGCCTCGCGGAGCCGGCGTACCCCCTCGGAGAGCTGGCGCACCGAGTGCGAGGGCAGCACGGTGTGGGTGACGTCGTTGGCGCCGATGAGGATCACCGCGACGTCCGGCTCGATCGGCAGGACCCGGCTGATCTGGGCGTCCAGGTCCGAGCTCTGCGCCCCGACGACCGCGAACTCGCGCAGGTGCACCCGCCGGTTCGCGCGCTCGGCCAGGCCGCTGGCGAGCAGTGCGCCGGGGGTCTCCTCGACCCGGTCCACGCCGTACCCGGCCGCGCTGGAGTCGCCGAGCAGCGCGACCTTGATCGCGGGGCCGGGCCGGCCGCGGCCGTACCAGCCGGTGGCGTCCGGGGGCGGGTCGTCGCGGATGACGCCGATGGAGCGCCGGGCCAGCCGCGCCTCCAGCGTGAGGACGCCGTAGAGCCCCGCGCCGAGCGCAGACAGGCCGCCGCCACCGAAGGCGGCGGCGGACGCGAGCTTGCGAGCGGCACCTGCTTTCCCCACGCCTTCACTCTACGGAGCGCAACCCCGCCGCGCGGGCGGGGACGACCACGCCCCCGATGTTTGTGGCGTTGGGCACGGAGCCCTCTACATTGGCTGGATGCAGTACGTGAACTCGCTCCTCGACCTCATCGGCAACACCCCGCTGCTGAGGCTCTCGCGGTCCCTCGCCACCCCCGACGGGCCCTCGTTCGACGACTCCTCCGACGCGCCCGGCGCCGGCCCGCTGGTGCTCGCCAAGGTCGAGTACCTCAACCCGGGCGGCTCCGTGAAGGACCGGATCGCGACCCGGATGATCGAGGCGGCCGAGGCCTCCGGCGAGCTGAAGCCCGGCGGCACGATCGTCGAGCCGACGTCCGGCAACACCGGTGTCGGCCTCGCCATGGTCGCGCAGGCCAAGGGCTACAAGTGCGTCTTCGTCTGCCCCGACAAGGTCAGCGAGGACAAGCGCAACGTGCTCAAGGCGTACGGCGCCGAGGTCGTGGTGTGCCCGACCGCGGTCGCCCCCGAGCACCCCGACTCGTACTACAACGTCTCCGACCGGCTCGCCTCGCAGCCGGGCGCGTGGAAGCCCGACCAGTACTCCAACCCGAACAACCCGCGGTCGCACTACGAGACCACCGGCCCGGAGATCTGGGCGCAGACGGAGGGGAGGATCACCCACTTCGTCGCGGGTGTCGGCACCGGCGGCACCATCAGCGGCATCGGCCGCTACCTGAAGGAGCGCGCTGCTGAACGAGGAGGGCCCGACGTCCAGGTGATCGGCGCGGACCCGGCCGGCTCGGTCTACTCCGGCGGCACCGGCCGCCCCTACCTCGTCGAGGGCGTGGGCGAGGACTTCTGGCCCGAGTGCTACGACCGCACGGTCGCGGACCGGATCATCGAGGTCTCCGACGCCGACTCCTTCGCGTTCACGCGGCGGCTGGCGCGCGAGGAGGCGCTGCTGGTGGGCGGGTCGTCCGGCATGGCGGCGTACGCCGCGAAGCAGCTGGCGCTCGAGCTGGCCGGCACCCCCGAGGGCGAGAGCGCCGTGATCGTGGTGCTGCTGCCCGACTCCGGCCGCGGCTACCTGACCAAGGTCTTCAACGACGAGTGGCTCTCGCAGTACGGCTTCCCGGTCGAGGGCGCCGGGCAGGACACCCAGACCGTCGGCGACGTGCTGCGCGGCAAGGACGGGCGGCTGCCCGACCTCGTGCACACCCACCCGGCCGAGACCATCGCCGAGGCCGTGCACATCCTCCAGGAGTACGGCGTGTCCCAGATGCCCGTGGTCCGCGCGGAGCCGCCGATCGTGGCCGCCGAGGTCGCGGGCTCGGTCTCCGAGCGCACGCTGCTCGACGCGCTGTTCGCCGGCACGGCCCGCCTCACCGACCCGGTCGAGGAGCACATGTCGCCGGCGCTGCCGACGATCGGCTCCAGCGAGCCGGCGAGCGCGGCGGTCAAGCAGCTCGAGACCGCCGACGCGATCCTGGTCCACGAGGACGGCAAGCCGGTCGGCGTGCTCACCCGCCAGGACCTGCTGGCCTTCCTCGCGAAGAGCTGAGGCGCACCTCCCGCGGCAGGGGGTTGGAAAGCGCTCAAGTGGGTACCGTCGGGTAACCGGGGCGCCCACCGGCGCCGACCTTCCGCCTCTGGAGTGATCGATCGACCGTGTGGGACTTCATCACCGAGCGCCGTGAGCAGATCGCGTACAACACCTTCCAGCATGCGAACCTCGTCATCCAGGCGGTCGTCGTCGCCACGGTCATCGCGGTCGTGCTGGCCGTCGTCATCACCCGGCTGCCGCGGCTCGAGGGGCTGGCCAACGCGCTGAGCGCGATCGGCCTGACGATCCCCTCGTTCGCGCTGGTGGGGCTGCTCCTGCCGCTGACGGGGATCGGTGCCATCACGGCGTTCGTCGCGGTGACCTTCTACGCCGTGCTGCCGATCCTGCGCAACGCCGTGGTGGGCCTCCAGGGCGTCGACAAGACGTTGCTGGAGTCCTCGCGCGGCATGGGCATGAGCGAGCTGACCTCCCTGTGGCGGGTCCGCCTCCCACTCGCCTGGCCGGTGATCCTGGCCGGGGTCCGTGTCTCCATGCAGATGTCGATGGGGGTCGCGGCCATCGCCGCCTACGTGCTGGGCCCCGGGCTCGGCGGCTACATCTTCACCGGCCTGGCCCAGGTCGGCGGGGCCAACGCCGTCAACTACGCCGTCGTCGGCACCGTCGGGGTCGTCATCGTCGCCCTGATAGCCGACCTGCTGCTCCTGCTCCTGGGGCGTCTCACCATCTCGAAGGGAATCCGGGCCTGACATGACTGCCACGCACGAGACCAGCACCCCGGCGGCCGACCGGGACGATGCGATCAGCGGCGCCGAGATCCGGCTCGAGGACGTCGTCAAGAAGTACCCCGGGCAGAAGAGCCCGGCCGTCGACTCCCTCTCCCTGACCATCCCCGCGGGCGAGATCGTGATGTTCGTGGGCCCCTCGGGCTGCGGCAAGACGACCAGCCTGAAGATGATCAACCGGCTGATCGAGCCGACGTCGGGCACGATCCGGATCGACGGGCAGGACGTCCGGCAGCAGAGCCCGGACCAGCTGCGCCGCCACGTCGGCTACGTCATCCAGGGCGGCAGCCTCTTCCCGCACATGACGGTCGAGAAGAACATCGCGATCGTCCCCAAGCTGCTCGGCTGGGACTCCGCCCGGGTCTCCGAGCGCGTCAACGACCTGCTGGACCTGGTGGGCCTGGACCCGGCGAAGTACCGCGGCCGCTACCCCCGTGAGCTCTCCGGCGGCCAGCAGCAGCGGGTCGGGGTGGCGCGTGGGCTGGCCGCGGACCCGCCGGTGCTCCTGATGGACGAGCCCTTCGGTGCGGTCGACCCGATCACCCGGCAGCGGCTGCAGGACGAGCTGCTCAGCATCCAGCGCGAGCTGCGCAAGACCATCGTGTGCGTCACCCACGACATCGACGAGGCGATCAAGCTCGGCGACCGCATCGTGATCCTCCGGGAGGGCGCCGACATCGCCCAGTACGACACCCCGGAGAACGTGCTGGCCGCCCCCGCCGACGACTTCGTCAGCGACTTCGTGGGCTCGGGGTCGACCCTCAAGCAGCTCTCGCTGGCCCGCGTGGCGGAGGTCGAGCTGAGCGAGTGGACCACCGCCCGGGTCGGCGAGGACACCGCGGAGGTCATCGCCCGCGCGGAGCAGGCCGGCCACGGCGCGGTCGTGGTGCTGGACGGGCGCGGCCGCCCCCTCGGCTGGCCCTGGCTGCGGCAGCTGCGCAACCAGCGGACCGTGCCGACGTACGACCACGAGAAGCTGCACACCCTGGACTCCCGGGCGACGCTCAACGACGCGCTCGACACCATGCTCACCTCCACGCACGGTGGCGCGGTCGTCACCGGCGACCGGGACCAGTTCCTCGGCGTCGTCGACTTCACCAGCGTCACCGACCACATGCGCCAGCTGGAGCAGGCGGCCGAGACGGGGGGCGAGGCGCGTGGCTGACCTCGCGACCCAGGACCCCGCCGCCGAGGAGCCGGTCACCGAGCCGGATGCGCCCGTCGACGACGAGGAGGGGGCCCCCGCGTCGCGGCGGCGGCGCCGTCTCGACGCGGAGACGGTGCTGATGCTCGTCGTGCCGCCCCTGCTGGTGCTGCTGGTCTTCGGCGGCTACGTGGTGTGGCACCAGACCGCCGACCTCGACTCCGTGGAGCGGTCCCAGCTCGCCTGGCCCACGGTGCTCCGGCTGATCTGGCAGCACGTGAAGCTGACCCTGGTCGCGGCGATCGCGGTCGTGGCCGTGGCGGTGCCGCTCGGCATCCTGCTCACCCGCGGCAGGGCTCGGCGCGCCGCGCCCCTCGTCGTCGGCGTCGCGAACGCCGGACAGTCGGCGCCGGCGGTCGGCCTGATCGTGCTGCTGGCGATCTGGATCGGGTTCGGCTTCTGGACCGCCGTGCTCGCCCTGACCCTGTACGGCCTGCTGCCGGTGCTCCGCAACACCATCACCGGCCTGCAGGGCGTGGACCCCATGCTGGTCGAGGCGGGCCGCGGGGTGGGCATGTCCGCCACCGCGGTCCTGCTCCGGGTCGAGCTGCCGCTCGCGGTGCCGGTCATCATGGCCGGCGTCCGCACCGCGCTCGTGCTCATCGTCGGCACCGCGGCCCTGGCGACGTTCATCAACGGCGGCGGCCTCGGCGAGATCCTCACCACCGGCATCTCGCTGTTCCGGTTCTCGCTGATGATCGCGGGCGCCGTGCTCATCGCCCTGCTGGCCCTGCTCATCGAGTGGCTGGGCCGGGTGCTCGAGCTGCTCACGCGACCGAAGGGAATCTGATGCTGCCCGTGGTCCCCCGACCGTCGGCCCGGCGACTGCTGGCGGCCGCCGTCGGCCTGATGGTGATGGTGCCGGCCCTGTCCGGCTGCGGCCTGGGCACCGCCGGCGGCTACGTCCCGGGCGGGACGCTGGCCGGTCCGCTCGCCGACGTGGACTCCCTCGACGGCGCCGACATCGCGGTCGGCTCGAAGAACTTCTCCGAGAACATCCTGCTCGGCAAGATGGCGCTGATCCTGCTCAAGTCCGACGGCGCGAACGTCGTGGACCTGACCAACATCCCCGGCAGCGCGTCCGCCCGCCAGGCCCACCTCGAGGGCCAGATCGACGCCATGTGGGAGTACACCGGCACCGGCTGGATCACCTACCTCGGCCACGACAAGCCGATCAAGTCCGAGCAGGGGCAGTACGACGCGGTCCGCAAGGAGGACCTCGCGAAGAACGACCTGGTCTGGCTGCCGCCGGCGCCGATGAACAACACCTACGGCTTCGCGATCACCCAGGCGACGGCGAAGAAGTACGGCATCACCAAGCTGTCCGAGATCAAGAAGGTCCCGGTCAAGGACCGGACGTTCTGCGTCGAGTCGGAGTTCGCGAACCGCCCCGACGGCCTCGAGGGCATGCTCAAGACGTACGACGTGCCGCGCGGGAAGCCGGGCGGGGTGCCGAACGGCAACCTGCAGACCTACCAGACCGGCGCCGTCTACGACGCCACCGCGAAGGGGGAGTGCACCTTCGGCGAGGTCTTCACCACCGACGGCCGGATCGTGTCGCTGGACCTGAACGTGCTCGAGGACGACCGCGAGTACTTCCCGAAGTACAACGTCGCGCTCGTGGTGCGTCAGGGCGTCCTCGACGACTACCCGCAGATCAAGGACCTGGTCGCGCCGGTGACCGAGAAGCTCACCGACAAGGTGCTGCTGCGGCTGAATGCCGAGATCGACGTCGAGGGACGCGAGCCGGCCGACGTCGCGCACGACTGGTTGCAGCAGCAGGGGTTCATCGACTGACGCCACCCCCTGTCCGTCGCCGGGCGCCCGTGCCAAGATGAGAACCTGTTCTAGTTCGGGTCTCTTCGGGCCCGACCACCGGCCGGCCGACGACAGGGGGCGCGATGACGGCGACACCAGCGATCGAGGGATGGTTCACGACCGGGCCGGCGCCGGCACTGGTCGGCTCGCGGTGCACGGCGTGCGGGACGGTGTTCTTCCCGCCCTCGGGCGACTTCTGCCGCAACCCCGCCTGCGCGGGTGAGGAGCCCGAGCCGGTCGAGCTCTCCCGGCGCGGCACGATCTGGTCCTACACCGACGCGCAGTACCAGCCGCCCCCGCCGTACGTCCCCGCGGTCGACCCCTACCAGCCGTTCGCGATCGCCGCGGTCGAGCTGCCGGAGGGGCTGGTGGTGCTCGGCCAGGTCGCCGAGGGTTACGGCGTCGCCGACCTGCGCGTGGGCGCCGAGGTCGAGCTGGTCGTCGAGACGCTCTACGCCGACGAGACCGGCGACCGGCTCATCTGGCGGTGGAGGCCCGTGGTCTCGACCGGCTCGACCACCGGGGACTCGGGGGCCCCCCGGTGAGCAGCCCGGTCGCGGTGCTCGGCGTGGGCATGCACCCGTGGGGCAAGTGGGGCCGCAGCTTCGTCGGCTACGGGGTGCACGCGGCCCGCGCCGCGCTCGCCGACGCCGGCGTGGACTGGCGAGACGTCGACCTCGTCGTCGGCGGTGAGACCGTGCGCAACGGCTACGGCGGCTACGTCGCCGGCGCCACCTTCGCCCAGGCGCTGGGCTGGAACGGCGCCCGCGTCGCGACGTCGTACGCCGCGTGCGCCACCGGCGCGCAGGCCCTCGACACCGCCCGCGCCCGGATCCTCGCCGGGCTGTGCGAGGTCGCCCTCGTCATCGGCGCCGACACCACGCCGAAGGGGTTCCTCGCGCCCAACGCAGGGGAGCGGTGGGACGACCCGGACTGGCTGCGGTTCCGGCTGCTCGGCATGACCAACCCGGCGTACTTCGCGCTCTACGCGCGGCGCCGGATGGACCTCTACGGCGCGACGCCCGAGGACTTCGCGCTGGTCAAGGCCAAGAACTCCCGGCACGGCCTGTACAACCCCCACGCCCGCTACCGCAAGGAGGTCAGCGCCCGGGACGTGCTGGCCAGCGCGGTGGTCTGCGACCCGCTGCACCTGCTCGACATCTGCGCGACCTCCGACGGCGCGGCCGCGGTGGTGCTGACCAGCGTGGACCACGCCCGCAGGACCGGCGCGGTCGCGCCGGTGCGGATCGACGCGGTCTCCACGGTCACGCCGACCTTCCCGAACACCGTGCTGGACATGCCCAACCTCTCCACCGACGCCAGCACCACGGTCCCGGCGCCCGCGCGCACCTTCAAGGAGTCGATCGCGGACGCGGCGTACGAGGAGGCCGGGATCGGGCCCGAGGACGTCTCGCTGGCCGAGGTCTACGACCTGTCCACGGCGCTCGAGCTGGACTGGATGGAGGACCTCGGCCTGTGCAAGCGCGGCGAGGCCGAGAGCCTGCTCCGGGCCGGGGACACCACCGTCGGCGGCCGGCTCCCGGTCAACCCCTCGGGTGGCCTGGCCTGCTTCGGCGAGGCGGTGCCGGCCCAGGCGCTGGCACAGGTCTGCGAGGTCACCTGGCAGCTGCGCGGGCAGGCGACGGGGCGGCAGGTCGAGGGTGCCCGCGTCGGGATCACCGCCAACCAGGGCCTCTTCGGGCACGGGTCGGCCGTGGTCCTCACCCGCTGACCCGGGGACCTTGGTCCCCTCTGCCGGTTGCTTCCGGCGGTCCCGGCGCGCCTGCGCCCTTCCTTAGCCTCGGCTGCGTCGCACCCGCGCGTCCGGAGCAGGAGCACCCGTGGACCCCCTCGATCTGGCCCGGTGGCAGTTCGGCATCGTCACCGTGTACCACTTCCTCTTCGTGCCGATCACCATCGGGCTCTCGGCGGTGGTCGCGGCATACGAGACGGCCTGGGTGCGCACCCGGAACCCGCACTGGCTGCGGCTGACGAAGTTCTTCGGCAAGCTCTTCCTGATCAACTTCGCCATCGGGGTGGTGACCGGCATCGTCCAGGAGTTCCAGTTCGGGATGAACTGGAGCGACTACTCGCGGTTCGTCGGCGACATCTTCGGTGCCCCGTTGGCGGTCGAGGGGTTGCTCGCGTTCTTCCTCGAGTCGACGTTCCTGGGGCTGTGGATCTTCGGCTGGGACCGGCTCTCCCCGCGGCTGCACAACGCGTGCATCTGGATCGTCCACGTCGGCACGCTGCTGTCGGCGTACTTCATCCTCGCCGCGAACTCCTGGATGCAGCACCCGGTGGGCTACGAGTACAACCCCGACACCGGCCGCGCCGAGCTGCACGACTTCGCCGCGGTGCTCTTCAACAAGGTGCAGCTGGTGACGTTCCCGCACGTGGTGCTCTCGGCGTACCTCACCGGTGCCGCGTTCGTCGTGGGCGTCGCGTTCTGGTCGATGACGCGCCGGGGCGCCAGCGACGACGACCGGGTGATGTACCGCAAGGCGGTGCGCACCGGCTCGGCGCTGGTGCTCGTGGCCGGCCTCGGCGTCGCGGTCAGCGGCGACGTGCAGGGCAAGATCATGACCGAGGTGCAGCCGATGAAGATGGCGGCGGCCGAGGGGCTCTACGACACCGAGGACTCCGCACCGTTCTCGATCTTCCAGATCGGCAGCCTCAACGGCGACGAGGAGAAGTTCGCCATCAAGGTCCCCGGGCTGTTGTCGTTCCTCGCCACCGGGCACACCGACGGCCAGGTCGAGGGCATCAACCAGCTGCGGGCGACCTACGAGAAGAAGTACGGCGCGGACCCGGGCGCGACGTACTACTCGCCGGGCGACTACACCCCGATCATCCCGGTCACCTACTGGAGCTTCCGGCTGATGATCGGGCTCGGCCTGCTGGCCGCCGCCGGGGCCGCGCTCATCCTGTGGGTGACCCGCCGGGACCGCGCGCCGACCGGGCGCTTCTGGCTGTGGCTCGCCATCGCGATGCCGCTCTTGCCGGTGGCGGCCAACTCCTTCGGCTGGATCTTCACCGAGATGGGCCGCCAGCCGTGGGTGGTCTTCGGGCTGATGACCACGGCGAACGGCGTCTCGCCGGGGGTCGGCGCGGGCACCGTGCTCACGTCGCTGCTGGCGTTCACGCTGGTCTACGCGGTGCTGGCGGTGGTGGAGATCGGGCTGATCCTCAAGTACGTCCGCGCCGGCGCCGAGCCCGCCCCCGAGGACACCGGTCCCACCGACACCCCCGACCGCCCGATGGCGTTCGCGTACTGAGGGAGACCGCACATGGAGCTCACCACCGTCTGGTTCTGCCTGATCGCCGTGCTGTGGATCGGCTACTTCTGCCTCGAGGGCTTCGACTTCGGTGTCGGCATGCTGCTGCCGATCCTGGCCGGCAACGACCGCGAGCGACGGGTGCTGATCAACACGATCGGCCCGGTGTGGGACGGCAACGAGGTCTGGCTGCTGGTCGCCGGCGGCGCGACGTTCGCGGCCTTCCCGGAGTGGTACGCCACGCTGTTCAGCGGGTTCTACCTGCCGTTGCTGCTGATCCTGCTCGCGCTGATCGTGCGCGGCGTCGCCTTCGAGTACCGCGCCAAGCGCGAGGAGCTGCGCTGGAAGGCGCGCTGGGACCTCGCGATCATCGTCGGGTCGTACGTGCCGGCGTTCCTGTGGGGTGTCGCCTTCGCCAACATCGTGCGGGGGGTCCCGATCGACGCGGACCTCGAGTACGCCGGCAACCTCTTCGACCTGCTCAACCCCTACGCGCTGCTGGGCGGGCTCACCACCATGCTGCTCTTCCTCACGCACGGCGCGATGTTCCTCGCGCTCAAGACCGACGGGCGGGTGCGGCACGAGGCCCGGAGCCTGGCCGCGCGCTTCGGCGTGGCGGCGGCCGCGGTCGCGGTGGCCTTCCTGTTCTGGACCCAGGTCGACACCGGCAACCTCGGCTCCGGCCTGCTGTTCGTGGCCGCCGCGGCCGCGCTGGTCGCCGGCCTGGTCGCGATCGGCGCCGCCCGCGAGGGCTGGGCCTTCCTCGGCACCTTCGTCACGATCGCCCTCGCCGTGGCCGGGTTGTTCGTCGCGCTCTTCCCCGACGTGATGCCGACCTCGCTGGCCGACGGCACCAGCCTGACGACCTCCAACGCCGCGGCCACGTCGTACACCTTGAAGATCATGACGGTGGTCGCGCTGGTGTTCACGCCGATCGTGCTGGCCTACCAGGGCTGGACCTACTGGGTGTTCCGTCGCCGGATCGCGCTGCACCACATCCCGGAGCAGCCCGCGCGCCAGCCGGCCTCGTGAGGCCGTGCTCGTGAGCGCCCGCCCATGAGGCCCCACCCATGAGACCCAGTGACCCGCGGGTACGCCGGCAGCTGAGGTGCGCACGCCGCCCCCTGGCCGGCGTCGTGGCCGGCGGCGCCGTCGGTAGTGTGCTGGTGATCGCGCAGGCCTGGGTGGTCACCGGCCTCGTCGTCGCCGCGCTGGCCACCCCGCTCGACGACGCCCGCGTGGGGCGGTGGGCCACCGCGGTGGTGGCCGTCCTCGCCGCCCGGGCGCTCGTCGGCTGGGCCGTGGACGTGCTCGCCGCGCGGGCCGCCGCCAGGGTCGGGACCGACCTGCGCCGGCGCCTGGTGCGTGCGGTGCTCGCCGGTGCGGCCGGGACCCGCTCGTCCGGCGAGGTGGCCGTGCTGGCGACCCGCGGCGTGAGCGCCGCCGAGCCCTACCTGACCCGCTACCTGCCGGCGCTGGCACTGGCCGGATTCCTGCCGGCGCTGACCGTGGTCACGATCGCCACCCAGGACCTGCTGAGCGCCCTCATCGTGGCCTGCACCCTGCCGCTCGTGCCGGTCTTCGGCGCCCTCGTCGGCCTCGCGACCCGGGACCGGGCGGCGACGCAGTGGCGGCAGCTGGCCGCGCTCTCGGGGCACTTCGTCGACGTGATGCGGGGGTTGCCGACCCTGGTCGCCTTCCGCCGGGCCCGGGCCCAGTCGGCGACGATCCGCGAGGTCACCGACCGCTACCGGCGCGCGACGCTGGACACGCTCCGGCTCGCCTTCGCCTCCTCGGCGGTCCTCGAGCTGGTGGCGACCCTGTCCGTGGCGCTGGTCGCGGTGGTGGTGGGGCTGCGCCTCGCCGCCGGAGACCTCGAGCTCGAGACCGCGCTGCTCGTGCTGCTGCTCGCCCCGGAGGCGTACTGGCCGCTGCGCCGGGTGGGGGCGGAGTTCCACGCCTCCGCCGAGGGGGTCGCCACCTTCGAGGCCGTCAACGCCCTGGTCGGGCTGGCCCCCGCCGACGCCGGCGCCGCCGCGTCCGGCGACCTGCGGGTCTCCGGGGTGACGGTGGTCCACCCCGGGCGGGACGTGCCCGCGCTGTCCGGGTTCAGCGCCACCTTCCCGGAGCGGGGCGTGACCCTGCTGACCGGCCGCTCGGGCTGCGGGAAGACCACGCTGCTCTCGGTCCTCGCCGGTCTGGTGCCCCCGACGCAGGGCTCGGTCACGGCCGGCGGCCACCCGGTCGGCGGTCCGGCCTGGCGGCACCGCGTGGCCTGGCTGCCGCAGCGACCGGTCTTCGTCGCCGGCAGCATCGCCGACAACCTGCGGCTGGCCGCGCCCGACATCGAGGACGAGCGGTTGTGGGCGGCGCTGCGCAAGGTGGCGCTCGAGGAGCGGGTCCGCGCGCTGCCGGGCGGGCTCGACGAGCCGGTCGGTGAGGACGGCGTCACCCTCTCGGCGGGGGAGCGGGCGCGCCTGGCGCTGGCCCGGGTGGTGCTGGCCGAGCGTCCCTGGGTGCTGCTGGACGAGCCGAGCGCCCACCTCGACGAGCTGACCGAGCAGATCATCGCCGACGCGGTGGTCGACCTCGGCCGGACCAGCGGCGTCGTCGTGGTGACCCACCGCCCGGCGCTGGTGGAGCTGGCCGACCAGGTCCTGGTGATGGCGCCGCCGAGGTCGCGCCGCGGGGCCGCCCCGGCCCTGCCGGACGTCCCGGACCGGCCCGTGCCCCCGCGCGCGACGACGTCAGAGCCTCCGGCCCCGGCCGCCACCCGGCGCGGGCTGCTCGCCAGCACGGTCGTGGGCGCGCTGGCCTCGGCGGCGGGGGTGGCCCTGACCGCGACCGCGGGCTGGCTCATCGTCCAGGCCTCGACCCACCCGCCGGTGCTGACGCTGCTGGTCGCGGTGGTGGCCGTGCGCACCTTCGGCCTCGCCCGTCCGGTGCTGCGCTACGTCGAGCGGCTCCGCTCCCACGACGTCGCGCTGCGGCTGCTCGCCGAGCGCCGGGTCCAGGTGTACGACGCCGTCGTCCCGCTGACTCCGGGCCGGCTGGGGCGGCGCCGGGGAGACCTGCTCGCCTCGGTGGTCGACGACGTCGACAGCGTCGTGGACCGTGAGCTGCGGGTGCGGATGCCGGTGAGGGGCTTCGCGCTGGTGGCCGTGGCCGCCGCGGTCGTCGCCGCGGTGCTGCTGCCCGTCGTGGGTGCGGTCGTCGCCGCCACCTGCCTGATCGCCGGGGGCGCGGCGTACCTCCTCGCGCGCGCCGGCGCCGCCCGGGCCGAACGCACCTCGGTCGCGAGCCGCGCGGCCCTGAGCGAGCGGGTCGTCGAGGTCACGCAGGTCGCGCCCGAGCTGGCGATGTGGCAGGCGGAGGACGCCGCCACCGACCGGGTCCTCGCGGAGAGCAGCCGCTGGACCGGGGCCACGGTCCGGGCGACCATGTGGCTGGCCGGCGCGCGGGCCGTGGCCCTGCTGGCCGTCGGGGTGGGCGTGGCGGCGGCCGCGCTGCTCGCTGCGCCGGCGGCCGCGAGCGGCACGGTCACCGGTCCCGTGCTGGCGCTGCTCGTGCTGCTGCCGCTGGCCCTCGGCGACGTCGCGCTGCCGCTGGCCGACGCGGGCGCGCTCGCGGCCCGCACGGGGGCCGCCGAGCGGCGGCTGCGCGGGCTCGAGTCGACGGCCCCGGCGGTCGCCGACCCGACCGAGCCGCTGCCGGCGATGCCCGGCCACGCCGTCGACGTGAGCGGTGTCGTCGCCGGCTGGGACGGCACCGCCGCGCTGCGGGACCTGTCACTGACCCTCGCCGAGGGCGAGCGGGTCGCGGTGGTCGGGCCCTCCGGGTCGGGCAAGAGCACCCTGGCGGCCCTGATGCTCCGCTTCGTCGACCCCTGGGAGGGCCGGGTCGCGCTGGGCGGGGTGCCGGTGCGCAGCCTCGCGCTGGACGAGGTACGCCGGCTCGTCGGGCTGGTCGACGACGACCCGCACGTCTTCGCGACGACCCTGGTCGAGAACGTCCGGCTGGCCAGGCCCGAGGCGCACGACCACGACGTCGAGGCGGCGCTGCGGCACGCGCGCCTGGGACCGTGGCTGGACGAGCTGCCCGACGGCCTCGACACCTGGCTGGGCGACGGCAACGCGCAGGTCTCGGGCGGGGAACGGGCCCGGATCGGGCTGGCCCGGTCGCTGCTCGCCGATCCGCCGGTCCTGGTGCTCGACGAGCCCACGGCTCACCTCGACCACGCGACGGCCGAGCAGATCGCCCGGCAGGTGCTCGACGAGCCGCGTGGGCGTGCCCGTAGCGTGCTGTGGGTCACTCATGGCACTGTCGGGCTGGACCTGGTCGACCGGGTCCTGGACATCACGGAGTGCGGGGGCTCGCCCTGGGCTCTTCCCGGAAGACTGAGGACAGGTGGCCCGTGGACGTAGACAATGAAGAAGTGACCGAGACCAGCCCCATCCGCGTGTACCTCCTTGACGACCACGAGGTCGTCCGGCAGGGCCTGCGCTTCCTGCTCGAGGCGGCCGGCGACATCGAGGTGGTCGGCGAGTCCGGCTCGGCCGAGGACGCCACCCACCGCATCCCCGCCCTGCGGCCGCACGTCGCGGTGCTCGACGCCCGGCTCCCCGACGGCTCGGGCATCGAGGTCTGCCGGTCGGTCCGGGCGGTCGACCCGTCGATCAACGCGCTGATCCTCACGTCGTACGACGACGACGAGGCGCTCTTCGCCGCGATCATGGCCGGCGCCGCGGGCTACGTGCTCAAGGAGATCAAGGCCTCGGACCTGATCAGCGCCGTGCGGCACGTGGCCGGTGGCCACTCGCTGATCGACCCGACGCTCACCTCGCGGGTGCTGGAACGGGTCCGCAACGGCCCGGCCACCGCACCCGAGCTGGCCGAGCTCACCGACCAGGAGCTGAAGCTGCTCGGCTACATCGCCGAGGGGCTCACCAACCGCCAGATCGGCGAGCGGATGTACCTCGCGGAGAAGACCGTCAAGAACTACGTCTCCAGCATCCTCGCCAAGCTGGGCCTCGAGCGGCGTACCCAGGCTGCCGTGCTGGCCGCCAAGCTGCTCGACCCCACCGGCGACTCGCGTTAGTCCGAGGTCCCCTGCGCCGATGACCATGGACTGAGACGCGGGGGACCAAGCGCCCTGACCCGGGTGCCCGCGGACCGAGATCCTCGGGGTGGAAGCAACCCACCAACGGGGAGGCACGGCCATGAGCGTCATCCACCACCGCCGGGAGACCGGCACCGCAACGGCCCACCGGCCGGCCTCCGCACCGGTCGACGAGGCCATCGGGCCCCGTCAGGCCGCCGCGGCGCGCCGGGCGGTCGCGACGCTCCGGATCGCCTTCGGCCTCACGTTCCTGTGGGCCTTCTTCGACAAGCTGCTCGCCCTCGGCTACGCCACCGGCGTGGATCCGGAGGGGAACGTCGACCGCTTCGGCGACGCCGCCTGGATCAACGGCGGCAGCCCCACCGAGGGCTTCCTGAAGTTCGGCGCCGACGGTCCGTTCGACAGCTTCTACCACTCCATCGCGGGCGCCGCTTGGGCTGACTGGCTGTTCATGCTCGGCCTGCTCGGCGTCGGGGTGACGATGACCTTCGGTGCCGGGATGCGGATCGGTGCCGCCGCCGGTGCGGCGATGTACCTCTTGATGTGGACCGTCGTCCTGCCCCCGGAGAACAACCCGGTCATCGACGACCACATCCTCGGCGCGATCAGCCTCGTGGTGCTGGCCCTGCTCAACGCCGGCAACACCTGGGGCCTGGGCCGCTGGTGGACGTCCACGTCGGTCGTGAGGAAGTACCGGGTCCTGCAGTGATCCGTTGACCCCCGGACAGCCACGGCCACCTGCACGCGGACGCGGGTGGCCGTCGGCCTGTCTCGGGGCTCGTCCCGCGGCGCGACCTCGCGGCCGGGACGTCATACGCCCGGGTCGCCCCCACAGCCAGGACGTACGACGTCCCGGCGGACGTCATCCGACGCCGTTGTCGCAGCGACCGCTTCGGATGACGTCCGGGCGCGAGCGGGGCCGGTCAGCCCAGCGGCACGGACCAGACGAACCTGGTGCCGCGGGGCTGGTGCGGGGCCACGTCGAGGCTGCCGCCGAGGGCCGAGGCGCGACGGCGGGCGTCGTCGAGGCCGCTCTCGGCGGCGTTCTCGGGCAGGCCGGCGCCGTCGTCGCTGACGACCAGCCGGAGCTCGTGGTCGACGGCGTACAGCTCGACGGCCGCGTGATGGGCCATGGCGTGGCGGGCGACGTTCGAGACCGCCTCGCGAAGGACCGGCAGCAGGTGGTCGCGCACGGACTCCGACACCCGGGTGTCGACGGGGCCGCTCATCCGCACGGCAGGGGTGAAGCCGAGCTCCGGCACGTACTCGCGGACGATCGCGTGGACCTCGGTGCGCAGCGAGCCGGCCGGCCGGTGCTGGAGCTCGAAGATGGTCCCGCGGATGTCGCGGATGGTGAGGTCCAGGTCGGCGACGGCCTGCTCCAGCCGCCCCACCACCTCGGGGGAGGGGGCGAGCATCGCGGTGCCCTGCAGCTGCAGCCCGGTGGCGAAGAGCCGCTGGATCACGGTGTCGTGCAGGTCGCGGGCGATCCGCTCGCGGTCGGAGATGACGGCGAGCTCCTCCCGGTCGGCGAAGGCCGCGACCCGGTCCAGCGCCAGTGCGGCCTGGTCGGCGAAGGAGACCAGCAGCTCGCGCTCCTCGTAGTCGTGCGGGGCGAGGTCCCGCTCGAACAGCGCGACCAGGCACCCGCGCTCGGCCAGGTGGGCCCGCAGCGGGATCGTGACGGCGTTCAGCCCGCTGGTCCGCAGCTCGACGACCTCCTCGATGGGGGTACGCCGCATGGTGGCTGTGACGCTGTCCAGCGCGCCGGTCACCCGCGCGGCATCCACGGGGAGGGCGGAGACGATCCGCGCGGAGCCGTCGTCGAAGCTGACCACCGCCGCGGCGACGGCCCTGGACACCGTCCGGACGGTCTGGGTGATGAGCTGCAGCGCGGTCTCGACCTCGATGGGCGGCTGCAGCGCGTCGGCGAGCTCCGCCGACGCCTCGAGCCACTGGCGTCGGCGCTCGCTGAGCCCGTAGGCGCGGGCGTTCTCGATGACGAAGCCGGCGGCCGTGGCCAGGCCGCGCACCAGCAGCTCGTCCTGCGCCGTGAACGCCGTGCCGCCGGCCTTCTCGGTCAGGTACAGGTTGCCGAAGACGGTGCCGCGGATCCGGACCGGCACCCCGAGGAACGTCGTCATCGGGGGATGGTTCGGGGGGAAGCCGTAGGAGCTGGGGTGCGCCGAGAGGTCCTCGAGCCGGATCGCCTCGGGGTGCTCGATCAGCAGCCCGAGGATGCCGTGGCCACGGGGGAGGTCGCCGATCAGCTCACGCTGGCGCGGGCTCATCCCGGTGGTCACGAAGTCCACCAGGTTCTCGCCGTCGGGACCGATCACCCCCAGCGCGCCGTACCTCGCGCCGGTGAGCTCGGTCGCGGAACGGACGATCCGGGCCAGGACCGCATGCAGGTCGAGGTCCGAGGAGATCGCCATCACGGCTTCCAGCAAGGCCTGGGCAGGCCCCGGCAGTGCCGGATCCGGCTCGGTCGTCACGGCAGCATTCTGGCGCATGGAGGCGTCGCTGGCGATGCCGATGTGGGCGGTCATCGGGGACTCCGGAGCTGTCGTGGGATGCCGGCGTTGAGGGGGAGGCCGATGGCCAGGCGGGCCTTGATGTCGACCAGCACGCACCCGTCAGGCGTGACGACGACCGGGTTGAGGTCGAGCTCGGCGAGCTGGGGCACGTCGGTCGCCAGGGCGCCCAACGCCTCCACCAGGCGGGCCAGTGCCTCGACGTCGCCGCGGGGGGCGCCCCGGTAGCCCTCCAGCAGCGGCCAGATGCGCAGCGAGCGCAGGGCGCGGCCCGCGTCGGCCCGGCTCACCGGGGGCACGAGGAAGGCGCGGTCGTTCCACAGGTCGGTCGCGACTCCGCCCGCGGCGACCATCACCATCGGTCCGAAGCCCGGGTCCCGCACCACCCCGAGTGCCACCTCGACGCCGGGGACGACCGGCTGGACGAGCACCGGTACGTCGTCGTGGCCGAGCTCCTCCTCGAACGCGCGGGCCGCGGCGAGCACCTCCATGCCCGACTGCAGGCCCACCCGGACCAGCCCCCGGTCGGTCTTGTGGACCACCCGCGGGTCGGCGACCTTGACCGCCACCGGGAACCCGAGCCGGGTGGCCGCCGAGGAGGCCGCCAGCGGGCTGTGCACGAGGGTGCCGACCGGCAGCAGGCCGTAGGGGCCGAACAGGTCGGAGACCTGCTCGACGTCCAGCCAGCCACCCTCGGGCTCGGTCTGCGCGACCAGCTCTTCGGCGCGCCGACGCGCCCGCACCGCGACCTCCTCGTCGGTCGCGTCGGGCTCCTCGTGCGGGACGCGCAACCACGCGGCGTACGCACTGACGCGTCCGAGCGCGCGCACCGCCGCACTCGCCGAGCGCAGCACCGTGATGCCGGGCAGCGCGGCGCGCGGCGCGTCCACGCCGCCCATCGGGACCAGCAGCATCGGCTTGGCCGGGTGCGCCGCGCGGCACCTCGCCAGCGCCTCGAGCACCGGCGCCGGGTCGGTGACGTTGGTGCGGACCAGGACCACGACCAGCGCGTCCACCTCCTCGGAGGAGAGCAGCGCCTCGGTGATGGCGGCGACGTCCTCGTCGGAGGCCCCGGCGCCCGCGTCCACCGGGTTGCTGGTGCCCGCGGTGCCGGTCACGTGCTGCGAGATCCGGTCGCGGAGGGCGGGCGAGAGCTCCGGCACGACGAGTCCGCAGCCGTCCGCCTCGTCGGCGGTGAGGACGCCGAAACCCCCGGCGTTGCTGACGATCGCCAGCCTCGGCCCGAGGGGCAGGTCCTGCTCGGCCAGCAGCAGCGCGGCGTCGGCCATCTCCTCGGCGCTGCGGCAGCCGATCACCCCGGCCTGCGCGAACAGCGCGTCGACGCCCACCCCGGGGGTGGTGGCGGCGGCCGTGTGCGAGGCGCCCGCCCGTCGCCCGCCCGTGGAGCGGCCGCCCACCACCGCCAGCAGCGGCTTGCGCTCCGCGAACCGACGCGCCACCCGGGCGAACTTGGGTGCGTTGCCGAAGGACTCGAGGTAGAGCGCCGCCGCGCTGACGCGGGGGTCGTCCCGCCACGCGGCGAGCAGGTCGTTGCCCGAGACGTCGGCCTTGTTGCCGAGGGACACGAAGCAGCCGACGCCCAGGCCCAGCTCGCGGGCGACGTCGATCATCGCGATGCCCACGCCGCCGGACTGGGAGGCGATCGCGAGGCCGCCGGGCGGTGGCACGGCCGGGCTGAACGTCGCGTTGAGCCGTACGTCCGGGTGGTTGGACATCAGGCCCAGGCAGTTGGGGCCCACCAGCCGCATGCTGTGGTCGCGGGCGACCCGGAGCATCTCCCGCTGCATCTCGTGGCCCGCGCCGCCCATCTCGTCGAAGCCCGAGGAGATGACCACTGCCGAGGAGGCGCCGGCGGCCGCGGCGTCGCGGATGGTGTCGAGCACCCGGTCGGCGGGCACGGCGACGACCACGAGGTCGAGGTGCCCGGGCACGTCCGCCAGGCGCGGGTACGCCGTCACGCCGTCGACCGCGTCCGCCTCCGGGTGCACCACGCACAGCTCGCCGGTGAAGCCGCCCTCGCGGATCGAGTGGAGCACCGCCGCGCCGACGCCGGTGCCGTTGCGCCGGGCCCCGGTGACGGCGACGGTCCGGGGGTAGAGCAGCGGGGCGAGCGAGCGGGCCTCCGAGCGGAACTCCCGCTCGTCGGCCGCGGCCACGGCGCGGGCCGATGCCGTGGTGCCCATCTCCACGTGGACGGTGCCCTCCTCCGTGTGCCGAGTGATCTCGAACCCGGCGTCCAGGAAGACGTGCAGCATCGGGCTGTTCTCGGCCAGCACCTCGGCCACGAAGCGGCGTACGCCCTGGTCCCGCGCGGCGGCCGCGAGGTGCTCCAGCAGCAGGCTGCCGACGCCACGGCCGCGCAGCGAGTCGGCCACGAGGAAGGCCACCTCGGCCACGTCGGGGCCCACCCGCTCGGCGGTGGCGAGGGCAACGATGCGACCGTGCACCGTCGCCACCAGGCTGGCCATCGTCGTCGCGCCGCCACCCTCGAAGAGGTGCGCCACGTAGTCGAGCCCCGCCCGGCGGCTGGTCGCGAAGAACCGCAGCCGCAGGCTGGCGGCCGACACCGACTCGTGCAGCGCCTCCAGACCGGGGCGGTCGTCGGGCCGCATCTCACGGATGACCGCGACCGTGCCGTCGGCGAGCAGCACGTCGGCGGCGGGCAGGCCGCTCGTGCGCACGCGCGTCTCAGCGGACGCAGGGATCGCGATCATGCGGCCCACCCTCCGCGAAGGGGGGAACCGTCCACAGGGTCGTTGTGCCCCGGGCCCAAGGCCGTCGGGCCCTGCCCGGCCAGGGGCCTGCGGAGTGTGCTGGAGCCAAGTGCGGAACCGGATCCTGGAGGACCGATGCTGGTGCGCGAGCTGATGACGAGCCCAGCCGTGACCGTGCGTCCCGACGCAACGGTCAAGGAGGCCGCCCGGCTGCTCACCGAGCACGGCATCACGGCGATGCCGGTCGTCGACGAGCGGGGCGCGCTGGTCGGCGTGGTGAGCGAGGCGGACCTCATCCGGGACACCGTCATGCCGGACCCGCGGGCGCACGAACGGCCGGTGCAGCTCGCGTCCGGTGTGTTCGGCACCCAGGTCTCCGACGTGATGAGCCACTTCCCGCTGAGCGTGCGCACCGACGGCGACCTCGCGGCCGCGGCCGAGCTGATGACCGGCACCGCCGTCAAGAGCCTGCCGGTGGTCGAGGGCGGTGTCGTCGTGGGCGTGGTCAGCCGGCGCGACATCGTCGCGGTGCTGGCC
The DNA here is from genome assembly GCF_039531775.1 of Nocardioides koreensis. NCBI lineage: Bacteria > Bacillati > Actinomycetota > Actinomycetes > Propionibacteriales > Nocardioidaceae > Nocardioides > Nocardioides koreensis. Next base: position 206,611 of record NZ_BAAAQR010000003.1, on the reverse strand, counting down.
CGCAGCGACCAGCGGATCGAGGCGGAGGTCGACGAGCTGCTGCGCTCGGCCGGGGTGGAGGCCGACGTCGAGGTCTTCGACGGCGTGGTCGTGCTGGACGGCCCCGGCGAGCAGCACCAGCAGGAGATGGTCCGCGTGCTGGTCAGCACCGTGCAGGGCGTCGTGGGCGTCCGCTTCGGCCGGCGGCCCGCGCGGCGGTCCTGACCCGGACCGTCCTGGCCCGGGCTCAGACGGACCGGCGGGCCGGCATCGTGCTCAGGGCGTCCCACCCGGCGCCGACCCGGCGGCCGGACATCTCGTTCCAGCGCAGCCGCAGGTAGAGCGTGCGCGAGCCGCCGGCCCACGGCCGGGGCGACCAGACCTCGCGGATGTGGTCCAGCTCGTCCACGTCGGTGACGAACTCGCCCCGCCCGCGTGCGACGACACTCCAGCCGCGCTGGTTCTCGTAGTCGAGCTGGTCGACCTCGAAGGCCAGCGTCGTGTCCCGGCCGTAGCTGCCCAACAGGCTGTACGGCGAGGTGCGCACCACGATCGAGTCGTCCACGACCGAGTAGTTCACCGGGATGATGTGCGGTCCGGTGGGCGTGGCGATCGCGATCCGCCCGGCGACGCCGGCGCGGAGCAGTCGCTCGCACTCGTCACGGTCGAGCTCGGTGATGTCCTGCACGGAGAAGTCCTTCCGTCCGGTCCCCCTTGTACCGCCATCGTTCCGGTGCGCCCGGACGAGCGGTCAGGGTCGATGGTCCCCTCGTGGCGGCCCGTTGCGCCCTGCCCGTCGTACCCCCGGTGGGCGAGCGTGGAGGCGGCCGGACGACCGGCCCTGTGCAGCGTCCCCGGGGCGAGGGACGGACCGAACGGAGCGTGACGGCCATGGAAGGCACCACCCACGACGCCGGGGTCCCGGCCGGGACCGTCGTCGTCGGTGTGGACGGGTCGAAGTCCGCCGAGCAGGCCCTCGACTGGGCGATCGAGGAGGCGGCGCTGGAGCACCGGCCGCTGACCCTCGTGCACGCCCTCGGGCCGCTCGGCACCAGCGGGACGGCCTGGCTCGACCAGGCCGGGGTCAACCAGCGCGACATCCTGGACGCGATGCGCAACGAGGGGCAGGCGCTGCTCGACGCCGCGCGCGACCGGGCCTTCGGCAAGGCCCCCCAGCTCGTCGTGCACGAGGTGCTGCGGCTCGTCGACCCGCGCGAGGCGCTGCTGGAGCTCTCGCACGACGCCGCGATGATCGTGCTGGGCTCGCGGGGCCGCGGCCCGGTCCGCAGCCTGGTGCTCGGGTCGGTGAGCGTCGGGGTGTCCCGGCACGCCTCCTGCCCGGTGGTCATCCTGCGACCCCACCACCCGGGCGTCGTACGCCGCGGGGTGCTGGTGGGTGCCGACGGCACCGAGCGGTCCAGGCCGACGCTCGAGTTCGCCTATCGCCAGGCGTCGCTGCGACGGCTGCCGCTCACGGTGATGCACTGCTTCTGGGACGCCCACGGGGCGACGACGGGGGCGCACGTGATCCCCGACCAGGCCGAGGGGTACGACGACCAGCGGCTGCTGCTCGCGGAGTCGGTGAGCGGGATGACCGAGAAGTTCCCCGACGTGCACGTGCGCACCGAGCTGGTCCGGGGGCTGGCCGACGACCGTCTGGTGCGCGCCTCCGGCCAGATGGACATGGTGGTGGTGGGCTTCCACCACGTGGGCGCCGTCTCGGGCATCGTCTACGGGTCCGTGGCGTCGACGGTGCTCGAGCACGCCTCGTGCGTCGTGGCCGTCGTCCCCGAGCCCGAGGAGTCGAACGCCTGACCGAGGCTCAGGGCCGGACGTCGCCGCGCAGGTGCTGACCGGCCACCATCGCCACGATGTCGGACCAGGTCACCACGCCGACCACGCGGCCGTCGTCGTCGACGACCGGCAGCGCGTCCACCAGCTCGAAGATCATCAGCTCGGCCGCCTGACGGACCGGCGCCGCGTGGTGCACCCGGGGCTGCTCGGCCGGGACGTGGTCGCCGACGTGGCGGCCGCGCCGGGTGGTGCCCAGCGAGGCGAGGACGTGCTCGGCGGACAGCAGCCCGCGACAGGTGCGGTCGGGGTCCACGACGACGAGGTGGCGCAGCGAGGTGCGCAGGAACGTGTCGAGCGCGACCGACAGGTCAGCGTCGGAGCGGATCGCCACGATGCGGCGGGACATGATGTCCGCGACCAGGGTCTCGGTCGTGCCCGGCTCGGCCCGGCCGTGCAGCTGCTCGATCACAGGCACAGCGTGGACGCGGATCGGCCCGCGCGTCAGAGGACAAGGTCACCTGCGTCTGTCGTCCCGCACCCCGCTCGCGGGCTCAGCCGTGGACCACGCCGTCGACGTACACCCAGCGTCCCGCCCGCCTCTCGAAGCGGCTCCGCTCGCGGAGGACCCCGGCCCCGGCCCGGGTCTCGTAGTACGCGCCGAACTCGACCTCGCCCAGCTGGTCGTCGGGCCCACCGTCCGTCGTGCCGAGGACCTCGAGGCGGGTCCAGGTCGTGCCCGGGTCGGCGGTGAGCTGCTCGGGTCGGGTGTGCGGGTGCCAGGTGCGGAAGACGTGGTCGAGGTCGCCGACCGCGTAGGCGGAGTAGCGCGACCGCATCAGCTCCTCGGCCGTCAGCGCCTGCGCGGCGCCGCGGTGCAGGCGACCGCAGCACGCGTCGTACGTGGTGCCGCTGCCGCAGGGGCAGGGCTGCTGGAGTCGCTGCTGGGGTCGGCCGGCCACCTGCGCACCGTAACGCGGGCGTCACCTGCGTGGTTGCCCGCCTGAGTAGCGTGAAGTGGTGACCTCAGCTCCCACGATCACCACCGTCGGCGAACTCAGGGCCAGCGGGCACCAGCAGAAGACGCTGCGCCACGAGATCCGTGACAACCTCCTCGCGGCGCTGCGCGAGGGACGCGACCCGTGGCCGGGACTGCACGGCTTCGAGGACACCGTCATCCCGCAGCTGGAGCGTGCGCTGATCGCCGGGCACGACGTGGTGCTCCTCGGCGAGCGCGGCCAGGGCAAGACCCGGCTGCTGCGCACCCTGGCCGGGCTGCTCGACGAGTGGAGCCCGGTGATCGAGGGCAGCGAGCTCGGCGAGCACCCCTACGAGCCGGTCACGCACGGCTCGCAGCGCCGGGCCTCGGAGCTGGGCGACGCGCTGCCGGTGGGCTGGCGGCACCGCAGCGAGCGGTACGCCGAGAAGCTGGCGACGCCGGACACCTCCGTGGCCGACCTGATCGGCGACGTGGACCCGATGAAGGTGGCCGAGGGGCGCTCGCTGGGCGACCCGGAGACCATCCACTTCGGGCTGATCCCGCGCAGCCACCGCGGCATCGTCGCGATCAACGAGCTGCCCGACCTTGCCGAGCGGATCCAGGTGGCGATGCTCAACGTGATGGAGGAGCGCGACATCCAGATCCGCGGCTACGTGCTGCGCCTGCCGCTCGACGTCCTGGTCGTCGCCAGCGCCAACCCCGAGGACTACACCAACCGCGGCCGGATCATCACGCCGCTCAAGGACCGCTTCGGCGCCGAGATCCGCACCCACTACCCGACCGAGCTCGACGACGAGGTCGCGGTGATCCGGCAGGAGGCGACCCTGGTCGCGCACGTGCCCGACCACCTCGTCGAGATCCTGGCCCGGTTCACCCGGGCGCTGCGGGAGTCCAGCGCGGTCGACCAGCGCTCCGGTGTCTCGGCGCGGTTCGCGATCGCCGGCGCCGAGACCATCGCCGCGGCCGCCCTGCACCGCGCCACCTCCCAGGGGGAGGACGAGGCGGTCGCCCGGCCGGTCGACCTCGAGACCGCGGTCGACGTGCTCGGCGGCAAGATCGAGTTCGAGACCGGCGAGGAGGGCCGCGAGCGGGAGATCCTCGACCACCTGCTCCGCACCGCCACCGCCGAGACCGTGCGCGGCCACTTCCGCGGCCTCGACTTCGCGGTGCTGGTCAACGCGATCGAGAACGGCTCGATGGTCACCACCGGCGAGCAGGTGACCGCCCGCGACTTCCTGACCGGGCTGCCGGTGCTCGGGGAGTCGGAGCTGTACGACGACATCTGCGACCGGCTCGACGCCACCACCGACGGCCGACGCGCCGGCGCGATCGAGCTGGCCCTCGAGGGTCTCTACCTGGCCCGCAAGGTCAGCAAGGAGACCGGGGGTGGGGAGACCGTCTATGGCTAGCCCTTCGCTGGTCGAGCTCGTCGAGACCACGTCACCCGGAGCCCCCTGATGAGAGGGCACCGCTCCCGCTACGGCCGGTACGCCGGCGGCCCCGACCCGCTGGCGCCGCCCGTGGACCTCGCCGAGGCGCTGGACGCGATCGGCGAGGACGTGATGGCCGGCTACTCCCCGGAGCGCGCGATGCGGGAGTTCCTGCGCCGCGGCGGCCGCGACCAGACCGGCCTCGACGACCTGGCCCGCCGGGTGGCCGAGCGGCGCCGCGAGCTGCTGCAACGGCACAACCTCGACGGCACCCTCCAGGAGGTGCGCGAGCTGCTCGACCGGGCCCTGCTCGAGGAGCGCAAGCAGCTGGCCCGCGACGTGGCGATGGACGACGCCGACCGCGCCTTCCGCGAGATGCAGCTGGAGAACCTGCCGCCCTCGACCGCGGCCGCGGTCAGCGAGCTGTCGGACTACGACTGGTCCTCCCGGCAGGCCCGCGAGGACTACGAGAAGATCAAGGACCTGCTGGGCCGGGAGATGCTCGACCAGCGGTTCGCCGGCATGAAGCAGGCGCTCGAGAACGCCACCGACGAGGACCGCGCGGCGATCAACGAGATGCTGCAGGACCTCAACCAGCTGCTCGACGCCCACCGGCGCGGCGAGGACACCGACCAGCAGTTCCGCGACTTCATGGACAAGCACGGGGACTTCTTCCCGGAGAACCCCCAGGACATCGACGAGCTGCTCGACGCCCTGGCCCAGCGGGCGGCGGCGGCGCAGCGGATGCGGAACTCGATGACCCAGGAGCAGCGCGACGAGCTCGACGCGCTGGCCGCGCAGGCCTTCGGGTCCCCGGAGCTGATGGAGTCGCTCTCGCAGCTCGACTCCAACCTCCAGGCGCTGCGGCCGGGGGAGGACTGGGGCGGCTCGGAGCGCTTCGACGGTGAGCAGGGGCTCGGCCTCGGGGACGGCACCGGGGTGCTCCAGGACGTCGCCGACCTCGACGACCTCTCCGAGCAGCTCTCGCAGTCCTACGGCGGCGCCCGGATGGACGACCTCGACCTCGACAAGCTGTCCCGCCAGCTCGGCGACCAGGCCGCGGTCGACGCGAACACGCTCCAGCGGCTGGAGAAGGCGCTGCGCGACACCGGCTACATGAAGCGCGGCTCGGACGGCCAGCTCCGGCTCAGCCCCAAGGCGATGCGGCAGCTCGGCAAGGCGCTGCTCCGCGACGTCGCCCAGCGGATGTCGGGCCGGCAGGGCCAGCGGGACCTGCGCCAGGCCGGTGCGGCGGGGGAGCCGTCCGGGGCGACGCGCGAGTGGGCGTTCGGCGACACCGAGCCCTGGGACGTCACCCGGACCGTGACCAACGCGGTGCTCCGGTCCGTCTCGGAGGGGGTCTCGACGCGCTCGAGCGACGGGCGGACGGGCGTCCGCCTCGACATCCGCGACGTCGAGGTCGCCGAGACCGAGGCCCGCACCCAGGCCGCGGTGGCGCTGCTCGTGGACACGTCGTTCTCGATGGCGATGGACGGCCGGTGGGTGCCGATGAAGCGCACCGCCCTCGCCCTGCACACGCTGATCCGCTCGCGCTTCCGCGGCGACCACCTGCAGCTGATCGGCTTCGGCCGGCACGCCGAGGTCATGGAGATCGAGGAGCTCACCGGGCTGGACGCGATGTGGGACAAGGGCACCAACCTCCACCACGCGCTGCTGCTGGCGAACCGGCACTTCCGCAAGCACCCGAACGCCCAGCCGGTGCTGCTGATCGTCACCGACGGCGAGCCGACGTCCCACCTCGAGCCGGACGGGGAGGTCTACTTCTCCTACCCGCCGCACCCGCTGACGGTGGCGTACGCCGTCCGCGAGCTCGACAACGCCGGCCGGCTCGGCGCGCAGACGACGTTCTTCCGGCTCGGCGAGGACCCGGGCCTGGCCCGCTTCATCGACTCGATGGCCCGCCGGGTCGACGGCCGGGTGATCGCGCCCGAGCTCGACGACCTCGGCGCCGCGGTCGTCGGGTCCTACCTCGGCTCCCGGGGGCCGCGGTCGGCGATGGGCGGGCAGTACGGCGACTGGTTCGGCGGCCGGGGGTTCTGGGTCGGCGACTGAGTGAGAGGCAGGGCGATGACGACGTTCGACGAGGAGACCAGCCCGCGGGCCCGGCTCGCGGAGCCCGGCGAGGCGATCTCGTACGACGAGCTCCGGCTGGCCACGCGCAACCACGGGATGCCGCTGGAGATGCTCGACCTCGACGTCACCCCGCCCGGCCTGCACTACGTGCTGGTGCACTACGACATCCCGCTGCTCGACCCGGGGCAGTGGCGGCTGGAGGTCGACGGGCACGTCGAACGCCCGCTCAGCCTGGACCTCGCCGACCTGCTCGGCCGGCCGACGGTCACCCACCGCGTCACCCTGGAGTGCGCGGGCAACGGCCGGGCCCGCACCTCACCGCGCCCGATCAGCCAGCCCTGGCTGGACGAGGCGGTGGGCACCGCGGAGTGGACCGGCGTCCCGCTCGCGCCGCTGCTGGAGGAGGCCGGGGTGCGCGAGGGGGCCGTGGACGTGGTGTTCACCGGCGCCGACCACGGGGTCGAGCGCGGCGTCGAGCAGGACTACCAGCGCGGCATCTCCCTGGCCGAGGCGCAGTCGGACCGGCTGTTCCTCGCGCACACCATGAACGGGCAGCCGCTGCTCCCGCAGCACGGCGCGCCGCTGCGGCTGCTGGTGCCCGGCTGGTACGGCATGGCGCACGTGAAGTGGCTGGTGCGGATCACCGTCCTCGACCGTGCGTTCGACGGCTACCAGAACGCCACGGCGTACCGGATCACCCAGGACGCGGACGACCCCGGCGAGCCGGTGGACCGCATCCGGCCGCGGGCGCTGGTCCGGCCGCCGGGGTTCCCGGAGTTCCAGACCCGCACCCGCGTCGTGGACGTCGGCAGCCACCAGCTCCGTGGCCGTGCCTGGTCGGGGCTCGCGCCGGTCGACCGGGTCGAGGTCAGCGTCGACGGCGGCGAGACCTGGGCGGACGCCGAGCTGGGCCCGGCCGGGGGTGAGCACGAGTGGCGCAGCTGGTCGTGGACCTGGCAGGCCGAGGCCCCGGGACGCTACGAGCTGTGCGCACGCGCCACCGACGCCGCCGGCAACGTGCAGCCGGTGGAGCAGCGCTGGAACCGCCAGGCGATGGCCAACAACCACGTCCAGCGGGTGCCCGTGGTGGTGCGGTAGCGCTCACCAGCCGACGAGCCGCTCCCAGTTCGTGCACCACCGGGTCGACGTGGGCCGCACCCCGGCGCAGTCGGGCAGCTCCGACGGCTGCTCGAGCTCGTCGGTGGCGAGGTCGCGCACGAGCTGGTGGCGGGCGAGCTGGATCCCGTTCATGAAGAGCTCGCAGTCGCAGTAGCCGCCCAGCCGGCCCAGCCGCTCCTCGAGCCCGGTCGCCCGCGGGGACCGCAGGTCGCGGAACCGCTGCGCCCACCGCAGCGTGGTGTCACAGCCGTAGCCCTGGAGCATCCGGGCCATGTAGCAGGCCAGGCACTCGGCCGCCCCGGGCACGGTCACCGCCTCCGCGTGCGCGCGCAGGTGGGACTCGGCCTGCTCGACGGCAGTCATCTCGGTCATGGGGTTCCTCTCGTCCGGTCGGTCGACCCCGGGACCAGGTCTACCCGCCACCGCCGACAGCCGGCGGCCCGCTCCCGACCGGCCGCGACGAGTGGTCACGAACCGCCCGCCCGACGGCCGCGACCGACACTCAGGCCGGGTGCAGCAGGCCGGCCAGCTCCTCGACGCCGTCCACCAGGCGGGTGCCGGGCCGGGCCCAGGCGGCGTTGGCGTCGACGGGGTGCACCGGCACGCCCGCGGGCAGCGCTCCCGAGGTGACCAGCTCCTCGGCGAGCGTCCTCGCGCCCGCCAGGTCGTAGCCGCAGGGCGCCACCACGACGACCTCGGGCGCGGCCGCGTGCACGCTCTCCCACGTGACCCGCTCCGACTTCGCGCCGGCCCTGCCGAGCAGCGGCTCCCCGCCCGCGGCCTCGATCATCTCGGGCACCCAGTGGCCGGGCGCGAAGGGCGGGTCGGTCCACTCCAGCAGCATCACCCGCGGCCGGGGACGACCCGCGACCCGCGCGCGGACGTGGTCCAGCCGGGCCCGCAGCGCCCCGACCAGCCCGATCGCCTCGACCTCGTGACCGGTGGCCCGGCCCAGCGTGAGGATCGAGCCGAACACCTCCTCGAGCGTGTGCGGGTCGATCGTCAGCACCTCGGCCGTGCAGCCCAGGTGCGCCAGCGCGTCGTCCACCACCGAGACGTCGACCGCGCACACCGCGCACAGGTCCTGGGTGACGACGAGGTCGGCGTCCAGCCCCGCCAACGCCCCCTCGTCGAGGTGGTAGAGGTCCTCGCCGCGCGCCATCGCCGAGGTCACGAACGCGTCGATCTCCGCCGGCGCCAGCCCCTCCGGCATCGCCGAGGTCGACACGATCCGGCGGGTGCGCGCCTCGGCGGGGAAGTCGCACTCGAAGGTCACGCCCACCACGTCCGGCCCCGCGCCGATCGCGAACAGGATCTCGGTGGTCGAGGGCAGCAGGGACACGATCCGCACCCCACCACCCTAGGCACGACCCGATGCATAGGGTGGCGCGGTGGACGACCCGACCCTGACCGTGACCGTCCTGCTCGGGCTGGCGGCGCTCGCGGCGGGGTTCGTCGACGCCGTCGTCGGCGGCGGCGGCCTGATCCAGCTGCCCGCGCTCCTGCTCGGGCTGCCGGGGGCCGCGCCGGTGCAGGTGCTCGCCACCAACAAGCTGGCCTCCATCTGCGGCACCACCGTGAGCAGCGCGACGTACTACCGGCGGGTGCGCCCGGACCCGAAGACGTTCGGCCCGCTGATGCTGCTGGCGTTCACCGGCTCGGTGTTCGGCGCGCTGGTGGCGGCGCAGATCCCGAGCGAGGCGTTCGACCCGATCGTCCTGGTGGCGCTGGTCGTGGTCGGGGCGTACGTGCTGTTCAGGCCGGCGCTCGGCGACGCGACCGCGCTGCGGTTCTCCGGGCACCGGCACACGCTGGCGGCGATGCTCACCGGCCTCGCGATCGGGTTCTACGACGGCGCGCTCGGCCCGGGCACCGGCAGCTTCTTCGTCTTCACCCTGGTCGGCCTGCTCGGCTACAGCTTCCTCGAGGCCTCCGCGAAGGCCCGCCTGGCCAACTGGGCCACCAACGCTGCGGCACTGTGCGTGTTCATCCCCCACGGTGCCGTGCTCTGGAAGATCGGCCTGGTCATGGGGGTGTGCAACCTCGCCGGCGGCTACGTCGGCGCGCGTACGGCGGTCTCCCGCGGGACCCGCTTCGTCCGGGTCTTCTTCATCCTGGTCGTCTCCGCGTTCATCGTGCGGATCGGCGGCGGGATCCTGGGAGCCTGGTGATCACCCCACGAAGCCGCTCGCAGCGCTCACGCCTCCGCAGGGACCCCGAATGACCGACTCCTACCTGACCGTCGCGCGGGACGGCGAGGCCGAGATCGAGGTCAAGCGGTCGCGCTTCCTCTGCACGCTCGCGCGGGTCGAGGACGAGACGGCGGCCCGCGCGGTCGTCGACCGGCTGCGCAAGCAGCACTGGGCCGCGCGGCACCACTGCTCCGCCTTCGTGCTCGGCCCCGAGGGCGCCGTCGAGCGCTCCAGCGACGACGGCGAGCCCGCCGGCACGGCCGGCGCCCCGATGCTGGAGGTGCTGCGCGGGCGCGGGGTCAGCGACGTGGTCGCCGTGGTCACCCGGTGGTTCGGCGGCACCCTGCTCGGTGCCGGCGGGCTGGTCCGGGCGTACGGCGACGCGGTGCGGGCCGGCCTCGACGTCACCGGCACGCTGCGCCGCGACCTGGTGCGCGAGCTGACCCTCGAGCTGGGCCACGCCGACGCCGGCCGGGTCGAGAGCGAGCTGCGGGCCCGCGGCGTCGCGGTGCTGGACACGACGTACGCCGGCCACGTCACGCTGCGCCTCGGCGTACCCACCGCCGAGGTGGACCGCCTGCACGCGATGGTGGCCGAGCTGACCGGCGGCACCGCGGCGGCCGTGCCGGCGGGGGAGCGCTGGGTCGACCGCTCCTGACGCGTCGTGTGGCCGAGAGTGCGCCCGGGCGCACTCTCGACCACACGACCCGGGCGTAGATTCGGACCCATGAGCATCCCCGTGGACGTCGCCGACCTCGCGAAGGCGCTGACCGACTTCGGAGCCGGCTACCTGCTGACCGTCTCGGCCGAGGGCAGGGTCAAGGCGGTGACCGTCGAGCCGCGCGTCGAGGGCGACGTCGTGCTCGTGCCGGGCCCGGGCAAGGGGTCGACGGCCAACATCACCGCCAACCCCGACGTCACGCTGCTCTTCCCTCCGCGGGAGCACCACGGCTTCACACTGCTGGTGGACGGCACCGCCACCGTCGAGGGCGGCCCCGACGGCACGGCGCGGATCACCCCGTCGACGGCGGTGCTGCACCGGCCAGCCTCCCACGCGGACGGGCCCGCCGCGGGCGGCTGCGGGCAGGACTGCCACCCGGTCGGATGACCCCGTTCTGGGTCAGCGCGTTCCTCGACCTCGCCCCCGACGAGCACGAGCGCGGCGTCGCCTTCTGGCAGGGCGTGACCGGCTACCGTCTCTCGGAGCCGCGCGGCGAGCACGGCGAGTTCGCCACCCTGGTGCCACCCGAGGGCGACGACTTCCTGCGGGTGCAGCGGCTCGGCGGCGGCCCCTCGCGGATCCACCTCGACCTGCACGTCGCCGCCGCCCCCGCCGCGGCCGAGCGCGCCGACTCGCTCGGCGTCCGGGTGGTCCAGCGGCCCGGCGCCGGCTACGTCGTGCTCGAGTCGCCGGGCGGGTTCACGTTCTGCTTCGTCCACCACCGCTCCGCGGAGCGACCACCGCCCGCCACCTGGCCAGGTGGGCACAGCTCGCAGGTCGACCAGGTCTGCCTCGACATCCCGTCCTCGATCCACGAGCGGGAGTGCGAGTTCTGGAGCGAGGTGACCGGACTGCGCCGGCACGACCGGATCCGCAGCGACGAGTTCTCGCGCCTGGTCGGCGGGGAGCCGATGGCGGTCAAGCTGCTGATGCAGCGGCTGGACGACCCGGACGGCCCCGTCCGCGCCCACCTCGACCTCGCCACCACCGACCGGGCGGCCGAGACCGCTCGCCACGTGGGGCTCGGCGCCCGCGTGCTGGCCGACCAGGACGGGGGCTGGACCGTGCTCGCGGGGCCGGCCGGCCCGGCGTACTGCATCACCGACCGCGCGCCGGACCTCGCGCCCGTGGTGCCGGCGTAGCCGGGTCGGCCGGGCGTCAGGCCGGGTCGCACCCGCTGCCCGTGAGGCGGTAGCCGGGAGTCGTCACGTCCACCCGCGCGCTCCAGACCGCGGTCCCGTCGGACCAGCGGTACACCCCGACGACGCCGCCTGGGAGCGATGCGAACAGCGTCGCCGCGTCCGCACCCCGCAGGCACACCGCGAGCTCGCCCATCGAGCCCGCCGGGGCGGGCTGCGCCATCTGCGCGATCGGCTCGTCGAACGGCCAGGTGGCCATCGGGTAGGGGTTGGCGGCGTCCGGCCGGTGGAACAGCAGCGCGATCTCGTCGGGCAGCCACGGCTCGGGACCGGACACCAGCCCGTCGCCGTACGACGCGGGGTCGGCCAGACGGGTGGCCGCCCGCCACAGCCGCGGGAAGCGGGGTGACTCCTCCGAGCCCGAGATGCCGCCGCCCGAGCCGAGGAAGACCCCCACCGACCGGGTGTACTGCGAGACCCCGCCCTCGCCGAAGGCGCCCGGCTCCGCGTCGAGGACCCCGACCCGGCGCAGCGACCGCAGCGCCCGGTCCAGCGCCGCGTCGGAGACCTGCCAGGTCACGAAGTCGTCCCGCGTGGCCAGCACCGAGGTCTCGCCCCGCACCACGACCCGGCCGTCGGTGGACAGACTGAGCATCGGGCCGTCGTACCCGTCGTGGATCGAGATCCGGACCAGGGTGCCGTCGGCGTCCGGCTCGAAGCCCTGCCAGGCCGGCGACGCGCTCGGGGGGTCCACGGCCAGTGTGTACAGGGGACTGTCTGTCTCGCTCGGTGACGCCGGCCCCGTCGAGGACAGCCCGGTCACCGGTCCGGTCGCCGCCAGCAGCACGGCCAGCAGCCACGCCACGATTCCCCCCAGCATGAGGCGATTGTGCGGGTCGACGGGTGCTGCCGTCCCGGAAACCGCGCTTCGCACGTTGGCGCCGCGCCGACGAAGTCGGTGGTCCGGCGTCGGTGGCAACCCCTAGCGTGGCCCACATGTCCGCGATCCCAGCCGCCCCCGAACGTGTCGACCCGCCCCTGGCCGGTGACGAGAAGTCCACCCTGCTGGGCTTCCTCGACTTCCACCGCGACACGCTGCGGATGAAGACCGCCGGGCTCACCGCCGACCAGCTCAACGCCACCCACGCCCCGTCCACGATGACGCTCGGCGGGATGCTCAAGCACCTCGCGCTGGTCGAGCACTGGTGGTTCGCCTGCGTGTTCCTCGGCCAGGAGTACGCCGAGCCGTGGGACTCGATCGACTGGCGCGAGGACGCCGACTGGGACTGGCACAGCGCCGTCGACGACACCCCCGACGAGCTGCGGTCGCTCTTCGACAGGGCCTGTGCCGAGTCCGCCGCGATCGTGGCGCAGGTCGACGACTGGGGCACGCTGTCGGTGCGCTCGAGCCGGGAGGGCGACTCGTTCAGCCTGCGCTGGATCGTGGCCCACATGATCGAGGAGTACTCCCGCCACAACGGCCACGCCGACCTGATCCGCGAGTCGATCGACGGAGAGACCGGAGAGTGAACACCCGACCCGCGACGGAGGAGGACTGGCCCCGGATCTGGCCGTTCTTCGACGCCACGGTGCAGGCGGGCGAGACCTACGCCTTCCCGATGGACCTCACCCTCGAGTCCGCACGCGGCTGGTGGATGGAGCGGCCGCCCGGCGAGACCGTCGTGCTCGAGGACGACCTGCCGGGAGCCGGGCCGAGCATCCTCGGCAGCGCCAAGATGGGCCCCAACCGGCCCGGGCACGGGGACCACATCGGCACCGCGTCGTTCATGGTGGCGCCGCAGGCGCGGGGCCGCGGCGTCGGTCGGGCGCTGGGGGAGCACGTCGTGCAGTGGCACCGCGACCGGGGTTACCGCGGCATCCAGTTCAACGCGGTGGTGGAGACCAACACCGCTGCGGTGCGGCTGTGGCAGTCGCTCGGCTTCGAGATCATCGGCACCGTCCCCGGCGCCTTCCGCTCACCCGCGCACGGGTACGTCGGCCTGCACGTGATGTTCCTGCCGCTGGTCTGAGCCCGCGGCCGCGCAACGTCATTCGGTCCGGTCGTCGGGGAACCACCTCGTACGACGTCGCGCGGCGTGATGGAATCCGCCCGTGAACCTCGGGGACGTGCCACGACTGGTCTGGGTGCTGGCGGCGGGGAGGTTCGTCAGCTCGACGAGCTCGTTCCTGATGCTGTTCCTGACCCTTTACCTGACCGGGCCGCGCGACCTGCCGGTCACGACCGCCGGGCTGGTCGCGGGTGGCTACGGGGTGGGGATGCTGGTCGGCAACTTCACCGGCGGGCGCTGGGGCGACCGGTTCGGGCACCGGCGCGCGCTGATCCTCTGCTCGAGCGTGGCCGGGCTGGGGGTCGCGGCGGTGCCGTGGCTGCCGGTGGGGGTGCTCGCCGTGGCCCTGCCGGTCCTCGCCTACCTGGCCGCCACGGCCTCGGTCTCCAACGGGGCGCTGGCCGCGCTGGCGGTGGCGCGCGGCGACCGGCGTACGTCGGTGGCGATCAGCCGGGCCGCGTCCAACGCGGGCTTCGTGATCGGGCCGCCGCTCGGCGCGCTGATCGTGGCGCAGAGCTACGAGGCGCTGTTCGTGATCGACGGGCTGATGACGCTCGCGGTGCGCTTCGCGGTCGCGCCGCTCCTGCCCCGCCACGAGCCGCACCTCGGCATCGGCCGCGAGGGTCCGAGCCTGTGGCGGGCGCTGCGGGCCGACCGCGGCCTGATGTCGCTGCTGCCGGCGGTCGTCCTGGTCGACCTCGTCTACCGGCAGCTCTACACGACGCTCCCCATCCACCTGCGCGACGAGGGCCAGCCGGTCGCGCTCTACACCGCACTGGTCGCGATCGGCTCCGGGCTGATCCTGGCGCTGGAGATCCCGGTGGCGCTGCGGCTGCGCCGGTTCTCGTCGTACCCGATCATCGCCACCGGCTACGCCCTGGTCGGCGTCGGCTTCGCGCTGTTCGGGCTGCCCGTCTCCGCGGCCACGGCGGTGCTGGCCATGGTGGTGCTCACGGCCGGCGAGATCCTCTACAAGACCACCGCGACCGCGCACGTGCTCGACGCGGCGCCCGACCACCTGGTGGGGCAGTACCAGGGCCTCTACACCGGCGCCGCGACCAGCGGCACCATGCTCGCCGCGCCGCTCGGCACCGCCCTGTACGCCGTCGCGCCCGGCCTGCTGTGGCCCGCCTGCGGGGTGGCCTCGTTGCTGGCCGCGGCGATGGTGCTGTCCTCGCGCCGGGTCGCGCCCCGCGAGGTCGCGCGGGTCGAGGCGTAGGGCTCAGGTCGACGAGGCGGCGGGGTCGGCGAAGCCGGGGAGGTACTCCTCCAGGATCGCCCGGAACGGCGCCTCCGCCTCCAGCTGGCTGAGCAGCCCGACGCCGCCGAGCCAGGTGCGGTGGATGAGGAGGTACGCCGGGGGCAGGTTCAGCTTCATCGCGACCGTGTACGACGGCTCCCGTGGGTCGTTGATGCGGGCGAACTGGGCCCGCATCCACTCCCGCGAGAACCGGAACCGCTCGACCTTCGTGGGCTCGATGAAGGGCCCGAGGTACTCCAGCACCAGCTCGGGATCGACCTTCATGCCCTCCTTGATGAAGCCCTCCTGGCGCAGCCCCTCGACCAGCTCGTCCTTCTCCTCGGTCGCGGCGATGCGGATCAGCCGTCCCATCGCCTCGGGCAGCCCGGCGGTGGGCAGCCGGGCGACCGCGCCGTAGTCGAGGACGCCGAGCCGGCCCGGCTCCCCGTCGGGGCCGGGCAGGACCCGGAAGTTCCCGGGGTGCGGGTCGGCGTGCAGCATGCCGGTGCGGACCGGTCCGGAGAACAGGAACCGCACCAGCAGCTCGCCGTAGTGGTCGCGCTCCTCCTGGGTGCCCTCGGCGATGATCGTGGCCAGCGACGCCGGGCTCTCCATCCACTCGGTGACCAGCACGGTCGGACCCACCGCGACCACCTCGGGCACGACGATGTCGGGGTCGTCGGCGAAGGCGTCGTGGAAGGCGGTCTGCGCCTCCGCCTCGAGGTGGTAGTCCAGCTCGTCCTCGGCGCGAGCCTGGAGCTCCTCGACGAGGGGCTTGATCTCCACGCCGGGCACCAGCGTGCCCACGGTGCGGGCCAGCCGGGCCAGCTGGCGGAGGTCGGAGCGCAGCGCCTCGCCCGCGCCGGGGTACTGCACCTTCACGGCGACCTCGCGGCCGTCCTGCCACCGACCCTTGTGCACCTGGCCGATGGAGGCGGCCGCCGCGGGCCCGCCGTCCAGCCACACCAGCTGCTCGCGCCAGTCGGGCCCGAGGTCCCGCTCGATCGCCTCGCGCACGGTCTGGGTCGGCATGGGGGGTGCGGAGTCCTGCAGTCGGGTGAGCTGGTCGCGGTAGGGGCCGGCCACCTCGTCGGGCAGCGCGGCCTCGAGCACCGAGAGCGCCTGGCCGAACTTCATCGCGCCGCCCTTGAGCTCCCCGAGGGTGCGGAACAGCTGCTCGGCGGTGCGCTGCTGGATGTCGCTCATCACCGCCTCGGCGGGCTTGCCGCCGAGGCGCTTGCCGAGCCCGAGCGCGTTGCGGCCGGCGTACCCCAGTGGCAGGGCTGCCAGGCGCGCCGTACGTCGTGCTGCGTTGCGAGGAAGGTCGCTCACCTGTCCATTGTCGGGCATGGGTGGTGATCCCGCGCCCGCCCGGTGGCAGCGGTGGGCCGGGGCCCGGCCCGGGGCCCGGCCCGGCCCTGCCCGGGGCCCGGCCTCGAGCCGGATCAGTGCACGGTGACGGTGATGGTCCTGCGGGCGGTGCTGATCTCGGGGTCCGCGGGATCGCCGATCACCCGGAGCAGCCGCTCGCCCTTCATCTGCAGGCGGATGCCGAGGTTGTAGCGGTTGTCGCGGTTCGTCTCGGTGACCGCTCCCGGCAGCCGCACCCACGCGCCGTTGCGGAAGGTCTTGACGCGGACGGTGGCGGGAACCGTCTCGCCGGAGGACCAGACCGAGCCCTGGAGCCGGAAGAGCTGGCCGGAGGTGGGCGTGGTGTCGGTGGCGTGGACGGTGATCCGGCTGGGTGCGAGGGCCGCGGCCCCGGCCGGCGCGGTGGCCGTCATGGTGGCGGCGATGGCGCCGACGAGGGCCGTGACGCGGCGGGTGCTGGTGTGCATGTCTCCCCCTGACGGGTTGCGGGCGGCTCGTCCGCGGGCCGCCGGTGTCCTGGCCACCACCCTGCGCCGGCGCGCCCACGACCCGACACAGGCTCAGGACCCGGCCCGCTCCGCCGAAGGACCCGCCCCGGCGCCCACGGCGTGGGGTCGGCGGGCAGGATGGGAGCCCGCCACGAAAGGAGCTCCGGTGCGCGCCGTGGTCTTCGACGCCTACGGGCAGCAGCCCCTTGTCCGCTCGGTGCCCGAGCCCGACTGCCCGGCCGGGGCGGTGGTGGTCGCCGTCCGGGCCACCGGGGTGTGCCGCTCGGACTGGCACGCGTGGCGGGGGCACGACCCGGTCTCGCTGCCGCACGTGCCGGGTCACGAGCTCGCCGGCGAGGTCGTCCGGGTCGGCGAGGGGGTGACCCGGGTCGCGGTCGGGGACCGCGTCACCGTGCCGTTCGTCTGCGGCTGCGGGGTGTGCGAGCTGTGCCGGTCCGGCGACGCGCAGGTCTGTCCAGACCAGTACCAACCCGGGTTCAGCGGTCCCGGGTCGTTCGCCGAGCAGGTGATGGTGCCGGCCGCGGACACCAACGTGGTGCGGCTGCCCGACGACCTCGGGTTCGTGGAGGCGGCGGCCCTCGGCTGCCGGTTCGCGACGGCGTTCCGGGCCGTGCAGGCGCACGGGCGCATCAGGCCCGGCCAGTGGCTGGCGGTGTTCGGCTGCGGGGGCGTCGGTCTGTCGGCGGTGGCGGTGGGGCGGGCGCTCGGGGCACGGGTCGTCGCGGTCGACGTCTCCCCGTCCGCCCTGGAGCAGGCGACCCGGCTCGGGAGCGAGGCGGCCGTCGACGCCGGCGACCTCGAGGCGGCCGTCGAGCAGGTCCGCGCCGTGACCGGCGGCGGCGCGCACGTCGGCATCGACGCGATCGGGTCACCCCTGGTCGCTGCCGCGTCCGTGCGGTCGTTGCGCCGACGGGGGCGGCACGTCCAGGTCGGGCTGCTGCTCGGCAAGGACGCGGTGACCGCGCTGCCGATGGACCGCGTGGTCGCCCACGAGCTGGAGGTCCTCGGCTCGCACGGGATGGCCGCGGTGGACTATCCGGCCATGCTCGACCTGGTCGCGAGGGGCATCCTCGATCCCCGGGCCCTGGTGGGCAGGGTCATCGGCCTCGACGAGGCCGGCGCGGCCCTCGCCGCGATGGACCGCCCCGGTCCGCCCGGGCTCACCGTGGTCGAGATCTGAGCCCTGCCGGCCCGGACGGACGCGGTCAGGAAGCCGGGGCGGCCCAGGGGTGACAGGTCGCGACCTCGTCACTGGCCTCCCTGCGGCTTGAACCGGCGTACCTCTTGGGGCCAGCCGCACGCCTCCGCGATCTTGCCGGCCCACATCCTGGCGGTGGCCTCGTCGGCCACGTCCACCACGGTGAGCCCGCCCAAGTACTCCTTGGTCTCGACGAAGGGCCCGTCGGTGAACGTCAGCGTGCCGCTGGTCGCGTCCGCGCTGAAGGCCTCCTCGACCTCCTCCACCAGTCCTCCGGCGAACACGTACTCGCCGGCAGCCTTCATCTCGTCGAGCACCGCCATGGCGAGCGGCCCGCGTCCGCGGAACCACTCCTCGGTGTGGTCGCCCACCCACTGCTGGTTGAAGTAGATGAGGTACTCGGTCATGGCTGCTCCTTGCCTCGGTCGCGGACCCGGTGCCCGCCTCAACCTATTCCACGAACGGCGCCCGGCGGATACGACAACGTGAAGCAAGAATTTTTCACGCCCCGGAAGGCACCATGGCACGCATGCTCCTGCCCACCCCCACGCTGGACACCGCTCGCCTGCGACTGCGCCCCGTGACCGGCGCGGACGCGGACGCCCTCTTCGCGCTGCACAGCAGCGCCTACGTGCTGCGCTACTGGGATGCGCCGCCCTGGAGCGAACCAGCGCGCGCCGAGCGCTTCATCACGGCGTGCCGGCAGATGGCGGAGGAGGGCAGCGGGGCGCGGCTGGCCATCGACCGGGTCTCCGACGGGGCGTTCGTCGGTTGGTGCAGCCTGACCCGGTGGAACCCGGACCACCGCAGCGCGTCGATGGGCTACTGCCTCGGCGACGCGGCATGGGGCCACGGCTACGCGACGGAGGCAGGGCGCGCCGTGCTGCAGTGGGCGTTCGACACGCTGGACCTGAATCGGGTCCAGGCCGAGGCCGACACGCGCAACGTGGCCTCTGCTCGCGTCCTGGAGAAGCTCGGATTCGTGCGTGAAGGGACGCTGCGCGAGGACTGCGTCGTCAACGGCGAGGTGTCGGACTCGTGGGTGTACGGGCTGCTCAGGCGGCAGTGGCGGCCGCTCGACAGCCAGGCGGCGGCCGCGGCGGTTGATGCCTCTCGACCCCGGGTCGGGGACGAAAGACCCTGAGCGTCGGCGGACCGGAGCGGTCACGGTCGAGCACGGAGCCGCTCGTCCGGAAGGACTTCGAGATGAAAGCCATCGTGCAGAACCGCTACGGCGGCGCCGAGGCGCTCAGCTGCGCTGACGTCGCCCGCCCCCTGGTCGGCGACCATGAAGTCGTGGTGCAAGTGGTCGCGGCGGGCGTGGACCGCGGTGCGGTGCACTTCATGACCGGCGAGCCGTACCTGATGCGCCTGGGCACCGGACTGCGCACGCCGAAGGTGAGGGTGCCCGGCGTGAGCTTCGCCGGCCGCGTCGAGGCGGTCGGGTCGCAGGTGACCCGGTTCGCGGTCGGAGACGAGGTGTACGGCGCGGCACGCGGCACCTATGCCGAGTACGTCGCCGCAGCGGAGCGCAAGGTGGCGTCCAAACCCGCGGACCTCAGCTTCGAGGAAGCCGCGGTGCTCCCGTACGCGGCCTTCGCAGCCCTGCAGGCGGTGCGCGACCACGGTCGGGTGCAGCCCGGCGAACAGGTGCTGGTCGTGGGCGCCTCCGGGGCGGTCGGCAGCATCGCGGTGCAGGTCGCCAAGGCGGATGGCGCCGAGGTCACCGGGGTCTGCGGTCCCCGCGACCAGCAGCTGGCCACCGCGATCGGTGCCGACCACGTGATCGACTACAGCCGCGGGGACTTCACCGACGGCAACCAACGCTTCGACGTCATCATCGACGTGTTCGGCCGCACCCCGATCCGTCGGCTGCGCCGCGCGCTGGCCCCGCGCGGCCGGCTGGTGATCACCGGTGGTGAGGGCGACCGGTGGATCGGCGGCACCCAACGCCAGCTCGGCGCGATGCTGCTCTCCCCGTTCGTGGGCCAGACCCTGCGGGCGTTCGTCGCGAAGGAGAACGCCGAGACCCTGCAGGCGGTCAACGACCTCGTCACGGCCGGCAGGCTGCGCCCGGTGCTGGGCCGCAGCTACCCGCTGGTGGAGGCCGCCGACGCAGTCGGTGCACTGGAGGCCGGGGCAGGGTCGGGACGGATCGTCCTCACGGTCTGACAGCGTCCGCAGCAGTCTGGCCCCCGAGGCCGGGCCGCTTCTATCACCGGTACGTCGACAGAAGCTCGATTACTTTTGAGGTCGATGTCGAGCAGCGTGTCGGCTGTTCGACGTACCTGTGAGAGAGCAACTCCCACCAACCAGAAGGACTGATCGAGATGCCACGTTTCATGGGATTCGTGCGGATGGAAGAGGGTTCCGGCGCGCCCCCGCAGGCGCTGTTCGAGGCCATGGACACCTACATCGGTGAGCAGGCCGCCAAGGGCGTCTTCCTCGACGGCGGCGGGCTGTTCGGCACCGAGGACGCGGTCAACTTCGTGGTCCGCAAGGGCGAGACCTCCCGCGTTGACGGGCCCTACGCGGAAGCGAAGGAGGTCGTCGGCGGGTTCGCCATCCTGCAGTACGACACTCTCGAGGAGGCCATCGCCGGCCAGGCGGAGTTCGCCGAGCTGCACGCGAAGTACTGGCCCGAGTGCTCCATGGTCGCCACCCTGCGCCAGATCTCCGAAGCGCCGCCGGAGGCGGCCGACGCCTGACCCGGTCCCGACCGAAGGCCTGACCCGGCCCGGACGCCGCCCCCAGCGGCGGCGTCCGGCCTCGTAGGCTGCGAATGTGCCAGCCGAGACCGCCACCGCCGAGGCCATCACCACCGCGTGGCGGGCGGAGTCGGCCCGACTCGTCGGTGCCCTGACCCGGATGACGCGCGATGTCGAGCTGGCTGAGGACCTCGCGCAGGACGCGCTCCTGGCAGCGCTCGAGCAGTGGCCGACGACTGGTGTGCCCGACAATCCCGCGGCCTGGCTGATGATGACGGCCAAGCGCCGCGGCATCGACCACTTCCGGCGCGCCGACAACCTTCGCCGCAAGACCGAGGAGCTCGGGCACGCCCGCACCGGAGGGGAGGGGGAGCAGATGTCCGACCTCGACGCCCAGGTCGACCACATCGAGGACGACGTCCTGCGGCTCATCTTCCTGTCCTGCCACCCCTCACTGACTCCGGAGTCCAGGGCAGCCCTCACCCTGCGCCTGGTGGGCGGCCTCACCACCCTCGAGATCGCTCGAGGCTTCCTGGCCACCGAGTCGGCCATGGGTCAGCGGATCTCGCGCGCGAAGAAGACTCTTTCCGAGGCCGCTGCAGGCTTCGAGCTGCCGACCGGCGCGGACCGGGACAAGCGCCTCGACGACGTGATGGCCGTGATCTACCTGATCTTCAACGAGGGATACGCGGCCGCTGCCGGCGAGGACTGGATGCGGCCGGACCTGGTGACCGAGGGGATGCGGCTGGCCCGGATGCTGGCCGCCCTCGCCCCCGACGAGCCGGAGGCGCTGGGACTCCAGGCGCTCCTGGAGATCCAGGGCTCCCGGATCAGCGCACGGCTGGACGAGCACGGCGCGCCGGTGCTCCTGGAGGCGCAGGACCGGACACGTTGGGACCAGCTGCTGATCGGGCGCGGGCTGGCCGCGCTCCAGCGGGCCGAGTTGCTCGCAGCGCGCGGGAGACCGGTCGGGAAGTACTTCCTGCAGGCGTCGATCGCCGCGCAGCACGCCCGCGCCAAGCGGGCAGAGGCCACCGACTGGCGCCAGATCGCGATCCTGTACGACGTCCTCGCCGAGGCGGCGCCGGGACCCATCGTCGAGGTCAACCGCGCGGTCGCGCACGGCCGGGCGTTCGGCGCGGGCGCCGGGCTGCGCGTGCTCGACGACCTGGACGCGAACGCGCTCGGCGACTCGCCACTGATGCCGAGCGTGCGCGGCGACCTGCTCGAACGGGCCGGCCTGCACGCCGAGGCAGCCGAGGCTTTCACCGAGGCGGCCGCGCGCACCCGGAACGAGGGCGAGCGCACGGTGCTGCAGCGGCGAGGCGAAGAGAACCTGGCTCGCGCGTCGTCGTCCGACTGAGCGGTATCCGTGCGGGTTCTCACGAGGTACTGCTGACGGTACCGAGGTCCTGACGTACTGGTCCGACACCCGCCACCGTGCGAGAGTGACTTCGAGGCGGTTGGAGGGTCGTGAGCCGCGGTGGACCAGATCGAGGTCGAAGGTCTCCGGGTCGCCTACGAGCGAGCAGGAACCGGGCCGGCGGTCGCGCTCGGGCACGGCTTCGTCGGGGACGGCCGGTCCACGTGGGCCAGACAGATCGAGACGCTGTCGGCCAACTTCACGGTCGTCGCGTGGGACGCTCCCGGTGCGGGAAGCTCGTCCGACCCGCCCGCAGGGTTCCGCGTGGCCGACTATGCAGACTGCTGGGCATCGTTCCTGCGTGCCCTCGGACTCACCCGCGTCCATCTGGTCGGGCTGTCGTTCGGGGGGATCGTGGCGCTGTCCGTGGTGGAGCGACACCCGGCACTTCCCGCCTCGCTGACTCTGGTGGGCGGGTACGCGGGCTGGCGCGGATCCCTCCCCGGAGAGGAGGTCGACGCCCGGCTCCGTACCTGCCTCCGGCTGTCCGAGCTTCCGCCGGAGGACTTCGCCCGCGCCATGCTCCCGTCGATGTTCTCGGCCACAGCACCGGAGGCCGTCGTCGCGAGCTTCCTCCCCAGCGTGCGCAGCTTCAGCCCGGCCGGATTCCGCGCCATGGCACTGGCGTCGGCCGAGGCCGACCTGCGCGATGGGCTGGCGCAGGTCGGCGTCCCCACACTGCTGGTCCACGGCGATCACGACGTCCGGGCGCCGATGAAGACGGCGGAGGAGATCCGTGCAGTCATCCCGTCCTCGCGGCTCGTCGTGCTCCCGGGCGTGGGGCACGTCGCCACGGTCGAGGCGCCGGACGCGGTCAGCCGCGAGCTCGGTGACTTCCTGGCGTCGGTGGACGACGGGAGATGGGACACCGGCCGCTGAGCTGCCGCCGAGCCGTCCCGGAATGCGTCAGGCCAGTCGAGCCGGGCCGCCGTCGCCCGCCGGTCGGCGAAGGCGGCCGTCGTACGTCGGGACGGCGCCGGTCGTCGATGGTGTGGGTGGTCGGCTCGTTCATACCCCCTCCTCGGTCGGTGCGGCTCGTGAGGCGGGCTTCGTCGTTACATGCCCGAGAGGGTGGTCTGGTCCAGGTTGTTGCTGGTCAGGAATGTTCGGGGCGCCGGGAACCGGGCTTCCTTCTCAGGCTTCATCTAGTTGGGGCCACTACACGCATCGGAAATCGCTACGCGCGTGCGGCGAAGCCATTTTTCGCCGGATGAAGAGGGCCGGCACCTTCACCCGCCGGCGCGTCTGCAGAGACAGTAGCGAGAGGACCGGCTGGGAGATGGAGCATGCACGCGTCCGCTGATTTGGAACAGTTGTACGGGGCGACGTACCGGCGTCTGGTCGTGCAGCTCTTCGCGATCTGTGGCGACCTCGCCGACGCCGAGGACGCGGTGCAGGAGGCCTTTGTCACCGCGGTACGCAAGCAGCATGGGCTGGCGGGTGTCAGCAACCCCGAGGGCTGGGTGCGGACGGTCGCGCTCAACCGGCTGCGCAGCGTGTGGCGGCACCGCGCCATCGTGAAGAAGTACCAAGCCGACGTCCCCGGTCCGCAAACGGAACCCGGGGTCACGTCCGACCACGTCGCAATTGTGACCGCACTCGCGCGGCTCGACCCCGACCAACGCCAGGTCGTCGTACTGCATCATCTCGCCGACCTTGCCACCGCAGAGATCGCGGCGGAGCTGGACATTCCCGAGGGGACCGTGAAGTCGCGACTCTCGCGCGGTCGCGACCGCCTGGCCGAGCTCCTGGACGAAAGGGAGGAACCCCGTCATGCCTGAGCTGGACGAGTTGCGCGGGCTCGCCGGCAGGATCCGGCAACCCAGCCTCGAGGCCATCGTGTCGACTGCCCGGCGCCGTCGACGGCGCGCCATGACGACCGCGGTCTCGGTAGGTGCCACGGTCGCTCTCCTGGCGGGCGCCAGCACACTCCTGACCGGCTACGACGACCGCTCAGCTCCTCCGGCGCACGACCCGGCTCCCGGGCCGACAACGCCGGAGAGGATCGTGACCGGCGAAGGCAGTCGCCTGATCCAGGCCGCGACGTCGCTGGACGACCTCGATGTGCGAATCGCGGTCTGGGAGGCCGACTGCCCGGACTGCGAGCCGGGTGCCGGCCGTCCGACGGGGTCCGCGTTGGCGCTGACCACCGACGGGTTCAGCAGTACGACGTACGTCACCAACCCCATTGACCCTCACCCGAAGCCCGGCGAGCTGAGTGAGTACACCGGGCCACGGATCGAGAGCCCGACCCGGGACCTGTTCCTCATCATCGACACCGAGAAGCCCGACGAATGGCTGGTCCGAAGCGACGGCACGATGCAGCGCGTGGAGCGGGTGACGACCAAGCTCGCGCCCACCGACCCACGGCTCTGGTTCCGCTGCCACCCCACCGAGAAGCCGGCGGCGTGGAAGGGGGTCCCCATCATCGACCCTGCGCACCTGTTCCCCTGGTGCGCGCTGGACCCGGACTCGGCCACTGCCTACGAATGGCCCGCTCGTTGGAACGGGTCGGTGCCGCTCCCCGTCGCGGGAGAGGAGCCGTGGGGGATCGACGACCGGTGGCAGCCCACGTTCGCATGGTGGGAGGTCGACGGGCAACGCCTCCGTCGCTTCCTGGCCGACGGCGTGGGGGATGCGCGCGGGAAGGTGTGGAACTTCCCCACCCATGGGCCGCTGTTCTTCACCCGGCTCGATCACGAACCCGAGATCGAGCTCCTGGTGCCGGGCGAGGGCACCGATGCGCAGATCGTCCGCCGAGACGCCCCGGACGCCCCCTTCACGACGCAGTTCGACCTGATGACCGGTACACCCGATGGGGCGCTGCTCGCCGTCCAGACGTCCCCCGAGACCGCGATCTGGCGGGCCGAGGACCTCGACCGCGGCGACTTCGAGCTCGTCGAGGAGTCCGCCACGAACGGTGACACCGAGCTGACCCAGTCGGCCTGGACCCATGAGCCGATCATCGTCGGCGACCGCATCTACGTGATGACGCGGCAGGGGGTGGCGACTTCCGACGACGACGGTCACACCTGGACAGAAATCACCACCTGGCGGTGACCCGCCCGCTTCAGATGTCACCCACTCCGCGCCCTTGCGAGGGCGAGCCCCACGAGGGACTCGGAGCGGTTGGAACGACGCCGGTCCCGTAGCCCACTGCTACGGGACCCGGTCGAGGCGGCAGTCAGGCCGTCTCGGGGAACCTCACCCCGGTGTTGGCGTGGCACCGGTAGCCGTGCGGGTTCTTCGCGAGGTACTGCTGGTGCAGGTCCTCGGCGTAGTAGTACGTCGGGGCCTCGCGGATCTCGGTGGTGATGTCGCCGAGGCGACGCCGCTTCAGCTCGTCGCCGTACACATTCGTCAGCTCACGGGCGACCTGCTCCTGCTCGGGCGTCGTGAAGTAGATCGCCGAGCGGTACTGCGTGCCGACGTCGTTGCCCTGGCGCATGCCCTGGGTGGGGTCGTGCACCTCGAAGAACGTCTTCACCAGGTCGGCGTAGGAGACCTTCGCCGGGTCGTAGACCACCCGCACGGCCTCGGTGTGGTTGGTCCGCCCGCTGCAGACCTCCTCGTACGACGGGTTCGGCGTGGTGCCCCCGGCGTACCCGACCGAGGTCGACCAGACGCCCGGCACCTGCCAGTAGACCTCCTCGGCGCCCCAGAAGCAGCCGAGGCCGAAGAGCGCGACCTCGTACCCCGCGGGGGCGTCGTCGGTCACCAGCGGGGTGCCGAGGACCAGGTGCTTGTCGGCGAGGTGGAACGGGCGCTCGCTGCGGCCGGGCAGGGCCTGGTCGGGGGAGACGAGCTCGGACTTGTGGCGGCTGAAGATGGACACGTCACTCCTCGGGTCTGGGGCGTTCACCAGTCTGCAACAACGAGGCGGCGCTGCTCGTTCCCGCCGGGCGACGTCATCCGGTTCGGTCGCCCCCGCGACCATCTCGTATGACGTCCGCCCGGGAGTCTGGATAGCCTCGGCCCATGACCGAGCAGCAGCACACGGGCAAGTCCGGCTTCGAGACGCGTGCGATCCACGCGGGCTACGAGCCCGATCAGATGACCGGCGCGGTGATCCCGCCCATCTACGCGACCTCGACGTACAAGCAGGACGGCGTCGGCGGGCTGCGCGGCGGCTACGAGTACAGCCGCTCCGCGAACCCCACCCGCACCGCCCTCGAGGGCGCCATCGCGGCGCTGGAGGAGGGGGAGCGGGGCTTCGCGTTCGCCTCCGGCCTGGCGGCCGAGGACACGCTGGTCCGCGCGGTCTGCCGCCCCGGTGACCACGCGGTCATCCCCGACGACGCGTACGGCGGGACCTACCGCCTCTTCGACAAGGTCGAGAAGGTGTGGGGCCTCGAGCACAGCCCGGCGCCGGTCTCCGACGTCGACGCGGTGCGCGCGGCGATCCGGCCGGGCGAGACCAAGCTCGTCTGGGTCGAGACCCCGACCAACCCGCTGCTCAACATCGGCGACATCGAGGCGCTCGCCGCCGTCGCCCACGACGCCGGCGCGCTGCTGGTCGTCGACAACACCTTCGCCTCGCCGTACCTCCAGCAGCCGCTCACCCTGGGCGCCGACGTCGTGCTGCACTCCACGACGAAGTACTGCGGCGGGCACTCCGACGTCGTCGGCGGCGCGCTGGTCGTCCGCGACCTCGAGCTGGCCGAGAAGGTGACCTTCCACCAGAACGCCATGGGCGCGGTGGCGGGTCCGTTCGACAGCTTCCTGACGCACCGCGGCCTCAAGACGCTCGGGGTCCGGATGGATCGGCACTGCGACAACGCCGAGAAGATCGTCGAGTTCCTCGCCGGACACCCGTCGGTCGACCAGGTCATCTACCCCGGGCTCGAGGAGCACCCCGGCCACGCGGTGGCCGCGAAGCAGATGAAGCGCTTCGGCGGCATGGTCTCCTTCCGCGTCAGTGGCGGGGAGTCCCAGGCGCTGGCGGTGTGCGAGAAGGCGGAGGTCTTCACGCTCGGGGAGTCCCTGGGCGGTGTCGAGTCGCTGATCGAGCACCCGGGCCGGATGACCCACGCCAGCGTCGCCGGCACCGACCTCGAGGTGCCCGCCGACCTGGTCCGGCTCAGCGTCGGCATCGAGACCGCCGAGGACCTGATCGCCGACCTCGACCGTGCCCTGTCCTAGGCCGGTGGTCGAGCCTGTCGAGACCGCGGTCTGCGTCGACTTCGGCTCCACCTTCACCAAGGCGGCGTTGGTCGACCTGGCCGAGGGGCGCATCGTCGCCTCCGCGTCGCACCCCACGACGATCCCGGCCCCCGACGGCACCGGTGACGTCCTCGACGGGTACGACGCGTGCCTGGCGTCGCTCGTCGCCGCCGACCCGCGGGCCGCCACGGCCGAGGTGCTGGCCTGCTCCAGCGCCGGCGGCGGCCTGCGGATCGCCGTGGTCGGCAACGAGGAGCTGGTCACCGCGGAGGCCGGCCGCCGGGTCGCGCTGTCCAGCGGCGGCAAGGTCGTCGACGTCGTCGCGACCGCGGGCCGCGGACGGCCCCTCGACCTGACCACCAGCCGGCCCGACGTCGTGCTGCTGACCGGTGGCACCGACGGGGGCAACGCCGAGGCGCTGCTCGACGCCGCCCGGGCGCTGGTCGCAGGGGGCTGGCGCGGGCCGGTCGTGGTGGCCGGCAACGTCGAGGTCCGCGACGAGGTCTCGGAGGTCCTCGGCGCGGTCCCGCACGTGCTGGCCGACAACGTCGTCCCGCGGATCGGGGTGCTCGCGCCCGACTCCGCCCGCGCGGCGATCCGGGAGATGTTCCTGGCCCACGTCATCGGCGGCAAGCACCTCAGCGCGCGCGCCGGCTTCGCCGCGATGGTCCGGGGCGCCACCCCCGACCTGGTGCTCACCGGTGTCGAGCTGCTCGCCCACGGCCTCGACGAGGAGCGCCCCGGCGCGGGCGACGTGGTGGTCGTCGACGTCGGTGGCGCCACCACCGATGTGCACAGCGTCGTCGAGGTCGACCCCGAGGACTCCGGCCTGGCCCGCGAGGTGGTGGCGACCACCCCGGTCACCCGGACCGTGGAGGGCGACCTGGGCATGCGCTGGTCCGCGGTCACCACCGTCGCCGAGGCGGGACTGGACGACCTGGCCGAGGCAGCGGCCCTCCGGCAGCACGACCCGTCGTACCTCCCGGACAGCGAGGCGGAGCGCGACGCCGACGAGGCGATCGCCCGGGCCGCGGTCGGTCTCGCCCTGAGGCGACACGCGGGGCGGTCGCGGGTGGTGGTCAGCCCCGAGGGCCGGGTCGTGGAGCGCTCCGGCAAGGACCTGCGCGAGGTCGACCTGCTGGTCGGCTCCGGCGGGGTGCTGCGCAACGGGCGGGCCGGCATCGCCGGCCGGGTCCTCGCCGGCAGCGTCGGCGCGGACCTCGAGGGTGGCTGGCAGCTCCCGCAGCGGGCCCGGGTCGTGGTGGACACCGACTACGTCCTGGCCGCGGCCGGCCTGCTCGCCGAGCCGCACCCGGTGGCGGCGTACCGGCTGGTGCTGCGCGTGCTCGACACGCCCGGTGGGTAGCCTGTCGCGGTGAGCAACGAGGCCGACGGTCCGGACGACGAGGGCGTCGCCGACCAGGCAGGTCCACCACCGGACGACGAGACGGACAGCGGGGCCCCGGAAGGGCGCCGCCGGCTGCCGATCATGGGACTGCGCAGCCGCACCGAGGACGACGAGGGCATCGCCCAGCGGCTGGCCCACCAGTGGTCGCAGCTGCGCGAGGAACGCCGGGCCGAGCCCGAGCCGATCCAGACCGGGCCGTCCAACTTCACCCGCGCCCAGGTGCCCTGGGGCCTCGACCTCGCCGCCGCCTGGGGCTGGCGGTTCCTGGTCATCGTGGCCGCCGGGTACGTCCTGTTCTGGGCTGTCGGCTTCTTCGCGCTCGTGGTGCTCCCGGTCGTCGTGGCACTGCTCATCACCGCGCTGGTCAGCCCCGTCGTGGACGGCCTGCACCGGATCGGGCTGCCACGTGGACTCGCCTCGATCCTCGTCGTGCTCACCGGCATCGCGTTCGTGGCCGCGCTGCTCACCTTCGCCGGCCAGCAGGTCGCCAACGGCGCCAACGACCTGGCCGACCAGACCGTCAAGGGCCTCGACGAGGTCAAGCACTGGCTCAAGACCGGGCCGCTGCACGCCAGCGACTCCCAGATCAACGACTACATCAGCCGCGCCCAGAAGGCGATCACGCCGTCCACCGACGGCGGGTCCATCCTGGGCCGGGTCACCGAGGTCGGCACCGCGCTGGGCCACGTGCTGGCCGCCTTCTTCATCGTGCTGTTCTCGACGTACTTCTTCCTCGCCGACGGCGAGCGGATCTGGGCGTGGATGGTCCGCCTGGCGCCACGGGCCGGTCGCCGGCACGTGGACAGCTCGGGCCGGGTCGCCTGGATCTCGCTGACCCAGTTCGTCCGGGCGACGGTGATCGTCGCGGCGACCGACGCCATCGGCATCATGATCGTCGCGGCGATCCTCGGGGTGCCGTTCGTGCTCGCGATCGGCGTGCTGGTCTTCCTCGGCGCCTTCATCCCGATGGTCGGCGCCACCGTGGCGGGCACGGTGGCGATCCTCGTCGCGCTCGTCGACCAGGGGCCGATCACCGCGCTGTTCATGCTGGGTGGCGTGATCCTGGTCCAGCAGATCGAGGGCCACGTCCTGCAGCCGTTCCTGATGGGCCGGTGGGTGTCGTTGCACCCGCTGGGTGTCATCATCGCCATCGGCTGCGGCGTCCTGGTCGCCGGTATCCCCGGCGCCCTGGTGGCCGTCCCGCTGGCCGCGGCGGTCAACGCCGTGGTGCAGCACCTCGCCAACTACACCGCCCCGGAGGACGACGCCGAGGAGGAGCTGGACGAGGACTACCGAGAGCTGGGCGAGGAGCCCCCGACGAAGGAGGCCCTGGAACATGAGTGACGTGCCGACGGTGACCCTGGCCGACATCGAGGCCGCGCGCGAGGTGCTGCGCGGGGTCTCGATCCAGACCCCGATGGAGGAGTCGCGCTGGCTCTCGGCGCTGGCCGGCGGACCGGTCAGCCTGAAGTGCGAGAACCTCCAGCGGACCGGCTCGTTCAAGGCCCGGGGCGCCTACGTCCGGATCTCCCGGCTCTCGGAGGAGGAGCGCGCGCACGGCGTGGTCGCGGCGTCGGCCGGCAACCACGCGCAGGGCGTCGCGCTCGCCGCGCAGCTGCTCGGGATCAAGTCGACGGTGTTCATGCCCGAGGGCGCGCCGATCCCGAAGGAGAAGGCCACCCGGGGCTATGGCGCGGACGTCATCTTCCACGGGCGCTACCTCGAGAACGCGCTCGAGGCCGCGCACGCGTTCGCCGCGGAGACCGGCGCGGTCCTGATCCACCCCTTCGACCACACCGACATCGTGGCCGGGCAGGGGACCGTCGGCCTCGAGATCCTCGAGCAGGCACCCGACGTGGAGACCGTGCTGGTCCCCACCGGCGGGGGCGGCCTGCTCGCGGGCATCGCGATCGCGGTGAAGGCGCTGCGCCCCGACGTACGCGTCGTCGGCGTCCAGGCGTCCGGCGCCGCGGCGTGGCCCGGCTCCCTCGCCGAGGGGCACCCGGTGCCGCTGGAGACGATGACGACGATGGCCGACGGGATCGCGGTCGGACGCCCGGGGGACATCACGTTCGCGGCCGTGCGCGACCACGTCGACGAGATCATCACGGTCTCCGAGGACTCGCTGTCCCGCGCCCTGCTGGCGCTGCTGGAGCGGGCCAAGATGGTGGTCGAGCCCGCCGGCGCCGCCGCGGTCGCCGCGATGCTGGACCGGCCCACCGAGTTCCGCACTCCCACCGTCGCGCTGCTCTCCGGCGGCAACATCGACCCGCTGCTGCTCGGCAAGGTGATCCGGCACGGCATGGCCGCCGCGGGTCGCTACCTGAACCTGCGGATCTGCATCCCGGACCTCCCCGGGGGGCTGGCCACGCTGCTGACCGAGGTCGGCAAGGCGGGCGCGAACGTGCTCGAGGTCGTCCACGAGCGCATCTCGCCCTCGCTGCACCTCGACGAGGTCGAGGTGCACCTCCAGCTCGAGACCCGCGGCGAGCCGCACGCCGAGCAGGTCACCACTCGCCTGCGCGAGTGCGGCTACAAGGTCTACCTCTGACGAGTCGGCGCAAGCTCAGGCGCCACATGCAGCGAGTCGGCGCAAGCTCGCGGGAGCTTGCGCCGACTCGACGGCTTTCTCGGCGCAGTCTGCGCCGGCTCGGCGTGGGTCAGCCGGTGAAGGGGACCGCGTCGACGATGACGACCTGCAGCTCCTTGCCGTTCGGCGCCTCGTAGGAGACCGTGTCGCCGACCTTGGCGCCGATGATCGCGGAGCCGAGCGGCGACTGCGGCGAGTAGACCTTGAGCCCGTCGACCGAGTCCTCGATCTCGCGGGCGCCGAGCAGGAACGTCTCGGCCTCGTCGTCGTCGTCGCCGACGAACTTGTAGGTGACCTTCATGCCCGGCTCGACGATGCCGTCGTCGGCGGGGGTCTCGCCGACCTCGGCGCGGCGCAGCATGTCCTCGAGCTGGCGGATGCGGCCCTCGACCTTGCCCTGCTCGTCGCGGGCGGCGTGGTAGCCGCCGTTCTCCTTGAGGTCCCCCTCGTCGCGGGCGGCGCTGATGCGGGCGATGACCTCCTGGCGGATGGGGCCCTTGAGGTTCTCGAGCTCCGTCTGGAGCTTGTCGTAGGCCTCCTGGGTCAGCCAGATGGTGCCCTGCTCGGTCGACTGCGTCATCAGTACTCCTGGGAATACTCGGGTGGTGGCGGGACGGTCCGCCTGAACGGAATGCGGGTTGTCCGCGTCGGGCGACCACAGGTCATGCCTCAGACATCGGGGGGCCCGCGCCTGGACCCCTCCGGGACAGCTCAGAAGGACGAGTTTAACAACTGCGCCCTGATCATGCAGGTCAACGCGGTCTCGGCTCCCCGGGGGCGGTGCAGCCGACCAGGTCGACCGAGGTGGCCCGGCGCTCGGTGCGGATGGTCTGCACGAGGGGCTGGTCGGCGCCGTACTCCGGGGTGAAGGAGAGCTCCCCCACGACCGCGTGGTCCTCGGCGAAGGCACGCAGCAGGCAGGTCGCGTGCACCGACTCGTCCTTGAGCCGCACGTCCACCTTCGCGGTGGCCTGGTGCTCCCCGTCGATCGAGTAGGTCACCAGGTCGGAGTCGACCGCCGGCGTCGAGTGCGCCCAGGCCGTCCAGGCCAACCAGCCGAGGAAGGCCGCGGCCACCACCACGGTCGCGGCGATCACCGCGCGGCGCCGCCAGGGCGCGGGCGCGCCGTACCGGTCGGCGAGGTCGTGCGAGGTCACCCCCCGATGCTCGCACCCCCCAGCGGGGCACCGCGGACCGGGCCGCGGCGGCCCGCCCTACGATGAGACCCATGCCGCACGCTCTCCGCACCGGCCCTCGCGCCGGCTTCCGCCTGATGCACGTGCACGCCCACCCCGACGACGAGTCGAGCAAGGGTGCGGCGACCACGGCGAGGTACGTCGACGAGGGGGTCGACGTGCACGTCGCCACCTGCACCGGCGGGGAGCGGGGCTCGATCCTCAACCCCAAGATGGACCGCCCCGACATCCTCGAGAACATCACCGAGATCCGGCGCGAGGAGATGGACCGGGCCCGCGACATCCTCGGCATCCGCCAGGACTGGCTCGGGTTCGTCGACTCCGGCTGGCCGGAGGGCGACCCGAAGCCGCCGCTGCCCGAGGGCTGCTTCGCGCTGGTGCCCCTCGAGGAGGCGGCCGCGCCGCTGGTGAGGCTGATCCGCGAGTTCAAGCCGCACGTGATGACGACGTACGACGAGCGCGGGGGCTACCCGCACCCGGACCACGTCATGTGCCACCAGGTCTCGGTGGCGGCGTTCGAGGCGGCCGGCGACCCGGAGCGCTACCCGGAGCTCGGGGAGCCCTGGCAGCCGCTCAAGCTCTACTACCACCACTCGTTCAACCGGCCGCGGATGCAGGCGCTGCACGACGCGATGCTCGAGCACGGCCTGGAGTCCCCGTGGGCGGAGCGGCTCAAGGAGTGGGAGCCCGAGCCGGAGTGGGACGCCCGGATCACCACCCGGGTCCCGTGCGGCCACTACTTCGGCGTCCGCGACCAGGCGCTGCTGGCCCACGCGACCCAGATCGACCCCGACGGCCCCTGGTTCGCGATCCCGCGCGAGCTCCAGGAGAAGGTCTGGCCCACCGAGGACTACGAGCTCGTGGTGAGTCACGTCTCCACCAGCACCCCGGAGGACGACCTCTTCGCCGGCATCCCGAACCCCGCCTGAGAGACTGGTCCCATGCCGTTCGACGCGCTCCTCACCGGCCCGGTCCTGAGCCCGGTCCTGCCCTTCGTCCTCAGCCTCGTCGACGAGAGCCCGGAGCCCGAGGACGTCAAGGCGGGCTGGACCGCGTTCGCGATCTTCCTGCTGCTCGCCGCCGCGGTGGTCTTCCTCGGCTTCAGCCTGGTCAAGCAGCTGCGCAAGGCGCAGTCGGCCAAGGACGCGGGCGTCTACGGCGACGAGCCCCAGGGCGTCGGCGAGGAGAAGCCCGAGAACCACGGCCAGCAGTCCTCCTGACTCCTGCGCCTGCCGCCGCGGTGGTGCGGGCAGCGCGGCGCCAGGGCCTCCCATGCTCGGCGCGATGGGTCTGACTGACGGCCTACTCGCTCACGAGTCGGGGGCGGCGCCGCCCGGACCGGTGGCGAGCTCACGGAGCTCGGCCACCGCCCGGTCGAGGACGTCCGGGCCGCCGAGCCGCCGCGACTCCGCGCGCACCTCGTCCAGGGACGCGGGGTCGAGCAGCGCATCGACCGGGATGTAGGAGCGACCGCCGGAGCGGGCAATGTCCTCGTCGACCGCAGCGGCGCCTGGAGTGACATCGGCCGTGACCAGCAACAGGCCTGCGGTGCGGGCACGACCCGCGGCTGCGAGCAGCTCTGCCGCGTTGCGGGCCGTCGTCCACAGCTGGGTGGTCTGGCCGGTGCGGCGCCACGACTCGATGAGGTGGCCGAAGTCCTCCGCCGCGCCGGCCACGTCCCCGGTCCGGCTACGGGCGGATGCCAGGGACACGCGAGCCACGCCCTCCACGAAGTTGCAGCCGACCCGGCTCGCTGCGGAGATCGCGTTGACGTAGTGCGGGATCGACTCGAGCGGCCGGGTCGCCACGCGCAGCTCGCCCTCGACGTACGCGACGAAGGCCCGGTGCGAACCGCACGTGGCGGAGGCCGCGGCCCGGGCGAGCAGCCGGCGCGCGGTCACCGGGTCACCGGCGTACGCCGCGGCGAGGGCGGCGGAGCCGACGAAGGCGCTCGCGTCCCCGACGGGCTCCTCGGCGCCTCTCAGCCACGCGTCGCGGGCCGCCGCGAAGTCTCCCCGGAAGTGCGCGACGACGCCGACGACGCTCCAGGCTCGGCCCAGCGCGCCGGCGTGGGCCACGGGGTCGGCCAGCGCGATCGTCTCGCGGGCCCGTCGCTCGGCTGTGTCGAGGTCACCCACCAGCCTCGCCGCCTCCGCGGCGGCTGCGAGGATCGTCGTCCGCTCCGCGTGGTCCGTGAGCGCAGGATCGTCGGCGAGCTCGGTCGCCCAGGACCAGACCTCGCGGAGGTCACGCCACGTCGCGGCCCGGTTCGCCGCCGTGGTGATCCGGACCCGGGCATCGGCGTCCGCCAGGTCGCGGGCCGCGCGCAGGTTGTCCAGCTCCGCTCGGAGCATCCGGTCGAGGGCGGCCTCGTCCGGTCCGTGGATCCCTTCGCCGATCCGGTCCGCGATCGCCACGCAGCGATCGACGAACCGGGTCTGCGCCCGGCGCGCCTCACCGAGCTGTGCCGCCAGGTCCAGGAGGTACGCGCGCACGATGAACAGCAGGTGGTAGCGACCATGCGTCGGGTCCGCCACGAGGAGCGACGACTCGACGAGCCGGTGCAGCAGGTCGAGGGGGTCGCCCCCGCCCTCGGCCAGCGCCTCGATCGTCGTCAGGTCGACCCCACCGGGGAAGGGTGCGATCGCGCGCAGCAGCGCCTGCTCGTCCTCGCCGACCAACCGGTACGACGAGTCGATGGTCGCGCGCAGGGTGCGCTGCCGGTCGTCGTCCGGCCCGCCCTGCCCGGTGGCGAGGTCCAGCGCTCGGTCGAGTCGCTCCCGGACCGCCGACATCGGCATCACCGCGACCTGCCGCGCGGCGAGCTCGATGCCGAGCGGGAGCCCGTCGAGCCGGCGCAGGACCTCGACGAGGTCCGTCGCATCCTCCGGGCCCAGCTCGTAGCCCGGGCGCCGGCGCCGGGCGTGCTCCACGAACGCCCGGACGCCGGGCTGACGTCGCAGGGCGGTGAGGCCGGCCGGCTCGCGCGGGACGGGCAGCGGCTGCAACCGGAACACGTACTCACCGGGCACCCGGAGCGTGACCCGAGAGGTCGCCAGCACCCGGACGCCGGGCGCGCTCCGCCGGATCGCGACGATCAGCTCGCGGCACACGTCGGCGAGGTGCTCGCAGTTGTCCAGCATCAGCAGGAGGTGGCGGTCGGCAAGTGCGGAGGCGACGTGCGACGGTTCGACCTCGCCGGTGGTGCGGAGCCCGAGGGCAGAGACGACCGCCTCGCACACCCGGTCCGCGCGGTCGACCGCAGCCAGGCCGACGACGACCACGTCACGCTCCGTCGCGTCGGCGGCGATGTCGAGGGCCAGTCGTGTCTTGCCCACGCCCCCGGGGCCAGTCAGGGTCACGACGGTGTTGAGGCCGAGCAGGCGCACCAACTCCTCGCGGTCGTGCTGCCGGCCCACCATCGGGCCGTCCGGCCTGACCACCCGCGGGGGCGCGACAGGGGGACCTCCGACGATCGACCCCGCGGCCACTTGCTGCTCGAGCTCGGTGAGTGACGGCGTCGGGTCCAGCCCGGTCCGGTCGACCAGCCGGCGGCGGAACTCCTGGGCTGCCTCCATCGCCTCCGCCGCGCGTCCCTCGGCGGCCAGCGCGCGCACCTGCAGCATCGCCGTGCGCTCTCGCAGTGGAGACGCGGCTGCGGCCGCGACGGCATCGAGCGTGACCGTGGGGTCGCCGGAGATCAGTCGGGACTCCAGCAGGTCGTCCACGAGACGGAGCCGCAGCTCGTCGAGGGCCACCGACTCGACCTCGAGGGCGGGCACCGCGCGGAACTCGACGAGCGCCTGGCCGCGCCACAGCCCCAGCGCCGCGGCCGGATCGTGCGTGGAGAGCCGTCGGGCGGCGTCGGCGTCGAGCTCGAACGGCTCGAGCCTCAGCCGGTACCCGGTCGCATGGCGCTCGAGTCGCTCCGCGAGCGGACCGAGATGGTGACGCAAGCGAGAGACGTGGCTGTACAGCGCCTGGGCGACGTTCGCGGGCGGGTCGTCCGGCCACAGCGCGTCGACGAGTAGCCCGTCGCTCACCCCTTCCCGGCCCGCGAGCGCCAGCATCGCGAGCACGGCTCGCCGTCGGCGGCCCGGGACGTGGACCTCGCGGCCCCGGACCTCGAGCGCCAGGGGGCCGAGCACGTCCACCCGCAGCGCGAGGTCGGTCCGGTCCATTCCAGCACTGTGCCCCAGTGCGAGCGCGACCGTCACGTGGTCGGCAGCGGTACGGCGAAGGCCTCGGCGGCGACCCAGCCCCGGAACCGCTCCAGGCCGACCGCCTCGACCAGCCCGGCCGTCTGCGTGACCTGTTGCAGGAGCGCCTCGACCTTGCGGTCCAGCGCCGCCCCGTCCAGCCGCAGCAACAGCGCGAGGTCGTCGTCGGCGCACACCCGCGGTCGGCCGAGCTCGAAGACCCCGAAGTCCTCGTCCAGCTCGGGGTCGACGACCTGCTCGCGGGAGACCGCGTGCAGCAGCCGCGGCTCGACCGCCGAGCGACGCAGGGCGCGGTCGGTCCAGGAGCTCACCGTGCGGTGGTCGGGATGGCCGGTGAAGCCGTCCGGGC
This sequence comes from Nocardioides koreensis, assembly GCF_039531775.1. Taxonomy (NCBI): domain Bacteria; kingdom Bacillati; phylum Actinomycetota; class Actinomycetes; order Propionibacteriales; family Nocardioidaceae; genus Nocardioides; species Nocardioides koreensis. Next base: position 169,702 of record NZ_BAAAQR010000003.1, on the reverse strand, counting down.
CGAACGTCACCACGGTGTCCGCGTGCACGTCGTCCATCAACCGGGCCAGCCGGCGTGCGGACTCGTCGGCGTCGACGTCGGCACAGCCGCCGTCCCGGTGGTCCAGCCAGTGGTGCTCCGTGACTCCCAGGACCGCGAGCGCCGACTCGAGCTCCCGTGTACGGACCTTCGCCAGAGCCGCCCGCTCGTCGGGGGTCGCGTCGGGGTCAGCCGCCTCTCCGCGGGTCGCAGTCACGCACACGACGCGGTGCCCGGCGTCCACGAGAGCCGCCAGGAGCCCGCCGGCGAGGTACGTCTCGTCGTCCGGGTGTGCCCACACGGTCAGGACGGTGCCGAGCTCGGTCAGGTCGGTCATGCACCAAGCGTCGTACATGTCGCTGTCACCGGTCTGTCACGGGGGCGGCAGAAGCACGACAGGGCGCTGCGAGTGGCGCCGCGCACTGTGGTCCCGACGGTGCCGCCCGGGTGCCCCACCGAAAGGAACCAACCATGACTGCCCAGCTCGAGACCTCTGACCTGGACCTCGCCCGGCTCGAGGAGTTCGCCGGCAAGGTGGCGACCGACCAGGCCGCGGCGTACAACGCGATCCTGGTCCACCTCGGCGACCGTCTCGGACTCTGGCGTGCGCTCGCGTCGCTGGGGACCGCCACGGTGGCGGAGCTCTCCGAACGTTCCGGCATCGCGCCGCGGTACGTGCAGGAGTGGCTGGCCGCGCAGGCCGCCAACGGTTACGTCGCGTACCACGTCTCCGCCGACTCCTTCAGCCTCCCCGTCGAACACGCGAGCGTGCTGGCCGATGAGGAGAGCCCGGCCTCCTTGATCCCGGGGTTCGAGCTCATCGCCGCGGTGTGGGCCGGGGTCGACAAGCTCGCCCACGCCTACACGACGGGGGCGGGCATCGCCTGGCACGAGCACGACGCGCGCCTGTTCAGCGGCGTCGCCCGCTTCTACGCCACCTCCTACCGCGCCTCGCTGCTCACCGAGTGGCTGCCCGCGGTCGACGGCCTGATCGAGCGCCTCGAGTCCGGCATCCGCGTCCTCGACGTCGGGTGCGGGCTCGGCGTCCCGACCATCCTCCTCGCCGAGGCGTTCCCGAGGTCGACCTTCGTCGGTGTCGACTACCACGACGAATCGATCCGGCAGGCCACGGCTGCGGCCGCGGAGGCCGGGGTGGCCGATCGCGTCCACTTCGAGGCCGCAGACGCCACGTCGTACACCGGCGAGCACGACCTCGTGCTGTTCTTCGACGCGGTGCACGACTTCGGAGATCCCGTCGGTGCGCTGGCCCACGCCCGCAACGCGCTGGCGCCGCGCGGACGAGTGGTCGCGATCGAGCCATTCGCCGAGAGCACCTTCGAGGCCAACCTCGCCAACCCGATCGCCGCGGTCTTCTACGTCGGCAGCTCGTGCCTGTGCGTCCCGCACAGCATCTCCGAGGGTGGCGCAGCGCTCGGCGCACAGGCGGGCCCCGAGAAGCTCGTCGGCGCGTTCCACGACGCCGGCTTCGCGACCGCCCACGTGGCCACGGCGACGGCGTACAACCTCGTGATCGAGGCGAGGGCCTGAGGCCTGGCCGGCTCGCAGGGCCACGCTGATGGTCGGGGCGGTGGAGAACCCGCCGCCCCGACCCCCAAATCAACGATTTGCTGAACCGGCCGTTGACGGCCGCGGACGCCGGGGCGACAGTCGTGTGACCACCGTCACGGGAGGTCTCCCATGCAGGTCCCTGCGCCGTTCGAGTACGAGCGAGCCACCAGCGTCGATCACGCCATCGACCTCCTGGTCCGGCTGGGCGAGGAGGCCCGGCTGATCGCCGGGGGCCACAGCCTCCTGCCGATGATGAAGCTGCGCCTGGCCAACCTCGAGTACGTCATCGACATCAACGACCTGCACGACGAGCTCGGCTACGTGCGGGTCGGCACCGACGAGGTCCGGATCGGGGCGATGACGCGGCACCGCGAGCTGCTCGAGTCCCCCGAGTTGGCGGCGCTGTTCCCGATCTTCGCCGACGCCGAGCACGTGATCGCCGACCCGGTGGTGCGCAACCGCGGGACGCTCGGCGGCTCGCTGTGCCAGGCCGACCCGTCCGAGGACCTGACGGCGGTGTGCACCACGCTGGACGCCAGCTGCGTGATCCGCGGTGCGGGCGGCGAGCGGGTCGTCACCATGGCCGAGTTCCACCGGGGTCCCTACGAGACGGCGGTGGAGCACGGCGAGATCCTCACCGAGGTCCGGATCCCGGTCCGGCCGCACGGCTCGAGCGCCTACGCCAAGGTCGAGCGGCGGGCCGGCGACTGGGCGGTCACCTCCGCCGGCGCCGCGGTCTGGATGGACGGGCCGGTCATCACCGACGCCCGGGTGGGGCTCGCGGCCGTGGGTCCCAACACCAGCGGCCTCCCGGCCGTCTCCGAGGCGTTGCGGGGCCAGGAGCCGTCGGAGGACCTCTACGCCCGGGCCGGCGCGATCGCCGCCGAGAGCTGCTCGCCCACCACCGACAACCGGGGCACCGCCGACTACAAGCGCCACCTCGCCGACGAGCTGACCCGGCGCACGCTGCGTACGTCGGTCGGCCGCATCCAGGCCGGCATCGCCGGCGACCAGGGAAGGAACCGCTGACATGCAGGTGACGATGACCGTCAACGGCGAGACCGTGACGCGCGAGATCGAGGGCCGGATGCTCCTCGTCCACTTCCTCCGCGACGAGCTCGGGCTCACCGGGACCCACTGGGGCTGCGACACCAGCAACTGCGGCACCTGCGTCACCTGGCTGGACGGCGAGCCGGTCAAGTCGTGCACCGTGCTCGCGGCGATGGCGGGCGGCCACGAGGTCCGCACCGTCGAGGGCCTCGAGACCGACGGCGTGCTCGACCCGGTTCAGGACGGGTTCATGCGCTGCCACGGCCTCCAGTGCGGGTTCTGCACCCCGGGGATGCTGATGACCGCGCGGGCCCTGCTGGACCGGGACCCGGACCCCAGCGAGGAGGCCATCCGCGAGGCCATCTCCGGCCAGATCTGCCGGTGCACCGGCTACACCACGATCGTCCGCTCGGTGCAGTGGGCGGCCCGCCGGCAGCACGAGGCAGCCGAGGAGTCCGTGGGGAGCGCGTCATGACCACCGTCGAGGGTGCCGCCACCGGCGCCGCCGAGATCACCGAGGACCTCGAGCACGTCGACAACGACCAGCACCCCGTCGGTCACGGCCGGATGCTGCGCAAGGAGGACCCGCGCTTCATCCGCGGCCTCGGGAAGTACGTCGACGACCTGCAGCTCACGGGCATGCTGCACCTCGCGATCCTGCGTTCCCCGGTCGCTCACGCCCGGATCGTCAGCGTCGACACCAGCGCGGCGCTCGCCCACCCCAAGGTGAAGGCCGTGATCACCGGCGCCGACCTGGCCGCCCAGGGCCTGGCCTGGATGCCGACCCTCTCCAACGACGTGCAGGCGGTTCTGGCGACCGACAAGGTCCGGTTCCAAGGTCAAGAGGTCGCCTTCGTGGTGGCCGAGGACCGCTACTCGGCGCGGGACGCGCTGGAGCTGATCGACGTCGAGTACGACCTGCTCCCGCCCGTGGTCGACGTACGCCGGGCGCTGGCCCCCGACGCCCCCGTGATCCGCACCGACCTCGAGGGGAAGACCGACAACCACTGCTTCGACTGGCAGACCGGGGACGAGGCCGCGACCGAGGCGGTCTTCGCCAAGGCCGACGTCGTGGTGGAGCAGGACATCGTCTACCCGCGCGTCCACCCCGCGCCGATGGAGACCTGCGGCTGCGTCGCCGACTACGAGCGGGTCGGCGGCCAGCTCACGCTGTGGACGACGAGCCAGGCCCCGCACGCGCACCGCACCGTCTACGCGCTGGTCTCGGGCCTGCCCGAGCACAAGATCCGGGTGATCTCGCCCGACATCGGCGGCGGGTTCGGCAACAAGGTGCCGATCTACCCCGGCTACGTGTGCGCGATCGTGGCGTCGCTGGTGCTCGGCAAGCCGGTGAAGTGGATGGAGGACCGGTCCGAGAACCTCCTCAGCACCGGGTTCGCGCGCGACTACGTGATGCGCGGCGAGATCGCAGCCACCAACGACGGCAAGATCCTCGCGATCCGCACCAACGTGCTCGCCGACCACGGCGCGTTCAACGGCACCGCGGCGCCGATCAAGTACCCGGCCGGCTTCTTCGGGGTCTTCACCGGCAGCTACGACCTCGAGGCCGCCTACTGCAAGATGACCGCGGTCTACACCAACAAGGCGCCCGGCGGCGTCGCCTACGCCTGCTCCTTCCGCATCACCGAGGCCGTCTACCTCGTGGAGCGGCTCGTCGACTGCCTGGCCCACGAGATGGAGATCGACCCGGTCGAGCTGCGGCTGCGCAACTTCATCCAGCCCGACCAGTTCCCGTACACGACGCAGACCGGCTGGGTCTACGACTCCGGGGAGTACGAGCGGGCGATGCGCGTCGCGCTCGAGATGGCCGGGTACGACGACCTGCGCCGCGAGCAGGAGGAACGACGGGCCCGCGGCGAGCTGATGGGCATCGGCGTCGCCTTCTTCACCGAGGCCGTCGGGGCCGGCCCCCGCAAGGACATGGACATCCTGGGCCTCGGCATGGCCGACGGCTGCGAGCTGCGCGTGCACCCGACCGGCAAGGCGGTGGTGCGGCTGTCCTGCATGAGCCAGGGCCAGGGCCACGAGACGACGTTCGCCCAGATCGTCGCCGAGGAGATCGGCATCCCGCCGGCCGACATCCAGGTGGTCAACGGCGACACCGACCAGACGCCGTTCGGGCTGGGCACCTACGGCAGCCGGTCCACGCCGGTCTCCGGCGCCGCGGCCGCGCTGGTCTCGCGCAAGGTGCGCGACAAGGCCCAGATCATCGCCTCGGGGATGCTCGAGGTGTCGGTGGCCGACCTGGAGTGGGAGAAGGGCTCCTTCCACGTGAAGGGCGACCCGGGCCGGTCGGTCACGATCCAGGACATCGCCATGCGCGCCCACGGCGCCGGCGACCTCCCCGAGGGCATCGAGGGCGGCCTGGAGGCGCAGATCTGCTACAACCCCTCGAACCTGACCTACCCGTTCGGCGCCTACATCTGCGTCGTGGACATCGATCCCGGCACGGCGGTGGTGAAGGTCCGCCGGTTCGTGGCCGTCGACGACTGCGGCACCCGGATCAACCCGATGATCATCGAGGGCCAGGTGCACGGCGGCCTCACCGACGGCGTCGGGATGGCGCTGATGGAGATCATCGCCTTCGACGAGGAGGGCAACTGCCTCGGCGGGTCGCTGATGGACTACCTGATCCCGACCGCGCTGGAGGTCCCGCACTGGGAGACCGGGCACACGGTGACCCCCTCGCCGCACCACCCGATCGGGGCCAAGGGGATCGGGGAGTCCGCCACCGTCGGCTCGCCGCCGGCCGTGGTGAACGCGGTGATCGACGCGCTCAAGCCGTTCGGGATCCGGCACGCGGACATGCCGCTGACCCCGTCCCGGGTGTGGGACGCGATGCAGGGTCGCGCGACCCCGCCGATCTGACCGGCGCCGAGACAGGATGTGAGTGTGACCACCACCACGATCGCGAGCCGGATCGACGAGCTCACCGCGTCGCGGGTGCCGTTCGTCCAGGCCACGGTGGTGCGCGCCCAGGAGCCGACCTCGGCCCACCCCGGCGACCGGGCGATCGTGCTGGCCGACGGGACCCTGGAGGGCTTCGTCGGCGGGCACTGCGCCGCCGGCTCGGTCCGCACCGCCGCGCTGCGGGCCCTCGGGTCGGGGGAGTCCGTGCTGCTGCGGGTGCTGCCTGGCGGCGACGACGTCTTCCCCGAGTCGCCCGGCGCCAGCATCGTGGTCAACCCGTGCCTGTCCGGCGGCGCCCTGGAGATCTACCTGGAGCCGCTGCTGCCCGCGCCGGTGCTGCACCTCGTCGGCACCTCGCCCACGACCGAGGCGCTCGCGACCCTCGCCCCCGGGCTCGGGTTCGTCGTCGAGCGGGCCGCCGAGGGCGCCGACCCGGCCGTCGCCACCGCGGTGATCGTGTCCAGCCACGGCGGCGACGAGGGTGAGCCCGTCCGGACCGCGCTGGACGCCGGGGTCGGGTTCGTCGGGGTGGTGATCAGCCGCACCCGCGGGCAGGCGCTGCTGGACGGCCTGGGCCTGACCGAGGCGGAGGCCGCCCGCGTCCACACCCACGTCGGCCTCGACATCGGCGCGCGGACCGCCCCGGAGGTGGCGCTGTCGATCATGGCCGAGCTGGTGCGCCGGCTCCGGGTCGAGGGGCTCGCGGTGGCGGCCGCGCCGGCCGTCGTACGACCCAGCGAGGCGGTCGACCCGGTCTGCGGGATGACGGTCACGATCGGCCCCGACACCCCGCACGCGACCGTCGACGGCGTCGACCACTGGTTCTGCAACCCGGGCTGCCGCGACCGGTACCTGGCCGACCAGGCGCGGGAGCACGCCTCGTGACCACGGCCGCCCTCGTGCTCGCCGCCGGCGGGTCCCGGCGGCTGGGGCAGCCCAAGCAGCTGCTCGCCTACCGCGGGGCCACGCTGCTCGACGCCACCCTCGGCACCGCCCGGCGGGCCGGTCTCGACCAGGTCGTGGTCGCGCTGGGCGGCGCCGCGGACGAGATCCGGGACCGGGTCGACCTCGAGGGCGTCGACGTGGTGGTCAACCCCGACTTCGGCGACGGCTGCGCCACCTCGATCCGCACGGCGCTGGCGCGGGTGCGCGACGACGCCGCGGGCGTCGTACTGCTCCTCGGCGACCAGCCCGGCGTCACCGCGGCCACGATCGCGGCGCTGGTCGCCGGCGCCGCGGGACACGCCGTCGGCGTGTGCGAGTACGACGACGGGCCGGGCCACCCGCTGTGGTTCGACCGCGCGATGTTCGCGACCCTCACCGCGCTGCACGGCGACAAGGCGGTCTGGAAGCTCGTCGACGCCGGCGAGGACGTGGCGCGGGTCCGGGTCGCGGGACCGGTGCCGCCCGACGTCGACACCTGGGCGGACTACGAGGCCCTGCTCGGGTCGGCGCCCTCCGAGGTGGCTCGGTGACCGACGAGCTGGCGTCCATCGACGAGGTGCGGCGACGCTTCGACGCGCACGACTACCTGGCCGACGAGGGCATGGCCACGGCGGTCTTCCTGACCCTGCGGCTCGGGCTGCCGCTGCTGCTCGAGGGCGAGCCGGGCGTCGGCAAGACCGCGGCCGCGCAGGTGCTGGCCGAGGTCCTCGACGCGCCGCTGGTCCGGCTGCAGTGCTACGAGGGGCTGACCGCCAACGAGGCGCTCTACGACTGGAACCACCAGCGCCAGCTGCTGGCGATCCGGCTCGCGGAGTCGCAGCACCAGCAGCTCACCGAGGCCGACCTGTTCAGCGAGGAGTTCCTCGTCGAGCGGCCGATCCTGCGCTGCGTGCGGTACGACGGGCCGCGGCCGCCGGTGCTGCTGATCGACGAGGTCGACCGGGCCGACGACGAGTTCGAGGCGCTGCTGCTCGAGGCGCTGGGGGAGGGGTCGGTGACGGTCCCGGAGATCGGCACGTTCACCGCCCGGCAGCCGCCCATCGTCGTGCTCACCTCCAACCGCAGCCGCGAGCTGCACGACGCGCTGCGGCGCCGCTGCCTCTACCACTGGCTGGACTTCCCCGAGCCGGAGCGGGTGGTGGCGATCCTGCGGCGGACCGCCCCGTCGGCGAGCGCGGCGCTGATCGAGTCGGCGGCGCAGTTCGTGGGCCACGTGCGCGCGCTCGACCTGGAGAAGCCGCCCGGGGTGGCCGAGGCGATCAACTGGGTGGCCGCCCTCTCCGCGCTCGGCGCCACCGAGCTGGTCCGGGACGTGGTGGTCGCGACGCTGGGCGCGGTGGTCAAGACGCCCGACGACCGGGAGCTGGTCCTCGAGTCGCTCGACTCCTACGCGCTCGGCTGACCGTGTCCACGTCGCCGCCGCCACCGCTGCTGGGCGGGGCCGACCGCGCCGTGCTGGTGGTGGCGCTGGCCGAGCGGCTGCGCCGGCACGGCGTACCGGTGAGCATGACCGCGATGCGGGCGTTCGCCGACGCCCTGGCCGCCGCGCCGCCGGCCCGGGTGGGGCGGCTGTACTGGCTCGCGCGGCTCACCCTGGTGAACCGCGAGCACGACCTGGAGACCTTCGACCGGGTCTTCCACGCGGCGTTCAGCGACGCGGTGCTCGAGGTCGATCCGCAGGCCCGGCGCAGCGGGGTCGAGCCCCCACCCGATCCCGAGCACCGGCTCCGCCGGGTGGCCGGCGACGCGGGCGCCGAGGGCGGGGCCGGCGACCTGCCGTGGCACACGCTGCCGACGGCTGTGTCCTCCGACGACGCGTCGGGCGAGGAGCACACGCTCCCGGAGCTGCTCCCCAGCGCGGTCGCGCGGATCGCCGACACCCCGCTCGAGCAGCTCGACGAGGACGAGCTGGCGGTCCTGGGACGCTGGCTGGAGGCCTCCGCCCCCCGCTGGCCGACCCGGCGCAGCCGCCGGCTGCGGGTCCGGCCGACCGGGCGTCGGGTCGCGCTGCGGGAGACGATCGCCGCGTCGCGACGTACCGGCTGGGAGCCGATGGAGCTCAAGCGCTACCACCACGTGAAGCGCCCTCTCACCGTGACGCTGGTGTGCGACGTGAGCCAGTCCATGCAGGCCTACTCCACGGCGTACCTGCACCTGATGCGGGCCTTCGCGCGCACCCGGCGGGCCGAGGCGTTCGCGTTCTCGACCTCGCTGACCCGGCTCACCCCGGCGCTCGCCCGCCGGTCCGCGGAGGCGGCGATCGAGCAGGCCGGCGCGCAGGTGGCCGACCGCTTCGGCGGCACCCACCTGGCCCGGTGCCTGCGTGAGCTGCTGGCCTCGCGGCACGGCAACGTGGTGCGCGGCGGCGTGCTGGTGATCGCCTCGGACGGCTGGGACAGCGACCCCCCGGCCGAGCTCGCCGCGGTGATGGCCCGGGCTTCGCGCCGGGCCCGCCGGATCGTCTGGCTCAACCCGCGTGCCGCCGCGGTCGGGTTCGAGCCCCTGGTCGGCTCGATGGCGGCGGCACTGCCGTACTGCGACGCGTTCCTGCCCGCCCACACCCTGCGGGACCTGCCGGCGGTGTTCGACGCGATCGCGGGCGCCTGAGCCGCCAGGTCACGGACGTCATACGTCGTGGTTGTGCCGGCGACCGCTCCGGATGACGTCACGGGGGAGGTCATCCGGAGTGGTCACCCCGGCGACCGGATCGGATGACGTCCGGGCGATCACTAGCTCCACAGCGTCACGTGCACGGCCGGCTTGAACCGCCCGAGGTGCACGCCCGCGCCGCGCACCATCGCCTGGGTGGCGCGGGGGGTGGTGATGAAGCGGAGCAGCTCGGCGGCGGCGGGGGTCTGGTGCTCCTTGGGCAGCGCCATCGCCGCCCACCGGCCCTGCGCGCGCAGGCCGGGGCCCTCCAGGGTGACCAGGCGCCGGGCCGCGAGGTCGCCGACCACGGCGAACCGCAGCGCCAGCGCGACCCCGTCGGTGCGCTGGACCTCCTCGAGCGCGGCGGCGTGGCTCTGGAAGATCTGCTGGTGCTGCTCGGGGACCGCGAGGCGGCGCAGCATCTCGGGGACCATCCCGTCGGGTTCCGCCGCGGCCGGGCCGAGGCACCAGCTCTGCTGCCGGGCCTGGTCGGCGCTGAGCGGGTGCTTCGCCAGCGGATGGTCGGGCCGCGCCACGGTGACGATCTCGTAGCGCAGGAACTGCAGGTCCGACAGCGCCTCGAGCGGGCTCGCGGGCGCCGGGCCGATCGCGACGTCGACCGTCCGGGCCGCCAGCAGCGCCGGGAACTCGGCCCGGGGACGCACGCTCAGCTCGACCTCGAGGTCCTTCGCGCGGCCCGCGAACAGCTCGATCAGGCCGGGGGCGGCGTGCTCGGCGAACAGGCTCGAGCTGCCGATCCGCAGCACCCGCCGGCCGGTGCCGGCCTGGCTGACCTCGCGGACCGTGCGGTCCTGGAGCCCGAGGATCTCCACCGCCCGGCTGGCCAGTCGCAGCCCGCCGGGGCTGAACGCGAGACCCGAGGAGGTGCGGGTGAACAGCACGTCGCCGAGCTCCTTGCGCAGCTGCGCGACGTGCATCGAGACCGCGGCCTCGCTGACCCGGAGCTCACCCGCGGCGGCCTTGACCGACCCCAGCCGGACCACGCAGGCGAAGGCGCGCAGCTGGGTCGGAGTCATGGCCTAGCCGAGCCGTTCCAGCCGCACCAGCGCGTCGTACGCCGGGGCGGTGGTGCCGTCCGGCTGGGGCACCTGGCGGACCACCCGCTCCGCGCGGAGCGGCTCGAAGTCGGCGTCCTCGAGGTCGTCGAGGATGTCGTCGGCGGTCATCAGCACGGCCGGGTCCTGCGGTCCGCCCGTCCCCTCCTCGAGGTTGGTCGAGTCGTGCGCGACCAGCAGGAAGGTGCCGCCGGGTCGCAGCGCGGCGAAGGCCCGGCGTACGGCCGCCCGGCGCTCGTCGGCCGCCAGCTGCAGGTAGGCGAGCACCGCCAGGTCGTACGCCGAGTCCGGCTCCCAGGTGGTCGCGTCGGCGCACACCCACCGGATCGTGCCCTCGAGGCGCTCGCCGTCCGCGAGCCGGCGGCCCTTGTCGAGGGCGACCTGCGAGAAGTCGACCGCGGTGACGTCCCACCCCCGGGCGGCCAGCCAGATCGCGTTGCGGCCCTCGCCGGCCGCGAGGTCCACGGCCCGACCGGGCGGCAGGTCGGCCAGCTCGGTCGCCACGAACTGGTTGGGCGACACCGACCAGACCAGCTCGGTGGCGGCGTACCTCGCGTCCCACTGCTTGGCGTCCATGCCGTCACGCTACTGCGGCCCGGAAGCGCGGAAACGTCCTTTCGTCACGCCGCCGGGGACCAAGTGCCCTGCTCCCGCCGACCGGCACCGGCGAGGCTGTCGGAGGCACCCGACAGGAAGGCGGCCGATGAGCACTCGAGGGACCCGACGATGAGGTCGACGGCAGCCGTGCGCAGGCAGGCCCGGACCACCGTCCCGTTCCGCGAGATCGTCGAGCTGGCCTGTCGCGCGCCCAGCGTCCACAACACGCAGCCGTGGCGGTGGCGTGCGGAGGGTTCGCGGCTGCGGTTGTACGCCGACCGCAGCCGGCAGCTCCTGCACGCCGACCCGGACGCGCGCAGCCTGGTGCTCAGCTGCGGCGCAGCCCTGCACCACGCGCAGGTGGCGGCCGCGGGGCTGGGGTGGCAGGTCACGGTCGAGCGTTGTCCCGACGCGGACGACCCCGACCTGCTGGCGACGCTCGAGCTGGCCCCGGGGCGCGTTGTCCCCGCGGCCGAGGCGCGGCTGGGGGCACTGCAGGCCCGCAGCACCGACCGCCGCCGGTTCACCTCGTGGCCGCTCCCGGCCGAACGACTGGACCGGCTCTCCGAGCAGGCCGAGGAGTGGGGTGCCCTGGTCATCCCGCTCGTCGACCCCGGCCGCCGGGTCCGCGTCGACCGGATCCTCCGCCGGGCCGCCGAGATCCAGCGCGGCGACCAGCTGTACGCCGCCGAGGCCGCGCCCTGGGTGCGCGCCGAGGGCCCCGAGGGGGTGCCGGCCACCAGCATCCCGGAGCCCAACCCGCACCGGCCGGCGATGCCCTCGCGCTACGACCAGGGGGAGCTGCCGGATCCGCGGGGCGAGCCGGCGGAGTTCGTCGACGGGCTGGTCGCGGTGGCCACCGTCGACGACGACCGGCTCTCCTGGCTGCGGGCCGGTGAGACGCTGAGCGCGCTCTGGCTCGCGGCCATCCCGCACGGCCTGTCGGTGCTGCCCCTCAGCCAGGTGGCGGAGGTGCCGCAGACCCGCGAGGAGCTCCGCGAGGTGCTCGACGGCCGGGCCTGGCCCCAGCTGCTGGTGCGGCTGGGCTGGCAGGAGATCACCCGCGAGGAGCTGCCCCGGACGCCGCGGCGCCCGGTGGCGGAGGTGCTCACCCTGGAGTGACCGGTCCCGACCCGCCTGGCGTCCGCCGGCGCGGTCAGGACTCGACGACGTGCCCGTGCGGGCGGCCCGGGTCGTCGTACGCCGGGTCGTGGTCGCCGGCCCGCAGCGCCTCGAGCTGCGCGCACACGGCCACGCCGTAGAAGAACGCCATCGCCGAGAGCAGCGACCACAGGAGCAGCGCCACGATGCCGGCGAGCGGCCCGTAGGTGCTGCCGAACGACGAGCTCAGGTGCACGTAGGTCGCCAGCCCGCCGGTGACGACGAGGGTGAGCAGCACCGCGACCCCCGCGCCGAGCGCCAGCCACGACAGCGCGGGCTGGCGCCGCCTCGGCGCGTGGTCGAGCAGGACCGCGATCGCGAAGACGAGCAGCGCGACCCCGGCCGGCCAGTGCAGCACCTGCCAGGCGAGCAGGGTGCCGTCCGACCAGCCGTAGTTCTGGGTCATCGCCTCGCCGAACGACCCGCCGGCCACCAGCATCAGGAAGCCCACCCCGACCGGCGCGGCCAGGATCGCGGTGAGGAGCGCGGACCGGCCGTACTTGGCGAGCGCCGGCCGGTCCCGGCGGATGCCGTAGATCCGGTTGGACCCGCGCTCCACCTGCGCCATCGCGGTCGTCATCGACATCAGCGCGAAGACGAGGCCGAGGCCCAGCGCGAGCTTGCCGGCCTCCTCGCTGCTGCTGGGGCCGTCGACGGCGCTGGCCAGGGCATCGCCACCGCCCTGGCCCGGTGACACCTTCTGGATCGTCGCGGCGACGACCCGGGCCGGGCGCTCCTGGTCGAGGTTGGCCGCCAGCCCGGTCAACGCGAGCAGGAACGGCACCACGGCCAGGCACGCCTGCAGGGCCAGCGCGCGGCTGTTGGTGAACCCGTCGCCGTAGCGGAACCGCACGAACGCACCCACCGCGATCCGGCGCAGCCCGAACCGTCGGACCAGCCGCCAGGCATCCTCGGCGTCCAGCTCGTCCCCGTCCATCTCCGTGGTCACGGGCACGGTCCGCGCGGTGGTCATGACCGAAGCCTAGGCACCCTCCGTGGTCTCGGCGTACCGCCCCAGCAGGTGCGGCCAGTCGCGGAACCTGCCCCGGAACGCGGCGTTCCCGGCGGTCCAGCCACCGTGCTCGAGCAGGACCCGGCAGCCGCCCTCGACCGGCTCGAACCGCACGTCGAGCGCGGAGGGGTGGGCGGGGTCCATGGCGAGCGTCCACGTCTGCGCGAACCGCTCACCGGGCTCCCACACGGTCACCTCGCCGAAGGGGTACGGCGCGCCGCCGTGGAGGAGCGCGACGAGGCCGCCGACCAGCGGCTCCACCCGGATCCCGGTGTACGACGCGGGGTCGGGGGAGTAGACAGGGTCCCACCAGGCGCCCATCTCGGCGGTGAACACCTCGAACGCACGCTCCGGGCCGCACGGCACCCGCACCTGGTGCCGGATCGGGTCCATGCCGTGGATTCAAGCACGCCCGGCGTAGCGTGAGGAACGGAGCGGTCGGCGGTGCTCAGGAGGTGCGCCATGGGCAACCTGGTCGGGCACGTGACCGACCTGCTGACGTCGGTCCCGGCCCCGCTGGCCCTCGCGATGATCGGCGCGCTGGTGTTCGCCGAGGCGGCCCTCTTCGTCGGGTTCGTGCTGCCCGGGGAGACCGCGGTGCTGCTCGGCGGCGCCCTGGCCTCCGCGGGTCACCTGTCCCTCACCGAGCTGCTCGTCGTCGTCATCGTGGCGGCGATCGTCGGTGACAGCGTCGGCTACGAGGTGGGCCGCCTCTTCGGTCCCCGGCTCCTGGAGTCGCGGCTGCTGCGCCGCCACCGGGCCCGCCTCGAGGTCGCCCGGATGCGGCTGCAGGACAAGGGCGGGGTCACGGTCGTCGCCGGCCGGTTCACCGCGCTGCTGCGCGCCGTCACGCCGGGGCTGTGCGGGATGAGTGGCATGCCCTACCGGCGCTTCCTGCTGTTCAACGCGCTCGGGGGGATCGCGTGGGGGACCGCGGTGTGCGTGCTGGGCTACGTCGCGGGCAAGTCCTACCAGCGTGTCGAGTCGAGCCTCGGCGCGTTCGGCGCGGTGCTCCTGCTCCTGTTCGCGGTGGCGGGAGTCGTCCTCTGGCACCGCAACCGGGCCGCGAGGACGGCAGCGGCGCTGTCCGACGACGCGTCCGGGCCGCAGGCCACCGACGAGTCCTGACCCGGCCGCTGCCGGACCCCCTCGTCGGGGCGTCGTGCCTTCATCCGTCCTTCATGCGCGCGGAGCAGATTCGACGTGACGGCGCCGCGCGGGAAGGAACTGCTCATGACGAGGTGGACCCTCCTGGGGAAGGCCGCACTCGTCGTCGGGGTCGCGGCCGGCGGCCTCTGGACGGCGACCCACGGCGCCGCCGGCGTCAGCTGGGTCGGCGTCCTCGGCGTGCTCGGAGGTGTGACCGCGTGGCAGCTCGGGCTGCTGGCCCTCGTCTGGCTGGGTGGGCTCGGGATCTACTCGTTGGTGCTCTCCGCCGCACTGCCGGGCCTGGGGGTGCGGCGCAGCCTGCTGCTGAACCTCAGCGGCAGCGCCGTCGCCAACGTCGTACCCCTCGGGGGTGCCGTCGCCACCGCGATGAACTGGCGGATGGTGCGCGCCTGGGGGCACTCCGACGGCGCCTTCGCCGCCTACTGCCTGCTGACCAACGTGCTGGACGTCCTGGCCAAGCTGGTGCTGCCGATGGTCGCGGTGGCCACCCTGGTGGCCCTGTCGCTGCACGTGCCACCGGTGCTCTGGGCGATCACGGCCGGTTGCGCGGCGGTCATCGTCGTCGCGCTGCTGGCGCGCGCGGTGCTGGGCCGTCGCCGCTCCGGTGCGGAGCCGGACGCCGGCTGGCTGCGCCACCTGCGCGCGCTCGGCCGGGAGTCGGGTGGCCGGATCCGCGAGGTGCTCGCCGGCCACTGGCAGCGGCTCCTGTCGGGCAGCATCGGGTACGTCGCTGCGCAGGTCGTGCTGCTCTACGTCTCCCTGCACGCCGTCGGGCTGGCCGCGCCGGTGGGCATCGTGCTGACCGCGGCCGCCATCGAGCGGCTCGGCACCCTGGTGCCGCTGACCCCGGGCGGGACCGGCGTGGCCGAGGTCGGCACCATCGCCTGGCTGGTGGCGGCCGGGCTCGACCCCGTCGCGGTGGTCGCCGGGGTCCTGCTCTACCGCGTGTTCCTGATCGTGATGGAGATCCCCGTGGGTGGCGCGCTGCTGGCCGCGTGGGTGTGGGGGCAGCGGACGTCCGCCGGCCGCCGCAGGTTCGGCACGGTCGCATGAGGATCCTGCACGTGGCCGACAGCTACCAGCCGGTGCTCGGTGGCATCGAGACCCACGTCGCCACGCTGGCGTCCCGGCAGGCGGCGCGCGGGGACGCGGTCACGGTGCTCACCACGACGCCGGCCGCGGCGGACGGCCGGCGCTGGGACGACTCCGGCCCGGTGACGGTGCGCCGCGCGCGCTCGGTCGCGGACGCCTCGCCGTTCGACTTCGCGGCGTACGACCTCGTGCACGCCCACGTGTCCGTGCTCTCGCCGTTCACCTCGCGGATGGCGGCGCTGGCCGCACGCCGCGGCGTGCCCACGGTCGTGACCGTCCACTCCATGTGGAACGGGCTGGGTCCGGTGGCGGCCCTGGCCGCGAGCCTCGCCGACCTGCGGCGTGCCCCGGTGCTCTGGACCGCGGTGAGTCGCGAGGCGGCCCACCAGCTCGCGCGCCACCTGCCCGGCCCGCCGTCGGTGCCGGTGCTGCCGAACGCGGTCGACGTGCCGCCGCGCGACCTCCACGTGCGCGGCGCCGGCCCGGTCCGGCTGGTGAGCACGATGCGGATCGCCCGTCGGAAGCGACCGCTGCCGCTGCTGACCGTCTTCGAGGCGCTCCGGCGGTCCACCGCCGTCGACGTCCAGCTGACCATCGTCGGCGACGGGCCGTTGCGGCGCCGGGCCGAGCAGCGGGTGCGGCACCGTGGCCTGGCCGACGCGGTCACCGTGACCGGTCGGCTCGAGCCGGCGGAGGTGCTGCACCACCTGGCCGGCGCCGACGTGTACGTCGCCCCGGCGCGGCTCGAGTCGTTCGGGCTGGCGGCGCTCGAGGCTCGGTGCGTCGGGCTGCCCGTCGTCGGCCATGCCGCCAGCGGGATGTCGGAGTTCGTCAGCGACGGCGTCGAGGGCTGGCTGGTGGCCTCCGACGCCGCCATGGTCGACCGGTTGCGGCTGCTCGTCGAGGACGAGCCGCTGCGGCACCGGGTCTCCGAGCACAACCGCACCCACCCGTCGTCGCTGACCTGGCGGTCCGCGCTCGAGGACAACGACCGCGCCTACGCGCTGGCCGCCGCGCCGCCCGCGGCCCTTGCCCGCGCACCCCGGCCCGTCGTCCGAGGGCGGGGAGGGGAGTCCCGATGACACGCGACGAGTCCGCCCGGTTCACGCTGCTGGCCTTCCACGCCCACCCCGACGACGAGGCGCTGCTGACCGGCGGCACCCTCGCGCAGGCCGCGGCGCGCGGGCACCGGGTGGTGCTGGTGACCGCGACCTGCGGCGAGCGCGGGCTGGCCGGCGCCGTCGACGGTGCGGGTGAGCGGCTCGCGCGCCTGCGCAGGGCCGAGCTGGAGGCGTCCGCCGCCGCCCTGGGCTGCGCCCGGGTCGTGTCGCTGGACTACGCCGACTCGGGCCTGAGGCCGGACCCGGCGGACGCCGACGCGTTCGTGCACGTCGACGTCGAGGCGGCCGCCGCTCGCCTCGCGGAGCTGCTGCGCGAGGAGGACGTCGACGTCCTGACGATCTACGACCCCAACGGCGGCTACGGGCACCCCGACCACGTCCAGGTGCACCGTGTCGGCAGCCGGGCCGCCGAGCTGGCCGGCACGCCGGTGGTGCTCGAGGCCACGGTGTCCGCCCCCCTCTTCGTCGGCTCGCTGCGACTGCTCCGGTTCCTCGGCAGCGCCCTGGGACGCTCGGCCCCGCTCGGGGTGGACCGGGTGTTCAGCCCCCGGAGCCGCATCACGCACCGGATCCGGGTGCGGAACCAGCTCGACGCGAAGCGGGCCGCGCTGGCGGCGCACGCGTCGCAGCGCCGCGCCGAGGGCCAGGTCCGGGCCCTGGAGCGCATCCTGCGGCTGCCCCGGCCGATCTTCGCGCTCGCCTTCGGCACCGAGTGGTACGCCGAGCAGGGCAGGCCCGCGGGCGAGCGGTTCACCGACGTCTTCGCGACGGTCCCCAGCCGGCGGGATCCTCGTCCGGGACGGCAGGCGCTGCGGCATCCACCGCGGGCCCGGAGCGCAGCCACGAGCGTGCCACCCACCACCAGCACAGCAGCGCGACGCCGAGGGTGACGGACCCGAGCACATCGGTGAGCCAGTGCATGCCGAGGTAGACCCGGCTGGCCGCCACCACCGCGACCACCAGGGCGGCGCCGCCGGCCAGCAGAGCACGCGTCCGCGCGGCCCTGCCGGACGCCAGCAGCACCACCAGCACGCCGTACGCCGCCGTGGCCTGCAGCGTGTGGCCCGACGGGTACGACCACCCGCTGGCGGCGGCGAGCCAGTCCGCGGCGGGCGGCCGGTGGCGGTGGACGGCCTCGCCCACGACCGCGCGGGCCAGGAGGGCCGCGCCGTAGACGATCGTGATCCACGCCAGCGGCGTCCACGTGCGGCGGGCCCGCCACAGCGCGAGCCCCGCGAGCAGCAGCAGCGGGACGAGCACGGCGTTCGACCCCAGCCAGGTGGCAGCCTGCATCAGGCGGTCCAGCCAGGCGAGGCGGTGGTCGAGCACCCACGCGTGGACACGAGGGTCGAGCGAGGTCAGCTCCTCGCGGGCGACGACGTCCTGGGTGATGCCCAGGAAGAGCCACGTGGAGCCCGCCCCGGTCGCGACCACCGCCGTCAGGGGGAGCCCGCCGCCGGTCGCCGGGTCGAGCCTCCGGCCCACCCACGTGGTGGTGCGGGGAAAACGCGCGGCCAGGCGCACCACCGGGCGACTGGCGACGAGCCGGTCCCGCTGGCGCCGCGCCCAGCCGCTGTGGCGCCGCCGCACCACCAGGCCCGTCGCGGCGCCGGCGAGGACCAGCGCGAGGGCGCCGAGCCCGATGCGGGAGGCGAGCTGTGCGACCTGCTGCCAGCTGCTGCCGCCGACGTAGCCGAGCAGGACCGACATGGTCGCCCAGGCGGCGCCGCCGGCGACGTTGTAGACGGCGAAGGTCGGGTAGTGCATCCGCGACATGCCCGCCAGCCCCGGGATCATCACCCGCAGCGCCGCGGTGAACCGGCCGAGGAAGACGGCCTTGCCGCCCCGGTCGGCGATGTAGCGCTCGGCCCGGTCGAGGTGCTCATGGCGCACGAACCGCCCGAGCACGCCCTGGAGGAGGCGACGGCCGTACCGCCGCCCCACCAGGTACCCGACCGAGTCACCGACGATCGCGCCGGCGATCGCTGCCACCAGCACGGCCGCGAGGGACGCGTGGCCCTCGGCGGCGAGGACGCCGCCCAAGATCAGGGCCACCTCGCCGGGGAAGACGAAGCCGACGAACGCCGACGACTCCAGCGCGGGCATCGCGAACACCACCAGCAGGGCCACCCAGATCGGCAGCGCGAGGATGTGCGAGGCGACCGAGTCGATCACGGGCTTTCGAGCTGCCCCGGCGCCGTGGCCGGGCCGGCGCTGACGAAGATGCGCAGCGGGGTGCCGGCCAGGGCCTCGACGAGCCGCACCAGGACCCGGTGGACCAGCAGCCACCCGGCCAGCGTCACGAGTGCCCCGAAGAGCGCCCCGGCGATCACGTCACCGGGGAAGTGGGCGCCGACGTACACCCGGGTCGCGCACATCGCCAGCGCGGCGACGGCGGCCACCACGCCCAGGCGCCGGTTGGCGACGAAGATCCCGGCCGCCACCGAGCCGGCCATCACCGCGTGGTCGCTGGGGAACGAGAAGTCGCTGGTGCGGGAGACGAGCACGAGCACGTGCGGGAGAACGGCGTACGGGCGCGCCTCGTCGACGGCGCCGCCGACCAGCTGGTTGAGGCCGACCGCGAGCACGGTCCCGAGCGGCGCCCACAGCGCCGCGGCGACCGCCTTCGGGTCGCGCCGGCCGCGGGCGCTCCACCAGCTCCACAGCAGCAGCGCTGCGAACACGACGACGCCGTACTCCGCCCAGACCCGCGCCGGAGCGTGCAGCCACGGCGTGGACCGGGCGAACGAGTTCACGTGGAGGAACCAGGACCGGTCGAACGGCAGCTGGCCGGCGGTCTCCATGGTCGATGTGTGCACGGGGCCTCCCTGGTGGCTGCCACCGACGCTAGGCAGGACGGATGAAGGGAGCGTGAAAGTCTCCGCGGATCCGCCCCCGGGCCTTGGCCGCCCCGGCATGCTCGGGGAAAGGGTCCGGGACCGACGCCCGGGACCGCGCACAGGGGTTGGTGGCACGAGTCGTGAACGGTTACCTGCTGGACGTGGCGCTCATCGGGCTGCTGGTGCTTCTGAACGCCGCCTTCGCCGGCAGCGAGATGGCGCTGATCTCGCTGCGCGAGGGCCAGCTGAACAAGCTCGAGCGGGAGGGTGGCGCCCGCGCCCTGCGGCTGGTGCGCCTCGCGCGCGATCCGAACCGGTTCCTGGCCACGATCCAGATCGGGATCACCCTCGCCGGCTTCCTGGCCTCGGCGACCGCGGCGGTCTCGCTGGCCGAGCCGCTGGTGCCGAGCCTCGCCTTCCTCGGCTCCGCCGCCGAGCCGGTGGCGATCGCCGGCGTCACGATCGTGCTGACGTTCCTCACCCTCGTCTTCGGCGAGCTCGCCCCCAAGCGGATCGCGATGCAGCGGGCGCTGCCGTGGGCGCTGCGGGTGGTCCGGCCCCTCGACGTGGTCTCCCGGGTCTCCCGGCCGGCGGTGGCCCTCCTCGGCGCGTCGACCAACCTCGTCGTACGCCTCTTCGGCGGTCACCCCGAGGCCGCCGCGGACCAGCTCAGCCCCGAGGAGCTGCGCGACCTGGTCAGCAGCCACCAGGGCCTGCAGGCGGAGCAGCGCGAGATCATCAGCGGCGCCCTCGAGCTGCACGACCGGATCCTGCGCGAGGTCCTGGTGCCGCGCGGGTCGGTGTTCTTCCTGCGCAGCAACGTGACGGCGGTGGAGGCGCGTGTCGCGATGGCGCAGACGGGGCACTCCCGGGTGCCGGTCACCAACAGCCACGGCCTCGACGACGTGGTCGGCGTGCTGCACTGGGCGTCCCTGGTCTCCGACGACGCCGTCCTGATCGGGACGCTCACCACGCCCGCCCTGATGCTTCCGGAGACGATGCGCATCTCCGATGCGCTGCGCGAGCTGCGGGCCGGGCGTCAGCAGATGGCGATCGTCATCGACGAGTACGGCGCGGCCGACGGCATCGTCACCCTGGAGGACCTGCTCGAGGAGATCGTGGGCGAGATCTACGACGAGACCGACCGCGACGTGATCGGGGTCGAGGCGGCCACCGACGGGTCCTACGTCCTGCCCGGCACCTTCCCCATCCACGACCTCGTGGACCTGGGGGTGGTGATCGACGCCCGGCACACCGGCGAGTACGCCACCGTCGCCGGGATCGTCCTCAAGCGCCTGGGCCGGATCCCCGACGTGGCCGGTGACGTCATCGAGCTCGAGCGCTGGAGCATCGAGGTGCTCGAGGTGGCCCACCACGCGGTGACGAAGGTGTGCCTGCGGCCGAACCCCGCGCCGCCCGAGGTGGACGGCTGAGGCAGCCGAGAGGCGCGTCACATCCCGGCCCCGCGGGTCCCCCATCTGGGGGGCGGACCGTTGGGTCGGGCCCGGCCCGCTGCCTAGGGTGACGTGTCCCGTACAGCCGGGACCACCTCCCGGTCACGCCGAGTCCTGTCCGGCCGGAGGTCCCACGAGCACCGAGGACAGGAGCGGGGAACCCACCGTTCCCGGGCCGCGACCGCGGTCCTCGGGGTGAAGCCATCAGCGATGGCCGGGCACACCTCAGCCCGAACCCGACAGCTAACCCCGAAGGCGTGTGGAGGATCCTCATGCGCTTTCGCATGCTCGTCTCGTCCGTCGTCGCCGCCTTCGCCGCGATGACCGCCGTCACCACGGTGGGCACCCCCGCCGAGGCGGCCACCACCCACACCTGGGAGCGGCTGGCCCAGTGCGAGTCCGGCGGCCGCTGGCACATCAACACCGGCAACGGCTACTACGGCGGCCTGCAGATCAGCCGCAGCACCTGGGCCGGGTACGGCGGGAAGAAGTTCGCGCCGCTGCCGAGCCGGGCCACCAAGAAGGAGCAGATCAAGGTGGCCGAGCGGATCAAGCACGGCCAGGGCTGGGGTGCGTGGCCGAGCTGCTCGAGCAAGCTCGGGCTGCGCTGACCCGCGCGCGTCGGGCTCAGCGCCGGCGGGTCTCAGCCGAGGAAGACGCCGCTGACCCTGCCCGTCGGCTCGTCCGGGGGTGCGTCGGGGACCGGACCGGCGGGGCCGGCCTCGGCGACGAACTCACGCATCAGGTCGATCGCGCGCAGGATCTTGTCGCTGCGCAGCGAGTAGTAGACCGTGGTGCCGGCGCGGCGCGAGGAGACGATGCCGCGCTCGCGGAGCATCGCGAGGTGCTGGCTCGCGTTGGACTGGCTGACGCGCAGCTCGTCGCAGATGTCGCCGACGCTGCGCTCGCCGTCGCGGAGCAGGCTGATGATCAGGAGCCGCTTGGGGTCGGCGATCGCCTTGCACACCCGTGCGTGCAGCTCGCGCAGCTCGCTCTCGAGGGCCTCGTCCATCACCACCTCCGGGGGGTCATCCGAGGACCTCGGACAGGGTGATGAGCGCAATGGCCGACACCGCCAGCCCGGTCACGGTGCAGGCCAGGACCAGGATGGGGACCGCGTCGCTCGGGGTCTCTCCGGCGTCGACCCGACGCAGGGTCTGCTCGTAGCGCAGCTCGGTCAGCACCAGCAGGACCAGCGCGACGAGGAGCCCGAGCAGCCCCGGCAGGGCGCCGAGCAACCGGCCCCCGGTCTGGTGGAGCAGCAGGGCGGAGACGCCGCCGACGCCCAGCGCGGTGCGCTGCCAGGCCATGGCGGTGCGCTCGGCCTGGAGGCCGGCGTCGCGGGACTGCCCGGACCGGTCCGGGTCGCCCAGCAGCCGTCGGAAGATCATCAGTCGGCCAGATCGACGATCACCAGGGCCAGCGCGACGAGCGCGGCCAGGACGAGGGACCCCGCCACCAGCCGGGGGATGAAGGACTGGGGCAGCTCACGACCCAGGCGCATGGCGCGCTCGTTGCGCTCCCAGTGGCGGTACGACGCCGCGGCGAGCAGGCCGCCGATGCCGATCAGCAGGAACCCCAGGCCGTGGCGGATGACCGTCAGGCCGGGGACGAAGCGGATCACGGCCACCCCGGCGGCCATCATCGCCAGGGCCGTGCGCACCCAGGCCAGGAACGTCCTCTCGTTGGCGAGCGTGAAGCGGTAGTCGGGGCTCTCGCCGACCTCGCGCAGTCGTGGGCGTCGCCCCGACGACCTCGGCTCGTCCATCACGCCCCGCCCTCCGTGCCTCTGGTCAGCGCAGCGTCGTGGACGCCGCGCACTGGTTCCTGCCCACCTCGAGTATCTCCAGGTCGTCCTCGGACGGCCGGACCTGCCCGGTGTTGACCAGCCGGATCGTGTCGTAGGTGCCGGGTGCCTCCGGCAGGGTCGCGACGATCTCCTCGACGAAGAGCTCGATCGCCTCCTCGTTGAGCAGCGTGGCCTCGAAGACGGTCTCGATCGTCGTGGTGACCTGACCGGCCCCGTTGATCTCCTCGGTGCTGGACCAGTGGGCGGGCGCGACGAGCGTGGTGGCGTCCAGCGGCCGGAGCCGCTCGTGGACGCTGCGGAACAGGTCGCGGGCGAGGTCCTCGGCCTGGCCGGTGAGGTCGGGGCGGCCGAGGCCCCGGACGAACACGGTGTCGCCGACGAGCAGGAGCCGGTCGGCCACCAGCAGCGCGGTGGTCCCCGGCGTGTGGCCGGGCAGGTGCATGGTCATCGCCCGGACCACGCTCCCGGCCCCGAGCGGGATCTCCTCGCCGTCGACCAGCGGGCGGTGCGGGAACGGGATCTCGGCCGTGCTGTCCTCGGGGGGCAGGTGGTACTCGGCGCCGACCTGCGCGGCCAGGTCCGGTCCGCCGCTGACGTGGTCGGCGTGCACGTGCGTGTCGACCACGTGGGTGACCCGCATCCCGTGCGCGGCGACCAGCTCGAGGTACGGCTCGACGTGCCGGGCGGGGTCGACCACGAGGCAGCTCTCGCCCGGGACCCCCACGACGTACGAGAGGCACCCCTTCGACGGACGCTGGAGCTGCCAGGCCCGGGCGGGCCCGGGGAGGACGTCGAGCGGCACCGGGACGAGCAGCCGGGACCAGGCCTGCATGCCACCGACCAGCGACCGGGTCTCCTTCCCCAGGGCGGCGAGCTCGGGCACCAGCATCGCCGAGCCGTGCCCGTGCCCGCACACGATCACCGCGCCGTCGAGGGTGTCGGGGGCGAACCGCTCGGGCTCGTCGAGCGCCTCGTAGACGGGCACGTTGCGGGTCGGGACGGGCCGGCGTCCCTCGATGCGGTGCGCCGCGAACTCGTCGGTGTTGCGGACGTCGAGGATCTGGGGGATCCCGCCGCGCCCGATCTCGTCGTAGAGCTCCTGGGCGGAGATGGTCCAGGCTTCCATGCCGCTCCTCCTGGGAATGTCCGTACAACAGGGGCCCGGAAGGCCTTGTTGTATGCGTCACAACGAATGTAGTGTGACGCAGCACACACGGCAACAGTGCCCGTTCGAGGAGGTCGAGAAATGACCGACACCGCAGACGAGGCCGACCCGGCCCAGCGGATGACGATCGTCGCGTGGAGCGGCGACCTGGACAAGGTCTGGCCCACGCTCATCCTCGGGTCGACCGGGGCCGCCTACGGCATGCGGACGACGATCTTCTTCACCTTCTGGGGGCTGTTCCCGCTGGTGCGTGACGACGTGCGGATCACCGGCACCAACGCCATGACCAAGGCGCTGGCCGGGATGAACCGGCCCGGCGTGAGCAACATGAAGCTCTCGAAGCTGCACATGGGCGGTGCGGGCGCGTGGATGATGCGCAAGCTCGCGCGCAACAACAAGGTCGCCAGCCCCAAGGAGCTGCTCGAGATGTGCACCGAGCTCGGGGTCAACCTGTGGCCCTGCGAGATGAGCATGGACCTGCTCGGGCTGCGTCGCGACCAGCTCATCGACGGGGCCGGGGAGCCGGTCGGCGCGGCCACGGCGCTCTCCGAGATGAGCCGGTCCCAGATCAACCTCTTCATCTGATCCGCCACCGACGGGCGTGAGCCCCGTCCCGGGAAACCAGGAGTGCCATGGACCACCAGATCGACGTCACCGTGGACGCCAAGGGGCAGAAGTGCCCGATGCCGGTGCTGCTGACCTCGCGAGGCATGAAGAACCTCAGCCCCGGCCAGGTGATGCTGGTCGAGGCGACGGACAGCGGCTCACGCAGCGACATCCCCTCGTGGGCCAAGGACACCGGCAACGAGCTCCTCGACAGCTCGGTCGAGGACGGCGTGTTCCGCTACGTCATCCGGAAGAGCTGACTGGATGCGCTACGGGTTCGCGATCGACCAGCGGACGTGCATCGGGTGCCACGCGTGCACCGTGGCCTGCAAGACCGAGCACGAGGTGCCGGTCGGTCAGTTCCGCACGTGGGTGAAGTACGTCGACAGCGGCTCGTTCCCGGACACGACCCGCTCCTTCGGGGTGATGCGCTGCAACCACTGCACGGACGCCCCGTGCCTCAAGATCTGCCCGACCCAGGCCTTGTTCAAGCGCGACGACGGCATCGTCGACTTCGACAAGGACCGGTGCATCGGCTGCAAGAGCTGCATGCAGGCCTGTCCCTACGACGCGATCTACATCGACGAGGACACCCACACCGCGGCGAAGTGCAACCTGTGCGCCCACCGCGTCGACGCCGACCTCGAGCCGGCCTGCGTCGTGGTGTGCCCGACGCACTCGATCTGGGTGGGCGACCTCGACGACCCCACGAGCGGGATCGCCCGGCTGGTGAGCACCCACGAGACGAGCGTGCGCTCGCCCGAGCAGAACACCGGCCCCAACGTGTTCTACCTCGGCGCGGACCGGGCGGTGCTCGATCCGCTGGCCGCCCCCGTCGACGACACCTACATCTGGGCGCGGCCCGACGAGCAGCGCCTCACCAACGCCCGCGACCTGACCCCGGACCCGACCACGAACGCGCGCACCACGCTGAACACCGCGCACCCGCGGCCCTGGGGGTGGCGGGTGACGACGTACCTGTGGACCAAGGCGGTCGGCGCGGGCGCCCTCGCCCTGGCCGGGCTCGCGCACCTGCTCGGGATCGACCTCGGTGCGGTGGGGGACTACGTCGCCCCGGCGCTCGGCCTGTTCGGCGCGGCCACGACCGGGGCGCTGCTGGTCTGGGACCTCAAGCGCCCCGACCGGTTCCTCTACATCTTCCTGAAGTCGAACTGGACCTCCTGGCTGGTGCTCGGCGCCTACGTGCTCACGGCGTTCTCCGGTGGCGCCGTGCTGTGGCTGCTGGCCGCCGCCCTCGACGTCGGGTGGCTGATGACGCTGCTCGCGTGGCTGGCGCTTCCCGTCTCCGCGCTGATGGCCGGCTACACGGCCTTCCTGTTCGGCCAGGCCGAGGGCCGCGACCTGTGGCAGTCCCCGGTGCTGTTCTGGCACCTGGTCGTCCAGGCGGTGATGGTCGGCGTCGGCGCTCTCGCCGTGGCCGGCGCCGTCGCCGGGCTCTCCGATCGGGCCTGGACCCTGCTGGCGGTCTCCTTCGTGCTCGCGGCCGGCCTGCACCTGCTGGTCCTCGCGGTTGAGTACGCCGGCACGCATGCCAGCCGGCAGGCGGCCGTGGCGGCGCGCATCATCACCCACGGGCGCTACGCGCGGACGTTCTGGCTCGGCGCGGTGCTGCCCGTGGCGGTCGCCGTGGTGCTGGGCGCGCTGACCTGGGGCGACCTCACGACGGGCGCACTGGTGGTGGCCGGCCTGCTCGTGCAGCCGGCCCTGCTCGCCTACGAGAGCGTCTTCGTCCGCGCCGGCCAGGACGTGCCGCTCTCATGACCCGTACGCCGTCGCCCGCCCGACCCGGAGGGACCACCCGCCATGACCGCTGAGCTCGACCCGGAGACCCGACGCCCGGCGCTGCCCGGCGAGCGCACCCACGAGCGGCTGCGGAACTTCCCGCCCGTGGAGAACTGGGACCACCACGTCGAGTACGACGCCAAGGCGCACCCGCGCAAGGTGCCCCACGAGTACATGCTGGTGCCCACCACGTGCTTCAACTGCGAGTCGGCCTGCGGGCTGCTGGCCTACGTCGACAAGTCCGACCTGTCGATCAAGAAGCTGGAGGGCAACCCCGCGCACCCCGGCTCCCGGGGACGCAACTGCGCCAAGGGGCCGGCCACGATCAACCAGCTCAACGACCCGGAGCGGATCCTGCATCCGCTGCGCCGCTCCGGCAAGCGCGGCGGCGGGGAGTGGGAGCGGGTCAGCTGGGACGACGCCCTCGACGACATCGCCGCCCGGATCCGCGCGGCGATCGTCGAGGAGCGCACCAACGAGGTGGTCTACCACGTGGGCCGACCCGGCGAGGACGGCTTCGCCGAACGCTTCCTGCTGGCCTGGGGCGTCGACGGGCACAACAGCCACACCAACATCTGCTCCGCCGGCGCCCGGCTCGGCTACTCGCTGTGGGGCGGCTACGACCGCCCCTCGCCCGACTACGCGAACGCCAAGGTGATCCTGCTGATCTCGAGCCACCTCGAGGCCGGCCACTACTTCAACCCGCACGCCCAGCGGATCATGGAGGGCAAGGTCTCCGGGGGAGCGAAGGTCGTGGTGCTCGACCCACGGCTGTCCAACACCGCCTCGCACGCCGACCTGTGGGTGGCGCCGTGGCCGGGCAGCGAGGCCGCGATCCTGCTGGCGGTGGCGTCGTACCTGTTGCGCACCGACCAGGTGGACCGGGCCTTCCTGCGCCGCTGGGTCAACTGGTCGACCTACCTCCAGCACCTGCACCCCGAGCTCCCGGCCGACGACTTCGACGCGTTCATGGGCGCCCTCGCCGAGGACTACTCCACCTACACGTTCGCCTACGCGGCGGAGGAGGCGCAGGTCCCCGAGGAGCAGGTCGCCGAGCTGGCCCGCATCGTGGCGTCCGCCGGGAGCGCGCTGTCCGCGCACGTGTGGCGGGCGGCGACCGCCGGCAACCTGGGCGGCTGGCAGGTCTCGCGCGCGCTGTTCTTCCTCAACGTCCTCACCGGCAGCGTCGGCACCAAGGGCGGCACCAGCCCGAACGGCTGGGACAAGATCATCGCCCACGGGCCGAACGTCCCCGGTGGCCACGACAGCTGGAACGAGCTGCTCTGGCCGGCGGAGTTCCCGATGTCCACCAACGAGATGTCCATCCTGCTGCCGCACCTGCTCAAGGACGGCCGCGGCAAGCTGGCGATGTACTTCTCGCGCGTCTACAACCCCGTCTGGACCAACCCCGACGGCTTCAGCTGGCTCGAGGCGCTCACCGACGAGTCGCTGGTCGACTGCCACGTCGCGCTGACGCCGACCTGGTCGGAGACCGCGACCTTCGCCGACTACGTGCTGCCGATGGGGCACAGCACCGAGCGGCACGACACCCAGTCCTACGAGCAGTACGCCGGCAAGTGGCTCGGCTTCCGGCAGCCGGTGACCCGGGTGGCGCTGGAGAAGATGGGCCGGGCCGTGTCGGACACCCGCGAGTCGAACCCGGGGGAGGTGTGGGAGGAGAACGAGTTCTGGTTCGAGCTCTCCTGGCGAATCGACCCCGACGGGTCCCTCGGCATCCGCAAGTACTTCGAGTCGCCGTACCGGCCCGGCGAGAAGGTGACCGTCGACGAGTACTACCGCTGGGTCTTCGAGAACAGCGTGCCCGGGCTGCCCGAGGCGGCGGCGGAGCAGGGGCTCACACCGCTGGACTACATGCGCAGGTACGGCGTCTTCGAGGTGGCCAAGGACTCCTACCGGCTCGACGAGCGCCCGCTGACCGACGCCGAGGTCGAGGGGGCCACCCCGGACGAGCGCGGAGTGCTGCGCAAGCCGGTCACCCTCGACTCCACGCCGCCGCTGGTGGGGGAGGCCGGCTCGATCGGCGTCGTGCACGAGGACGGCACCCGCACCGCGGGCTGGCTGACCCCGTCGCGGAAGCTGGAGCTCTTCAGCGACACGATGGTCGACTTCGGGTGGGCGGAGTACGCCAGCCCCGGCTACATCGAGTCGCACGTGAGTCGTCGGGCCATCGACGAGTCGAACGGCGAGATGGTGCTGATGCCGACCTTCCGGCTGCCGACGCTGATCCACACCCGCAGCGGCAACGCGAAGTACCTCAACGAGCTCAGCAACACCCACCCGTTGTGGATGAACAGCGCCGACGCCGCGCGGCTGGGGTTCGCGACCGGTGACCTGGTGCGGGTGAACACCGAGATCGGCTACTTCGTGGCCCGGGCCTGGTCCACCGAGGCGATCCGGCCCGGGGTGATCGGCCTGTCCCACCACATGGGGCGCTGGCGGACCTCGGAGCACGCAGGCTCGCGGTGGGCGATGGGCCTGGTCGACCTGAGCAGGAGCGACGACGGGGTCTGGAAGCTGCGCTACAAGGAGGGGATCAAGCCGTTCGCCAGCGACGACCCCGACAGCGAGCGGATCCACTGGGACGACCCCGGCGTCCACCAGAACCTCGCCTTCGCCGTGCACCCCGACCCGCTGTCCGGCATGCACTGCTGGCACCAGAAGGTGCGTCTCGAGCCGGCCCGGGACGACGACAGGTACGGCGACGTCGTCGTGGACACCAGGCGCTCCCGCGAGGTCTACCGCGCCTGGATGGAGAACACCCGTCCCGGCCCCAGCAGCTCCGGCCTGCGCCGGCCGGAGTTCATGATGCGCCCGGTCAAGCCGGTCCGCCGCGCCTTCCGCGCGGACGGCGGTCGCGCGGACGGGGAGGCCACCCGATGAGCCCGCTCTCCCGGCGTCGCACCGGCCCCGGGGTCGACCTCGACTCCGTCCACGCGGCTCTCGCCGGGGTGGAGGACCCCGAGCTCGGCCTGTCGCTGCCCGAGGCCGGGATGGTCGGGGCCGTCGAGCTCGGGCGCGGCGGGGCCGTCCACGTCACCGTCCGGCTGACCACGCCGACCTGCCCCATGAAGGAGCGGCTGGTCGCGGACGTGACCGAGGCGGTCGGTCGGGTCCCCGGTGTGGCGAGGGTCGAGGTCGGCCTCGCGGCGATGAGCGACGGCGAGCGGTTGCGGCTGGCCGGGCGCCTGCGGGGCGCACGACCCGAGGGCACCCACCCGTTCGGCGACGGCTCGTCGACCAGGGTCTACGCGGTCGCCAGCGGCAAGGGGGGAGTCGGCAAGTCCTCGCTGACCGCCAACCTCGCGGTCGCGCTGGCTCAGCAGGGGCAGCGGGTCGGGGTGCTCGACGCGGACGTGTGGGGCTACTCGATCCCGCAGCTGTTCGGCGTACGCCGCGCCCCCGTGGCCCTCAAGGGCGTGATGCTGCCGGTCGAGGCGCACGGCGTCGCGCTGATGTCGGTGGGGTTCTTCGTCGACGACGAGGAGCCGGTGGTGTGGCGCGGGCCGATGCTGCACAAGGCGATCGAGCAGTTCCTCGCCGACGTGCACTGGGGCCGGCTCGACACCCTGCTGCTCGACCTGCCGCCCGGCACCGGTGACGTGACGATGAGCCTGCTCGAGCTCCTCCCCGACGCCCAGCTGCTCGCCGTCACCACGCCGCAGCTGGCCGCCCAGACGGTCGCGGCCCGGGTGGGCCGGATGGCCCGGGACGCGCGGATGCCGGTCGCCGGGGTGGTGGAGAACATGTCCACCCTGGTCTGCCCGGCCTGTGCCCACGAGACGCCGCTATTCGGCGAGGGCGGGGGCGCCCGGCTGGCGGACGCGATCAGTGCGCCGCTGCTGGGTCGGGTGCCGCTGGACCTGCCGCTGCGCACGGCCGGCGACGTCGGGGTGCCCGCGATGGTGGCGACGCCGACCGCCCCGTCCGCGACCGAGATCCGCCGCATCGCCGGCGAACTGCCCGTCGTGCGCCGGAGCCTGGTCGGGCGGGCGCTCCCCCTGTCGGTGGTCTGAGCGGTGGTCCGACCGGACGGCCCGGGCGCGCAGCCGGTGGACCGGGCTGCCGGCGTACCGCTGTGGCGGCAGGTGCACGACGACCTGGTGCGGCGGGTCCGGGTCGGCGAGTTCACCGACGAGTTCCCCGGGGAGCTCGCCCTCGTCGACGCGTACGGCGTCAGCCGGCACACCGTCCGCGAGGCGCTGCGCCGGCTGCGGCAGGACGGGGTGGTCTCCGGCGAGCGCGGCCGCACGTCGCGCCTGACCGGCCCCGCCGAGATCGACCAGCCGCTCGGCACCCTGTACAGCCTGTTCGCCTCGGTCGAGGCCGCCGGCCAGACCCAGCGCAGCGTGGTGCGCGCGCGGGACATCCGCGCCGACGGCGTGGTCGCCCGGCGGCTGGCGCTGGAGGAGTCGACGCCACTGCTGTACCTCGAGCGGCTGCGGCTGGCCAGCGGCCGGCCGCTCGCGCTCGACCGGGTGTGGCTGCCGGCCGACCTGGCCCGGCCGCTGCTCGAGGCCGACTTCACCGAGACCGCCCTCTACGAGCAGCTCCGGGTGCGGTGCGGGATCCGGCTCTCGGGCGGCGAGGAGCACATGCGCGCGGTGGTGCCGACACCGGCCGAGCAGCGGATCCTGGAGATGCCTGACGGCGTCGCCGCGCTCACGATCGAGCGCCTCGCCTTCAGCGACCGACAGCCGGTCGAGTGGCGACACACGCTGGTCCGGGGCGACCGGTTCGCCGTCAGTGCCGAGTTCTCGTCGCGCACCGGCTACCAGCTGACCGGCGGGTCCTCGGCGTTCAGCTGAGCGGCCCGGTGTCGCGGTGACCCGCCTCGCACATGACGGTGTGCGAGTCGGGTCGGCGCCGCCGCAGCGTCGGGCCACGCCGATGCGAGACTGCGGGCGTGACCAGCAGCGACGTCTTCATCTCGAGAGCGTTCCTGCGGTACTGGCGCGCCACCGCGGTGTCCGGGCTCGGCACCTACGTCACGCTCTTCGCGCTGCAGGCGCTGGTGGTCCTCACCCTGCACGGCTCGGCAGCGGACGTCGGCTGGCTCAACGCCGCGCGGTTGCTGCCCTACCTCGTCCTCGGGCTCGTCGTGGGCGCGATCGTCGACGGCAGGCGCCGACTGCCGCTCCTGGTGCGCACCGACCTGGTGCAGGCCGCGCTGCTGTGGACCATCCCGCTGATGTGGTGGCTGGACCTGCTGTCCCTGCCCGCGCTGATGCTGATCGTCATCGCCTACGGCACCGCCTCCGTGGTCAACGGCGCGGCCACGATGTCCTTCCTGCCGCGGCTCCTCGAGGCGCAGCACCTCCAACCAGGTCACGCCCGCATCGACGGTGCCGACGCGGTGTCCTCGACGGCAGGCCCGGCGCTCGGCGGACTGCTGGTCAGCGCGATCGGTGCCCCGCTGGCCGTCCTGCTCGACTCCCTCACCTACCTGTACTCGGCGCTCACGCTGCGCCGGATCGACGTCGACGAGCCGCCACCGCGCACGGGCGTCACCGCACGGGGGCTGGTGGGCGAGGTCGTCGACGGAGTCCGGTGGGCCTACGGCGGCTCCGGCCTGTCCACGCTCGCGCTCGCGACCCACGCGTGGTTCGTCGGCCACGCGATCGTCGGGGTGGTGCTCGCCCCGTACGCGCTGCGGACCCTCGACCTCACTGCTCTCCAGTTCGGCCTGGTGGGTGCGGCGGGCGGAGTCGGCGCCGTCATCGGCGCCACCGTCACCACCTGGGTGGGTCGACGCCTCGGCACCGGGCGCACCATCATCTTCTGCCACGCCGTCACGACCGTCGCAGTGATCGCGATGGCGCTCGCCGGGCAACAGGCGTCGGCCGGCAGAACGCTTGCCGTCCTCATGGTCGGGCAGGGCCTCTACGGCCTGGCGATGGGGATGAGCAACTCCCACGAGATGAGCTACCGCCAGCTGATCACGCCGGACGAGCTGCAGGCCCGCACGAACACAACCCTGCGTTCGCTCAACCGGGCGGTCGTCGTGCTCGTCGCGCCCCTCGCAGGAGTGCTCGCCGACGGCTGGGGGATCCGGCCCGTGCTGTGGCTGGCGGCCGTGATCTTCGCAGCCGTCGCGGCGGGGCTCGGCGCAACCTCCTTCCGCCACGTACGAGCCCCGACGTAGACCGGCGGAGGAGCCGGTGCCGATAGCCTCCGCCACGTGACGACCACGACGGCGGCCATTGCCGCGGACCTGGCGCCCACGGGTGTGCTCCGGGCCTCGATCAACCTGGGCAACCCGGTCCTGGCCCAGGGCTCGCCCGAGACGCCCACCGGCGTGACGGTCGACCTCGCGCGCGAGGTCGGTGCGCGCCTGGGCGTGCCGGTGGAGCTGGTCTGCTTCGACGCGGCCCGGAAGTCCTACGACGCGATGGCGGCGGGCCGGTCCGACCTCTGCTTCCTGGCCGTCGACCCGGCCCGCGAGGCCGAGGTCGCCTTCACCGCGCCGTACGTCGTGATCGAGGGCGTGTACGTCGTGCCCCGGGACTCGGAGCTGACCACGCCCGCGGGGAGGAGGGGGTCGACGTGTTCCGCGCCCGGGGCCTGGAGGCGGGCGCCGGCATCCGGCAGCCGACGGCCCGCTTCGTCGCGGCGCATCCCGACACCCGGCTGGTCGAGGAGCGGTTCATGCAGATCCAGCAGGCGGTCGGCACGACCCGGTCGCGTCGACCCGAGACCGTCACGTTCCTCCGGGACCTCGTCGAGGAGCTGAAGGCGGGCGGGTTCGTGGCCGACGCGCTGCGCCGCTCGCGCCAGTCCGACGCCACGGTCGCCCCGCCCGGGTAGCCCTGCCTGCCTCATCCCCCGAAAGGGAGGATCCGGAGCCCGGTGACCGGGTAGACACGTCTGCATGTCCGCCGGGTCCGTCCCGGGCCCTCACCGAGGAGAAGCGCATGCAGGTCGACATCCACTCCGGGCCCTCCTTCGCCCTCGGCGAGATCACGCTGCCGCCCGGGGGAGCGGTCCGGGTCGAGGCCGGGGCCATGGCGATGACGCGTGGCGACGTCCAGATGACCACGTCCACGCGCGGTGGCTTCATGAAGGGCCTGCGCCGGTCCCTCGGCGGCGAGAGCTTCTTCGTCAACGACTACAGCTCCGAGCGCGGCGGCGTCGTCGGTGTCGCCGCGGTCCTCCCCGGGGACATGACCCGGGTCGCGCTCGAGGGCAGCGGCGCGCTGCTCGTGCAGTCCGGCTCCTGGACCGCGTCCGACCCGGGCGTGGAGGTGGACTCCACGTGGGGCGGCGGCAAGTCGTTCTTCAGCGGGGAGGGGCTGCTGCTCCTGCGCTGCACGGGCTCGGGGGACCTGTTGGTGTCGAGCTACGGCGCGATCCGTCCGCTCGAGCTCGCGCCCGGTGAGGTGATGACCCTCGACACCGGTCACGTCGTGGCGTTCGACGAGTCCGTGCAGTATGCCGTGCGCAAGGCCGGCGGCTGGAAGTCCACGATCCTGGGCGGCGAGGGGCTGGTCACCGACTTCACCGGGCCGGGCCGGGTCTGGTACCAGACCCGCAACAGCTCGGACCTCGTCGAGTGGATGGTCTCGAAGCTGCCTGCCCAGCGCAGCAGCTGACGCGGCGGCCGGACACCCGGGCCGGGGCGCAGAAGCCGCCTCAGAGCCGGGCCAGGATGTCGGCGGCGGTCGCGCGGGCGGACGGGCCGACACCGGCGAGCGTGGCCGAGGCGGGGCCGACCCAGTCGCCGTACCCGACGAGGTGGAGCCGTGGCTCGCGGACGGCGCGGGTCCCGGACGGTCCACCGACCGCGACCCGGCCCGCCTCGCCGTGCAGGTGGAGGCCCGTGAGATGCCGCAGGGCGGGCCGGAAGCCGGTGCACCAGATCACGGCGTCGGCCTCCTGCTCGGTGCCGTCGGCCCAGGCGACACCGGTCGGGGTGAGCCGGGCGAACATGGGCTGGGCCTTGAGGACGCCGCGCTCGCGGGCGTCCCGGACACCGGGCACCACCACGATGTCGCCGAGCCCCGCGACCCCGGCATGGTCGCGTCCCTCGCTCAGGGCCTGGATGCGCGCCCGCGCGGTGGCGAAGAGCACCCGGCCGTCGACGTCGTCCGGCAGGAACCTCGGAGGACGGACGGTGACCCAGGTGGTCTCCGCGACCGTCGACACCTCGGCCAGGATCTGGGCGGCCGAGTTGCCCCCGCCCACGACGAGGACCCGCTGCCCGGTGAAGCCGCCGGGGGAGCGGTACTGCGCCGCGTGCAGCTGGTGCCCCGCGAAGTCGCGCATCCCCGGGTAGGCCGGCCAGAACGGGCGGTCCCAGGTCCCGGTCGCGGAGACGACGAACCGTGCGGCGGTGGTCACCTCGCCCGCGGTGACTGCCAGCCGGCCGGCGGGGTCGTCGTCGGCCCGGACCACCGCGGTGACCCGGTGCGGGCGCAGCACGTGGAGGTCGTAGCGGTCCTCGTAGCGGGTCAGGTAGTCCACGACGTGCGTGCGTGGTGGGTACCCGAGCCTTGCGTCGTCCCAGGCGGGCATCATCCAGCCCGGCAGCGAGGAGTACGTCGAGGGCGAGAACAGCCTGAGCCCGTCCCACATGTGCTGCCAGGAGCCCCCCGGCTCCGCGCCGGCGTCGAGCAGCACGAGGTCCTTGCCGGGGGTGAGCCCCGCCCGGCGCAGGTAGAAGGCGGTCGCGAGGGCGGCCTGCCCGCCGCCGACGACGGTGACCTGGGTGTCGAGGTGCACGGGGGAGGCGATCGGTGGGCGCGTCAGCAGGTGAAGGCGAGCGCGTCACGCACCGCGGCGAGGCGCTCCGGCACGACCCGGTAGTAGACCCAGGTGCCGCGCTTCTCGGTCGCGACCAGGCCCACGTCACGCAGCAGCTTGAGGTGGTGGCTCGTGGTGGCGGCGGTCTTCTCGATGCTCGCGCTGAAGTCGCAGGCGCAGACCTCGTCGGCGTTCAGCAGCATCGACATGATCTTCACCCGGGCCGGGTCGCCCAGTGCCTTGAACATCCGGGCCAGCTCGGTGGCCGCGGTGTCGCTGACGCTCGACGGCGTGGTGCAGCACGCCGCGATCACCGGCAGCTCCGTGGCGTGGGAGGGGATCTGCTCCGGGGAGTCGGTGGTCGTGCTCATGGGTCCAGCCTATCGGCGAGGAGCAGATATTTCGAGAAATGTCGAAGAATTGCTTTGATGTTCGTCGAAGTTATGCTTCGATGAACGTCGAATCAGTCGCGGGTCGTTCCCGCGCTCGCCGAAGGAGAACCGTCATGAGCAGCATGCACCCGGCCATCGTCGAGGCCCTCGCCCGCCAGCACCGGGCGGAGCTCCTGCGAGCCGCCGAGCTGGGCGGGCGCAGGCCCGCTGCACGCACGGAGAGGCGCGGTACGCGCAGCCTGGCCGGTCTGGTCGACCGGATCGGCCTGCGCAGGCCCGCCCCCGTCGCGTACGCGCCCTGCTGCTGACCCGCTCATCCATCCGCCCCATCCATCCGTTCCACTCGAGGAGTCCACATGTCCCGCCTGCAGCTCGCCCTCAACGTCAACGACATCGACGCCGCGGTGGAGTTCTACTCCACCCTCTTCGGCACGGTCCCGGCCAAGCGCCGCCCCGGCTACGCCAACTTCGCCGTCCCGAACCCGCCGCTGAAGCTCGTGCTCATCGAGAACCCCGCGGACAGCGGCACCCTGAACCACCTCGGCGTGGAGCGCGACTCGATGGAGGAGGTCGAGGCCGAGGCCGGCCGGCTGGAGGCCGCGGGCCTCGAGCTGCGCGTCGAGGGTGACGTGGTCTGCTGCTACGCCCGCCAGGACAAGCACTGGGTCACCGGCCCGGACGGCCAGTCCTGGGAGAACTACGTGGTGCTCGCCGACTCCCAGCCCGAGCTCGAGGGCAGGGCCCACGCCGACCTCGGCCTGGTCGAGGCCGGGTCCGCCGGAGCCCCCAGCGCCTGCTGCTCCTGAGGGCGATCAGGCGTCGATGCGTCGGGCCGCTCGGCCCGGCGCATCGACGCATGCCAATATTGACGCGTGTCGAAATCCTCCCGAAGCCCGCAGCTCCGCGAGCTGCCGCTCGCCGACGACCCGCTGGCCAGCTGCACCCCGTTGGCCCGCGAGCCGATGAGTGCCGACCAGGCCGCCCAAGTGGTTCCGCTGCTCAAGGCCATCGCCGACCCGGCCCGGTTGCGGCTGCTCTCCCTGGTGCTCTCCCACGAGGGCCGCGAGGCCTGCGTGTGCGACCTGACGCCGTACTTCGACCTGACCCAGCCCACGATCAGCCACCACCTCAAGGTGCTGCACGAGAACGGCCTGCTGGACCGCGAGAAGCGCGGCACCTGGGTGTTCTACAAGGCCCGCCCACAGGCGATGGCCGCGCTCGGCAGCCTCTTCACCTCGGGCACGCTCGATCCGGCGGCCAATGACCTCGCCGGGGCCGGCGCATGAGCGACACGGTGCGCGAGAGCGGCGCAACACACGGTGACGAGGCGGTCCTCAGGCAGCTCTCGACCCTCGACCGCTTCCTCCCGGTCTGGATCATTGCCGCGATGGTCCTCGGCCTGACGCTCGGCCGCCTCGTGCCGGGCCTGGACGACGCCCTGGTCGCGGTCGAGATCGGCTCGGTGTCGCTGCCCATCGCGGTCGGCCTGCTCGTGATGATGTACCCGGTGCTGGCCAAGGTCCGCTACGACGAGCTCGGCCACGTCACCGGCGACCGGCGACTGCTGGTGACCTCGATCCTGCTGAACTGGGTGCTCGGCCCTGCGCTGATGTTCACGCTGGCCTGGCTGCTGCTGCCCGACCTGCCGGCGTACCGCACCGGACTGATCATCGTCGGTCTCGCCCGCTGCATCGCCATGGTGCTGATCTGGAACGACCTGGCCTGCGGCGACCGCGAGGCCGCCGCGATCCTGGTGGCGCTCAACGCCGTCTTTCAGATCCTCGCCTTCGCCGTGCTCGGCTGGTTCTACCTCGCGGTGCTGCCGGGGTGGCTCGGCCTCGAGCAGAGCGCACTCGACGTCTCCATGTGGGGCATCGCCAAGTCCGTCCTGGTCTTCCTGGGCATCCCGCTGCTGGCCGGCTACCTCACCCGCACCCTGGGCGAGCGCGCCAAGGGCCGCGAGTGGTACGAGGCGACGTTGCTCCCGCGCATCGGGCCGGCCGCGCTCTACGGGCTGCTGTTCACGATCGTCATCCTCTTCGCGCTCCAGGGCGACACCATCACGAACCAGCCGCTCGACGTGGCCCGGATCGCCGTACCCCTGCTCGTCTACTTCGCCCTCATGTGGGGCGGCTCGATGCTGCTGACCAAGGCGCTCGGCTTCGACTACCAGCGCGCCACGGCGGTCTCCTTCACCGCCGCCGGCAACAACTTCGAGCTCGCCATCGCCGTCGCCATCGGCGTCTTCGGCGTCGCCTCCGGCCAGGCGCTGGCCGGTGTCGTAGGCCCGCTGATCGAGGTCCCCGCCCTCGTCGGCCTCGTCTACGTCAGCCTCTGGGCCCGCCGCTACTTCCCCGACCGCACCGCCGTTCCCACCTCCACAGGAGCCCAGCAGTGACCCGCACCCCCCAGGTGGTCTTCGCCTGCGTCCGCAACGGCGGCCGCTCGGTCGCCTCCCGCGTGCTCACCGAGCACTACGCAGGCGGCCGCGTCGTCGCGCTCTCGGCCGGCACCCAGCCCGGGGAGCACATCCACCCCGAGGTCGCCGAGGTGCTCGAGAAGCTCGGCCTCGACACCTCCGCCGAGCACCCCAAGATGCTCACCCGCGAGACCGTCGCCGCCAGCGACCTGGCGATCACCCTCGGCTGCGGCGAGGAGTGCCCCTACGTCCCGGGCGTGAGGTACGTCGACTGGCCGGTCGACGACCCGGGCGGCCAGGACGAGGCCACGGTGCGCCGCATCGTCGCCGACCTCGACGCCCGGGTGCGCGAGCTGCTCGTCGAGCTGGTCCCGGACATCGAGCTGCCGCCGTCGGTGCTCAACCGGGACTGAGGTCCCGCTCGACGGGATGGCCGGCCAGTCGCCACTCCAGCATCCCGTGCGAGGCCCGGCGTGCCGGGACCCCGTGGGCGGACAGGACCCGGACCGCGTCGTGGGCCAGGACGCAGTACTGACCGCGGCAGTAGGCGACCACCTCGCGGTCACGGGGCAGCTCGGCGAGGCGGTCGGTGAGCTGGTCGAGCGGGATGTGCAGGGCGCCGGGCAGGTGCCCGGCGGCGTACTCCGGCTCGGGGCGGACGTCGAGGACCACGCTGTCACCGTCGCGGACGCGGCGGAGCAGCTCGTCGGTGTCGACCGCCTCGGTGTCGTCGGGGCCCAGGTAGGCGCGGCGAGCGGGCTCGGTGTGCGGGCGATGGCGCTGCGCGACGCCGCGCAGGGTGTCCAGCAGCCCGGCGACGTCGACGTCGGTGAGCGAGTAGTAGACCCGCTTGCCCGCGCGCCGGGTCTCCACCAGCCCCGCCTCGCGCAGGGTCTGCAGGTGCGCCGAGCAGCTGCTCATGCCGAGCTCGGCGACCTCGGCGAGCTCCTCGACGCTGCGCGGCCCCTGGGCCAGCAGGTCCAGCAGCTCGAGCCGGCCGGGGTTGCCCAGGGCCTTCCCGACGGCGGCGAACTCCCGGTAGAGCGCGTTCTTCGCGTCCCGGTCACCCATCGACCGCTCCCTTCGGCTCGACGCTCCCCGGACGGTGGTGCGTCTCGTACATGCGGGCCGCGACGACCAGCCCGGACGCGGCGGTGAGCGCTGCGACCGTCCACACGGCGGCCCGGACGCCGAGGGCGTCGGCGACGATGCCGGCCAGCAGCGCTCCGGCCGCGAAGCCGCCGTCGCGCCACAGCCGGTAGATGCCGACCGACCGGGCCCGCCAGGCCGGGTGTGCCACGTCGCCGATCGAGGCGAGCAACGTCGGGTAGACCATCGCCGTGCCGGCACCGAGGAGGACCGCGGCCACCGCCCACGCCGCGAAGGAGTCGACGGTGGCGATCACCCCGAGCGCGAGGGCCTGGAGCCACATCCCCGAGGCGATCAGCCACTTGCGGCCCACGCGGTCCGACAGCGCTCCCGTGAACAGCTGCCCGACGCCCCACACGGCCGGGTAGAGCGCGGCGAGGACGCCGATCTTCGCCACCGACAGGCCGGCCGCCGAGAACAGGATGGGGAACAGGCCCCACGCCAACCCGTCGTTGAGGTTGTTCACCAGCCCCGCCTGGCTGGCCGCGGACAGCGCCGGCTCCTTGAAGCTGGTCTGGAGGAACACCTCGCCGTTCGACAGGTCGCTGTGCAGGTGGTCGTGCTTGCCGTCCGCGCGGGCGACGTGGCCGGCGGCTTCGAGCCGGGCGTGCTCGCGGGTCTCCCTGACCGCCAGCGTGGACAGGCCCAGGCCGAGGGCGGCGAAGGCGATCCCGAGCAGGAACGGCGCCGGGCGCAGCCCGTAGGTGTCGGCCAGGTAGCCGGTGGCGAGCGCGGTCGCCGCGACCGCGCCGTACCCGGCCGCCTCGTTCAGCCCCATGGCCAAGCCGCGGCGGGCCGGTCCGACCAGGTCGATCTTCATGATCACGGTCGTCGACCAGGTCAGTCCCTGGCTGATGCCGAGCAGCACGTTCGCGGCGACGACCCACGCCCAGGACGGTGCCCAGATCAGCAGCAGCGGCACCGGGACGGCGACCAGCCACCCGACCACCAGGACGGGCTTGCGGCCGAACCGGTCGGACCAGGTCCCGGCGAAGTAGTTCGTCGCGGCCTTGGCCAGGCCGAAGACGAGGATGAACGTCAGGCCGGCGGTGTAGCCGCGCAGCCCGAAGACCCGTTCACCCAGGAGGGGCACCACCGTGCGCTCCTGGCCGAGCATCCCGCCGACCAGGGCGTTGACCGTGACCAGCAGCACGAACTGGGCGAGGTTCTGGCGCAGCCCGAGCTCGATGTGGCGAGTCGGTGCGGCGTTCTGCGTCGTCCTGCTCACGGACCGGTCTCCAGGCTTCGGCCGGTGGACTCGGCCCAGTTGTCGGGGCCGCCCAGGAGAACCGCGACGTCGCGGCGGCCGCCACGTTCGAGGAGGCTGGCTGCGCCCATGGCCCGTTCGCCGTGGACGCACATCACGACCGTCGGCCCCGGCGCCGGCCTCGTCGCTGCTCCGGTGAGGTCGCCGAGCTCGAGATGGGTGGCGCCCGGGAGGTGGCCGGCGGCGTACTCAGCGGCCTGACGGACGTCGAGGACGTTGACGCCCTCCATGCTTGCGGCGTCGACCAACGGGATGGTGGCGGTCGCCTCCCCGGCCGCGGTCCATGACGCGAGGCCGCCCTGCAGCTCGCCGGTGATCTGGTCGTAGCCGATCTTGCGGCCCTGCCAGAGGATCTCGGCCGGGTCCTGGTCAGGGTTGCGCACGACCACCAGCTGCCTGTCGGCGTCGACCAGCCAGCCGAGCCACGTGGCGAACGCGGGCCGCAGGGGGATCGACACCGAGCCGGCCAGGTGGCCGGCGGCGAAGTCCGGCACCGGCCGCACGTCCACGATCACGGCGCCGTCTGCGCTCAGGCGTGCCACCTGCGCTGTGGACAGCGGCCGAAGGACGTCGCCCTCGACGAGGGACGGTCCGCGGCGGTTGATCTCGCCCAGGCGGAGGAAGTAGGGCGGGAAGGTGCCGAGGGAGTCCAGCAGCTCGGTGACGAACGCGTCCTCGGAACCGGCGCGCATGAGGGCGTTGGTGGCGCGCTCGGTGCCGATGGTGGAGGTGCGCTCGGCGCCGGGAGGTGCCGAGCAGAACGAGCCGGCTCCGTGAGTGGGCCACACCGCGACGTCGTCGTCCAGCTCGGCCAGGCGTTGCAGCGAGCGGTACTGCGCGCGGGCGAGCTCCTCGGTCCGCTCCGGCGCGACGAGGTCCGTGCGGGCCGCGGACCCGACGATCAGCGAGCCTCCGGTGAACACGCCGACCACACGGGGACCGTCCAGGAGCTCGAACGCCATGTGCTCGTGCGTGTGTCCCGGCGTCGCGAGGGTCCGCAGGGTGAGGCCACCGAGGTCGACCTCGTCGCCGTCGCCCAGGCCGCGATGGGGGAAGCCACGGTGGCCGGCGGCTGAGGCGAGCACGGTCGCCCCGTCCGTCGCGGCCAGCTGCAGCGCCCCGGTGAGGAAGTCCGCGTGCAGGTGGGTGTCGGCGGCGAATGCGACCTTCAGACCCAGGCGTCCGGCGGTCACGCGCAGCGCCCGCAGGTCGCGGGAGGCGTCCACGGCCAACGCGCGCCCCTCGCCGAGGTCGAGCAGGTACGCCGAGTTGCCCAGGCCTTCGTCCACCAGTGGGATCACGTCGACAGCCATGGCGCCTCCTTCGTGCGTAGTTTCAACGCTACATCATTTCGTGGAATGTTGGAATGATTGCGACGAGCCTCAGGCCGCCCTCCCCCTGCGGAGTACCGTGGCCGTATGGCAGGGCAGGTGTGCTCAGGTCGGCCGGCGAAGCCGTGCCGGGTGCCTGCCTACGACTGCTGCGACGGAGAAGACGCGGCGAACTGACGCCAGCGGCGCCGCTGTGCGGCGCCCGCGCTCGGTCCTGCCCTCTTCACTCTTCCGTCGGAGCTTCGCCATGCACACCCACATCCCACCCCGTCGTGCCCCCGCGGCGCACACCGCGGTCGCGGTGCTGGTCGCGGCGGCCGCCTGCTGGGGCGTCGGCACCGTCGTCTCCAAGCAGGTCGTCGACGACGTCGCACCCCTGACCCTCCTCCCGCTGCAGCTGGCCGCCAGCTGCGCCTTCCTGCTGGCCGTCGC
Organism: Nocardioides koreensis; assembly: GCF_039531775.1. Taxonomy (NCBI): domain Bacteria; kingdom Bacillati; phylum Actinomycetota; class Actinomycetes; order Propionibacteriales; family Nocardioidaceae; genus Nocardioides; species Nocardioides koreensis. The sequence goes on along the minus strand of NZ_BAAAQR010000003.1, from coordinate 127,883 downwards.
CACGGTCCGTCGTGAACCACTGACCTGGAGCCCGCCGGTGCGTCGGCTCGCCGCGCTCGGTGTGCTCAACCCCGGCCTCGCCTACGCGCTCGGCCTCATCGGACTGACCACCATCACCGCGAGCATGTACGTCCTGCTGTGGGCGACCGAACCCGTCGTCATCCTGCTGCTGGCCGCGCTCGTGCTCCGCGAGCACATCCCCAGCGCCCTCGTGGGCGCGGTGACGGTGGCGGTCCTCGGGGTGCTGCTGGTGGTCTTCCGACCGGGCGCCGCCGGCGACGCGGTCGGCATCACGCTCACCCTGGTGTCGGTCTCCTTCTGCGCCCTGTACACCGTGCTCACCCGGCGCCTCCTGCTGGATGACTCCTCACTGGGCGTGGTGCTCGCCCAGCAGGCGGCCGCCCTGGTGTTCGCCATCGTCCTGGTGACCCTCGTCGGCGTCGCCGGCGGCACCGGCTGGAACCTCGACGGGCTGGGCGCCGCCACCTGGGCGGGTGCGGCGGTCTCCGGGGTCCTGTACTACGGGCTGGGCTTCTGGTTCTACGTCACGGGACTGCGCCTCGTGCCGGCCTCGTATGCGGGCGCGTTCCTCCCGCTGATCCCGGTCTTCGGCGTGGCCGCCGGCTACCTGGTCGGCGAGCGGCTGGCTGCTCAGCAGTGGCTCGGCGCCGCCGCCGTGGTCGCCGCGACGGTCGTGATCGCGCTGCGGCCCGGGCGAGGCGAGCGACGGGACTCACGCCTCCCTGACGGGAGCCGAACCTTCGGTGTGCCACGTCGGGTTCATCGGCCGGCTGGAATGCTGGGAAGGTCCCGAACCAGCAAGCGTCGTCACGAGTGTGAGTGACGAGGAAGTGGGTCTGGTGCCCAACAGATTGTGCGGGTCACGTTGACTTGCGTGGATCCGGGAAGCCGAGGCTGAGGTAGCCGGGTGCCCGCTTGCTCAGCGCCGCTGCGAGCACAGGTACGTCGATGTCGTAATAGTCATGGACCTCGGCGGTCTGTTTGCCGGGGTGGGCGCGAAGGACGCGGCCCGCGTACTGGACGAGGCGGCCCTTGAACGAGACCGGCCCGGCGAGGAACAGGGCGTCGAGGGCTGGGCAGTCGAAGCCTTCGCCGACGAGGTGTCCGGTGGCGACGACGAGCAGTGGTGGACCGCCGTCGGACGGGATGAGCCGTGCGTTGGCCGCCGCGCGTTGCTTCGCGCCCATGCCGCCCTTGAGGACAACTGGGTCCAGGCCTCGCTCGGTCAGTGTCTCGGCGGGGTGGTCGACGTGGCCGGTGCGCTGGGCCAAGACGAGGCAGTGGCGACCACGGCCGAGGGCATCCAGCACATCGGTGACGATCTGCTCGTTGCGTGTCTCGTCCTCGGCCAGTGCCCGGTGGACGCCTGCGAGGGCACCCGGGACGGACAGGTCGACGGGGTCGTCCAGCCTGAACGATGTGGGGTGGACAACGAGCACGGGGCGTGGCCGGTCGGCGCTGGCGCCCTCGAGCGTGTCGGGATCGGCGTGGGCGAAGGCGTGCCGTACGGGGCCGAGTTGGAAGCCGATCAAGTCATCGAGACCGTCCCGGCGGTAAGGGGTGGCCGTGAGCCCGACCCAGTAGCGCGCGGGGATGGCCCGAACGGCGAGCTCGAACGCAGGTCGTGGATCTGGCGGCGCCACTGGTCGGCGAGGGTCTTCCGGTCCACCAGTACGAGCGTGGGCAGGGCTCGCTGGGCGACGACGGCACAGGCCATCACGGTCTTGCCGGACCCGGGCGGGGCAACGAGAAGCCCCAACTCGTGCGGGAGTACGGACTCCACAGCTTCGCGCTGCTGTGGCCTGAGATCGAAGGTTGGCGAGAGGTCCAAGGGATCTCCGGTGATTCGCTGATCGTCGACCTCGATCTTGCTGCCGGCTTCTCGATGAGCCTCGTCGCCTTGTCGTGGAGTCCCCGCGGGAGCACGAGGTGGTCGTCGAGCGTTTCGTCGTAGGAGGTGATGATCCGGGGGACGTTCCACGTCGACTGGCGACGACGCTGGCGGTCGTAGAACTCGGGGTTGTACGTCGATGCGGCGTGCTTCAAGGTCGCACAGAGCGATGGGCTGAGCTCTGGTCCCGGAACGCTGACGGTCCCGTCGAGACGGAGATGCACGATCGGCGCCGGGTTCGGCTGCGTCTTCGTCGACCGAGCGGGCTGGGCGCGGTCGACGCGGTCTCCAACTGTTGGTTCCCGAAGCGCGGTGGCGGGCTTCGTGACCTGCTTCGGGGTGAGGCGCTCCAGGGTGGAGAGGTAGTCCCACTGATCCTCGAACGGCTCCAGCGTGGACAGGTCGAGGAAGACCGTGGTTCCGATCCTTCGTGACTTCCCGTGGAGCGGAGCCGCGATCAAGTTGCCGGGACCTTGTCCGGGCAGAACGTCCTGAGACGGGAAGAGTCGGTCGTAGCAGCGAAGGTCCATCCGGCCACGGACGGCGATGGCCTCGCGGATGAGAGCGGTTCCGAGTTGGCGTGCAGTGGCTGCCGGCACCGGGTCGGTGAAGAAGATCCATACGTGGGCGCCGATCCCGGACCGGGACACCTCCAGGGCGGCTGGTGCGCCCATGGCTCTTGCTGCCTTCAGGTAGGCAAGTGCGTCGAGCATGGCGGCTGGTCCGTCGAAGTCGGCGGCGAGCCAGCAGGTCTGGTCGCCGCGGAGCATCGGATAGAGCCCGATGTGGACGTCGCCGGTGAGGTGAGCCGCCAGCACCTCCTGTTTCAGCGGAAGGTGGCGCACGTCGGAGGCCGGCCGACCCTTGCGCCATCCGCCCTCGACAGCCGGCATCCAACCTGACTTCCCGGTTCGCGCGTTCTCCCACCGAACGGCATAGACATCGCGCCTGGCGCCGAACAACGTGGCATAGAACTCGACCTTGGCCTGTGGGGACGAGCGCGCGTCCACCGGACCCGGGGCCTTGTCGAACCACGCCGTCTGGGTACCGCGGGCGGGAGCAGCCTCAGTGTCGGTGAACTTGAGGAGTTTGCGCAGGCGCGCGTTCTCGCTCCTGAGACTCTCCAGCTCGGCTTTCAGATCGCCCACGGTGTCAATCCTGCCGCCCGACCTCATGAGATGTCCGCTGTGACCTTGGTGTCGCAACGCCCAGAGCGGGTGACCCGAGGCGCTTCTGTTGCGTATTTGCAACGCTCGCCTAGACTGTTGACATGGACCTCGCCGAGCGCATCTCGACGTTGCGCCGCGTCAACGGGCTGAGTGCCCGTCAACTTGCGGCGCTGGTCGACGTCGCCCCGACGACGGTGACGCGGATCGAGTCCGGGGCTGTGAGTCCGTCGTTCGACCTGGCCCAGGAGATCCTGACCGTCCTGGGGGAGCCAATCGGCTTCACAGGTGTCGCCGATGTTGCGGCGATCGCGGCAGCGCGCTCGGCGCTCGATCCGTCGCTCGCCGTCTCTGTGACGCCGGGCGTCGACACCTGGCGGCAGCGGTGGCGGCGGATCGGGCTTGTCGATGACGCCGCCCGGGTCGTGCCCGGCAAGGAGGCGGACCTGTTGTTCCGTGCCGGCCGCGCAGCCCGCCTCACTCGTCGTCCGGGTGCCGTGGATTTCAAGGCTGGGCCGTCGGCGTACGACGTTGCTGGGGCACTCGGCAGTGCTGGCATCGGCTACGCCCTGACCGGTGACGCTGGCGCCAACCTCTACCGCTCCAGTGCAGGAGAGGCGTGGCCGGTGCTCTACGTCGTGGATGCCGCGCGTGCCGCCGAAGCGGCCGGACTGGCACGCAAGGAGCCCGGCTCCTTCGGGATGCGGGTCACCTTGATCCCGTTTGACGGCGTCAGCGAACTCGGCCGGACGGAGATCGGCGGAGTCACTGTGGTTGCACGCGACCAGGTGATACTCGATGCCTACGGCGGCATCGATCGCATGGCCGAGCAGGCCGACATCCTGCTGGGTCGGCGAGTGGCATGACGGACTTCAAGCAACCGCGCACCGAGATCGAGTGGAGTCGTCGCGCAATCATCAACGTGGTCGGCGTCCTGGCGGCTCACGCCGAGTCACTGACGCTCGTCGGCGCGCACGCCGTCCTACTGCGCACGATGGACCTCGACGTGCCGAGGATGCCGACAGGTGATGGCGACCTCGGAGTCACGCCCGGCCTGGTCGACGGCCTTCCCAGTATCGAGGCCCTGTTGTCAGACGCCGGCTATGAGCATCGCACGACGGCACGGCCTGGGCTCTGGGGACGCGAGCCGTACGACGAGCGCGACGGCACGAGGTCGTTCCGAGAGAAGATCGACCTGCTCGCACCGCACGGACTCTCCGGAACGGCAAGCCGGAGCAAGCGAGGTGTACCCGCGCTACAGCCGGCACACGGCAAGGTCGCGGTCGGCAACGCGCTGGGTCTGGAACTCGCGGCGTTCAACCGGTCGCTGGTCACGATCACCGACTACGCCGATCCTCGGCTGACGACCGAGATCCACGTCGCCGAGATCCCCGCGCTCATCTTGGCCAAGGGCTCGAAAGTCGGTGAACGGCTCCGGGAGCAGCGCAAGGGCCCGGTCCGGGACAAGGATCTTGGTGATCTGTGGCGCCTCATGGCGGCAGCTGATCCCGCTGAGACGGCCCGGGTGATCATGGAGTTCGTGGATCATCCCGAGGTCGGTGTCGACGTTCGCCAAAGTCTCGAGTGGACCGCCGACGTGTTGCGAGATCCGGTGAGCGTTGAGCGAGCCAAGTTGGCCTTCGATACTTTCGTCGACCCTGCCGCGATCGACCGCGACTTCGAGCGCTGGAGCGACCTGATGCTCTGGTGATGCTGGTGAGGCTGGTGAGGCGCGACTTGTCGGAGGCGAGAGGCATCCTTGGGTGCGTGTCGGACGCTGCCGGCCCCGAGCGCTGGGATGGGGCCCGCGCCGCCTTGCAGCCGTGGCTGGACTCGCTGGACTTCGCCGCCGAGAAGGAGCTTCTTCGCCAGCGATCGATCGCGCGAGCCGCGTGCGGCGAATGCGTTGATCTGGAGATGCAGGTGTCGATGTGGGTCGCCGGCCCGGGAGGTGACGCCCGCTGCCACGGCGCGCCCTCGCCGGCCGGCGCGCGGAACATCACCTGGTACTTCGTGCAGCCGTCCTCGGGCGTGTAGAGACGAAGCCGCCAAGGACGTCTCGTGCCGACAAGCGTGCGCTACTTGCCCTGAGCGAGCAGCTTCGGTTGAGAGCGTGTGGCCACGAGACCGCCTCCTAGGCTGGTGCCACCGGGCCACAGGGAGACCCGTTGCAGATCCATCGGGCATCACTTTCGGGCATCACTTTCGTGCATCATTCAAGGGATCTGATGCACGTGCCACTCGTGAGGAGTTCACAGGAAATGGTCAATCGTCTCGCCAACGCGACCAGCCCCTACCTGCTCCAACACGCGGAGAACCCGGTCCACTGGTGGGAGTGGGGGCCGGAGGCTTTCGAGGAGGCCCGCGCACGCAACGTGCCGGTCCTGCTCTCGGTGGGGTACTCGGCCTGCCACTGGTGCCACGTGATGGCTCACGAGTCCTTCGAGGACGAGGCCACCGCGGCCTACCTCAACCAGCACTTCGTGAGCATCAAGGTCGACCGCGAGGAGCGGCCGGACGTCGACGCGGTCTACATGCAGGCCACCACGGCGATGACCGGGCAGGGCGGCTGGCCGATGACCTGCGTGCTCGACCACGACGGCAACCCGTTCTTCGCGGGCACCTACTTCCCCGACCGGCCGCGGCACGGCCAGCCGTCCTTCGGCCAGCTGCTCCAGGCGCTGGTGGACGCCTGGCAGACCCGCGGCGACGACGTACGCCGGGTGGCCGGCAACCTGCGCGAGCACCTCAACCAGCAGGCCGCGCTGGCCTCCGGTCAGATCGGTGCCGACACCCTGGCGGCCGCGGTGGCGACGCTGGCCGGCGAGTTCGACGGGCACCACGGCGGCTTCGGCGGCGCGCCGAAGTTCCCGCCGTCGATGGTGCTCGAGCTGCTGATGCGGCACGCGGCGCGCACCGACGACGACACCGCGCACGCGATGCTCGACGCGACCTGCGAGGCGATGGCCCGGGGCGGGATCTACGACCAGCTCGGCGGCGGCTTCGCGCGCTACTCGGTCGACCGGCGCTGGGTGGTGCCGCACTTCGAGAAGATGCTCTACGACAACGCCCAGCTGCTGGGTGTCTACGCCCGGTGGGGTGGGCCGCTGGGGGATCGGGTGGCGCGCGAGACCGCGGACTTCCTGCTCCGCGAGCTGCGCACCGCCGAGGGCGGCTTCGCCTCCGCCCTGGACGCCGACAGCGAGGGCGTCGAGGGCAAGTTCTACGCCTGGACCCCCGACCAGCTGGTCGAGGTGCTGGGGGAGGAGGACGCCGGGTGGGCGGCCCAGGTCTTCGAGGTCACGCCCGAGGGCACCTTCGAGCACGGCGCCTCCACGCTGCAGCTGCCCCAGGACCCGGAGGGGCCCGGCGCGCAGCGGCTCGCCGACGTCCGCACGGTCCTGCTCGCCGCCCGGGAGACCCGGGTCCGGCCGGAGCGCGACGACAAGGTGGTCGCGGCCTGGAACGGCCAGGCGATCTCCGGGCTGTGCGCGGCGGGACTGCTGCTCGGGGAGAGGGCGTACCTCGACGCCGCGGTGGCGGCCGGTGAGCTGCTCGCGACCGTGCACACCGTGGACCGGCGGCTGCGTCGGGTGTCCCGGGACGGCGCGGTGGGCCGGCACGCCGCGGTCCTCGAGGACCTCGGCTGCGTGGCGTCCGGCTACCTCGCGCTGGTGCAGGCGACCGGGGACGCGGTGTGGCTCGAGCGGGCGCGGGTGCTGCTGGACGACGCGCTGGACCGGTTCCGGGCCGACGACGGCGGCTTCTTCGACACCGGCGTCGACGCGGAGGCGCTCCTGACGCGGCCCCGCGACCCCTCCGACAACGCCAGCCCCTCGGGGCTGTCGGCGACCGTGCACGCGCTCGCGGAGTACGCCGCGCTGACCGGCTCCGGGCGGCACCGGCAGGCCGCCGAGGAGGCGCTCGCCACCGTGGCGACGCTCGCCGAGCGGGCGCCCCGGTTCGCCGGCTGGTCCCTGGCCGCCGCCGAGGCGATGCTGGACGGGCCGCTGGAGGTCGCGGTCGTGGGCGCCCCGGGCCCGGACCGGGACGCGCTCGAGGCACGGGCCCGCCGGATCCCCGGCGCGGTGGTGGTCGTGGCCGACGGGCCCCGCGAGGACGTCCCGCTGCTGGCCGGCCGCACCGACGTCGGCGGCCGCCCCGCGGCGTACGTCTGCCGGGGCCAGGTCTGCGAGCGCCCGGTGACCGACCCCGCCGACCTGCCCTGACTCCATCCGCCCCAACGCCGAGTCGGCGCACTTTCACGCGCAGGACCGCCCGAGTCGGCGCAGTTTGACGCCGGCCCCGGGTGCAACTGCGCCGACTCGGCGGGTCCGCGGCGTACATCTGCGCCGACTCGGCCTTTTTGTGGGGGCTACCGGGCGGTACGTTCGGGGGCACCCACGAGTGAAGGACGTCACAGATGCCTGCGGACAGCTACGACTACGTGATCGTCGGTGCGGGGAGCGCGGGGGCGGTGCTCGCGGCCCGGCTCAGCGAGGACCCGGGGACCAGCGTCCTGCTGCTCGAGGCCGGGGGCGAGGCGGACGCCGACGAGGTGATGATCCCGGCGGCGTTCCCGACCCTGTTCAAGACCCGGTGGGACTGGAACTACAGCACCACCGAGCAGAAGCAGCTGCACAACCGCCGCGCCTACTGGCCGCGGATGAAGGCGCTGGGCGGCTGCTCGTCGATGAACGCGATGATCTACATCCGCGGGAACCGGGCGGACTACGACTCCTGGCGCGACCAGTACGGCGCGGCCGGCTGGGGCTACGACGACGTGCTGCCCTACTTCAAGCGGGCCGAGGACAACGCCCGCCTCGGCGGGCCGTTCCACGGCCAGGGCGGCCCGCTGCACGTCGAGGACCGGCGCTACACCCACGACCTCAGCCACGCGTTCGTCGACAGCGCGGTCAGCGCCGGCCTCAAGCCGACCGACGACTTCAACGGCGCCGAGCAGGAGGGGGCCGGGCTCTACCAGGTGACCTGCAGGAACGGCCGCCGCTGGTCGACCAACGAGGCCTACCTCAAGCCGGCCCGGTCCCGGTCGAACCTCACGGTGAGCACCGGGGCGCTCGCCTGCCGGGTGGAGCTCGAGGGGGATCGGGCGACAGGGCTGACCTTCCGCCAGGGCGGCGCCGAGCACACGGTCCGCGCGACCCGGGAGGTGCTGCTCTGCGGCGGGGCGGTCAACAGCCCCCAGCTGCTGATGCTCTCGGGCATCGGCCCGGGCAACCACCTCGCCGAGGTGGGCGTGACCGGCAAGGTCGACCTGCCCGGCGTCGGCGCCAACCTGCAGGACCATCCGGTGGTGCCGCTGCTCTGGTACACCCGCGGGATCACCGACCTCGCCCAGCTCAACAACCTGCGCAACTTCGCGCGGTGGAAGGCCCGGGGCACCGGCCCGCTGGCCTCCAACGTCGGGGAGTCCGGTGCCTTCTTCGCCAGCCGCGACGGGCTCGCCGCGCCCGACATCCAGATCCACTCGGCACCGTCGGGCTTCTACGACAACGGCCTCCACGAGCCGACCAGCAGGATGTTCACCGCCGCCCCGACGCTGGTGTCGGTGGTGAGCCGCGGCTCGGTCCGGCTGCGCTCGGCCGACCCGACCTGGCACCCGGCCATCGACGCGGCGTACCTCGAGGACCAGACCGACCTCGACGCGCTGCTCGCCGGCGCCCGGCGTACCTGGCAGATCTGCACGCAGGGCGCGGTCAGCCGCTACCTCGACCGTCCCTGGAACCTGCCGGACCGGCCCTCCGACGAGGACCTCGTCGAGCACATCCGGACCTGGGCGCAGACGCTCTACCACCCGGTCGCCACCTGCGCGATGGGCTCGGGCGAGGACGCCGTGGTCGGCGCCGACCTCCGGGTCCGCGGCGTCGAGGGCCTGCGGGTCGTCGACGCCTCGGTGATGCCGGCCGTGCCCCGCGGGAACACCAACGCCCCCACCATCATGCTCGCCGAGAAGGCGGCCGACGAGATCAGGAAGTCGCGATGACCCAGACCGAAACCCGGGCCGGGACGGCCACCACCTTCGAGTCCCTCGACCCGGCGACGGGAGACGTGGTCGGCGTCCACCCGGTCCACACCGAGGAGGAGGTGCGGGCGGCCGTGGCCCGGGCCCGGGAGGCCGCCGCCTGGTGGTCGGCGCTGTCGTACGACGAGCGGGACCGCCACCTGTCCGCGTGGAAGGGCGTGATCACCCGCCGGGTGGGCCAGCTGGCCGACCTGATGCACCGCGAGACCGGCAAGCCGCACGGCGACGCGATGCTCGAGGCCGCGCTCGGCATCGACCACCTCGCCTGGGCGGCCGGCCACGCCGGCAAGGTGCTGAAGCGGCGCCGGGTCTCCGCCGGGCTGGTGATGGCCAACCAGGCGGCGACGGTCGAGTACCTCCCGCTCGGGGTGGTCGGCGTCATCGGACCGTGGAACTACCCGCTGTTCACCCCGATGGGCTCGATCGCCTACGCCCTCGCGGCGGGGAACGCCGTGGTCTTCAAGCCCAGCGAGTACACCCCGGGCGTGGGCGAGTGGCTCGCCCAGACCTTCCTCGAGTCCGTCGGCCACCCGGTCCTCCAGGTCGTCACCGGCCTCGGCGACACCGGCGCCGCGCTGTGCCGCGCTGGGGTCGACAAGGTCGCCTTCACAGGGTCGACCGCGACCGGCAAGCGGGTGATGGCGGCCTGTGCCGAGACGCTCACCCCGGTCGTCATCGAGGCCGGCGGCAAGGACGCGGTGATCGTCGACGCGGACGCCGACGTCGACGCCGCGGCCGACGCCACGCTGTGGGGCGCGTGCTCCAACGCGGGGCAGACCTGCACCGGCGTGGAGCGGGTCTACGTGCACGAGCGCGTGTACGACGAGTTCCTCGCCGCGCTGCTGGACAAGGCCAAGGGCCTACGGGCCGACGACAGCGCCGAGGCGCAGCTCGGCCCGATCACCACGCCCCAGCAGCGCGACGTGATCCGCAGCCACATCCAGGACGCCCTCGACCGCGGCGGCCGCGCCGTGCTCGGCGGCGTGGAGTCGGTCGGCGAGCGGTTCGTCCAGCCCACGATCCTGGTCGACGTGCCCGAGGACTCGCTCGCGGTGCAGGAGGAGACGTTCGGTCCGACCGTCACGGTCGCGAAGGTCCGCGACATGGAGGAGGCGATCGCGCGGACCAACGCGACCCGCTACGGCCTCGGCTCGACGGTCTTCAGCAAGGAGCGGGGCATGGAGATCGCCGCCCGGATCCGCTCCGGGATGACCGCGATCAACGGGGTGATCACCTTCGCCGGGGTGCCGAGCCTGCCGTTCGGCGGGGTCGGCGACTCCGGCTTCGGCCGGATCCACGGCCCGGACGGGCTCAAGGAGTTCACCTACGCCAAGGCGATCGCGCGGCAGCGCTTCAAGCCGCTGCTGACCCTGACGTCGTTCACCCGCACCGACAAGGCCGACCAGCAGCTGGCCCAGATGATCACGATGCTGCACGGGCGGGGGACCACGATCCCCAAGCGCTGAGGTCCGGCGCGGCCCCGGTCAGCGCAAGGAGTACGTCGCCAGCGACACGCCGACGTAGTGGGCGACGAACGCCAGTACGGTGAAGCTGTGGAACACCTCGTGGAAGCCGAACCAGCGCGGCCACGGGTCGGGGCGCTGGAAGCCGTAGACCACGCCGCCGATCGTGTAGAGCGCGCCGCCGAGGACGATCATCGTGAAGGTGGCGATGCCGATGCCCACGCCGAGCTTGGTGGCGCCCTCGAGGAACGCGGGGATGAAGAACACCGCGGCCCAGCCCATGGCGACGTAGATCGGGACGTAGAGCCAGCGCGGGGCGTCGGTCCAGAACACCCGGAACAGCACCCCGAGCACGGCGCCGATCCACACGGTGGTCAGCAGCGCGACCCGCTGGGTGCCCTCGAGGAGCAGCAGGCTGAACGGCGTGTAGGAGCCGGCGATCAGCAGGAAGATGTTCGCGTGGTCGAAGCGGCGCAGGAACGCCCAGACCCGGGGTGACCAGGTGCCGGTGTGGTAGATCGCCGAGACCGTGAAGAGGATCAGCGCGGTGCCGGTGAAGGCGGCCGAGCCGATCCGGGTCATGGTGTTCGGCGAGAGGGCGATCAGCACGATGCCGGCGGCCAGGGTGAGCGGCGCGATGCCGAGGTGCAGCCATCCGCGCAGCTTGGGCTTGACCTCGGCGAGGGTGTCGCCGAGGTTGTCCAGGCCGTGCCGGATCGCCTCGTTCATCGAGTGACTCATGCTTCGACGGTAGCGGCCAGAACGTGGTCTCGCACGTCGACGTCCCCCAGATGAGCCACCTTGGTGATGATCCTGCGGTAGGTCCTCTGGGGGAGCCGGGCGCCGGTAGCATCGAGGCGTGGCGGACTGGAAGCGCGGCATCAGGCGGGTGCTCTACCCGGCGTACGAGGCTCGGATGCTGCGTCGGATGCCCAGCGACCGGCTCCCGAAGCACGTGGGCGTGATGCTCGACGGCAACCGCCGCTGGGCGAAGGCGGTCGGGGCGGACACCGCGCACGGGCACCGCGCCGGCGCCGCCAACATCGAGCCGCTGCTCGGCTGGTGCGAGGAGGCCGGGATCGAGCACGTCACGCTGTGGCTGCTCTCGACCGACAACCTCAACCGGCCGGCCGCCGAGCTGCAGCCGCTGCTGCAGATCATCGAGGAGGCCGTCGACTCGCTTGCCGACGAGCAGCGCTGGCGGCTGCACCCGGTGGGCGCCCTCGACCTGCTGCCCGCCTCCACCGCCGAGCGGCTCAAGGCCGCCGAGGAGGCCACCCGGGACGTCGACGGGATCCTGGTCAACGTCGCGGTCGGGTACGGCGGCCGCCGCGAGATCGCGGACGCCGTGCGCTCGCTGCTGCACGAGCAGGCCGACAGGGGCATGACCATCGAGGAGCTGGCCGAGGTCATCGACGTCGACCACATCGCCGAGCACCTGTACACCCGGGGCCAGCCCGACCCGGACCTGGTGATCCGCACCTCGGGCGAGCAGCGCCTCGGCGGCTTCCTGCTGTGGCAGAGCACGCACAGCGAGTTCTACTTCTGCGAGGCCTACTGGCCCGACTTCCGGCGCGTCGACTTCCTGCGTGCGATCCGGGCCTACGCCCAGCGCGAGCGCCGGTACGGCGGGTAGCGCCGGGCACTTTCCCCGGTCCGCCCGGTGAAAGTGCCGCCTGGCTGTCACCTCCCCTTCACCCGCGCGTTCGGGCGTGTCGTTCCGTTTCCACCCCAACGGGGCGTACTTTCCGGAGTAACGACTAGTGGGGAAGCTCGTCGTACCGGGAGGCCCGATCGTGATCACTCACGACTGCACCGCACGCCAGGATGACCCCTGGCGTGTGATCGGAGGCCGGCACTCCGGTCTTCGGGGTCCGGCCCGGTCCATTTGCATGAACTAGGACCGGAGCGAGGAGTGCGCGCGTCGGTCCGTGAGGGGTGACATCGTGCCGTCGCAGGCCAAGAAGACCCAGAACACCCAGCGCGCCACCTCCAGCGCACCGTCCGTCCGCACCTACGTGCTCGACACCAGCGTCCTCCTGGCAGACCCCGGGGCACTGCGCAGGTTCGCCGAGCACGAGGTCGTCCTCCCGGTGGTCGTGATCACCGAGCTGGAGGGCAAGCGGCACCACCCCGAGCTGGGCTTCTTCGCCCGCAGCGCACTGCGCATGCTCGACGAGCTGCGGATCCTGCACGGCCGCCTCGACGAGCCGGTCCCGGTGGGCGACGAGGGCGGCACCATCAGGGTCGAGCTCAACCACACCGACCCCCTGTCGCTGCCGTCGGGCTTCCGGCTCGGCGACAACGACACCCGGATCCTCGCGGTGGCGCGCAACCTCGCCAACGAGGGCCACGACGTCACGCTGGTCTCCAAGGACCTGCCGCTGCGGATCAAGGCCTCGGCGGTCGGGCTGGACGCCGAGGAGTACCGCGCCGAGGCGATCTCCGACTCCGACACCGGCTACACCGGGATGGCCGAGGTGGAGGTGGCGGCCGCCGACCTCGACGAGCTGTACGACGACGGCGTGCTCGACCTGGCCGAGGCCCGCGACCTGCCCTGCCACCAGGGCCTGGTGCTGCTCTCCGAGCGGGGTACGGCGCTGGGCCGGGTCGGCCCGGACAAGCAGGTCCACCTCGTCCGCGGCGACCGGGAGGCGTTCGGCATCCACGGCCGCTCCGCCGAGCAGCGGGTCGCGCTGGAGATGCTGCTCGACCCCGAGGTCGGCATCGTGTCGCTGGGCGGCCGCGCCGGCACCGGCAAGTCGGCGATGGCGCTGTGCGCGGGCCTCGAGGCGGTGATGGAGCGCCGCCAGCACAAGAAGGTCGTGGTGTTCCGCCCGCTGTTCGCGGTCGGCGGCCAGGAGCTCGGCTACCTGCCCGGCTCGGAGCAGGAGAAGATGTCGCCGTGGGGGCAGGCCGTCTTCGACACGCTCGGGGCGATCACCTCGCCCGACGTCATCGACGAGGTCCTGGACCGGGGGATGCTCGAGGTGCTGCCGCTGACCCACATCCGCGGCCGGTCCCTCCACGACGCCTTCGTGATCGTCGACGAGGCCCAGTCGCTGGAGCGCAACGTGCTGCTCACGGTGCTCTCGCGGATCGGGGCCAACTCCAAGGTGGTGCTGACCCACGACGTCGCCCAGCGCGACAACCTGCGGGTGGGACGCCATGACGGCGTGGTCGCGGTGATCGAGAAGCTCAAGGGGCACCCGCTGTTCGCCCACGTCACGCTGACCCGGTCGGAGCGGTCGCCGATCGCGGCCCTGGTGACCGAGATGCTGGAGCACGTCACGCTCTGAGAGTCACCAAGACGGGCCAGCCCATTCGGGCTGGCCCGCGACACCGGCCCCGCGTCGTACGGACGCGGGGTCGGTGTGATTTTCGGGGCTGATGTGACTCATGTGGCTGATGAGACGAGACCTGGGCCACGTTTCCCCCAAAAGTCCCCCCAAATTGGGCCATTCGGTTTGCCCCGAGTAGCCCACTCGTGCATGGTGGCTCGTGATCTTCTCGTGACCTCGCGCAGCCCGCGTGGGGACTCGGGTCCGAAGGATCAACCCCCGAGCTGTCTACCCCCGTGAGTACCCCTGTGCCCAAGCGTGAGAAGTACGTTCCGAAGCACCGCCAGGCTCCGCCGTCCACGATCGTCAAGGACGCACCCAAGAAGGTGCTCCGCAACACCGTCATGTTCTCCTCGGTCGCCGTCGCGGCCACCGGGGTCGCCGTGTCCGGTGGCGTGCTGAACAGCCCGGCGACCAGCGTCAGCAACGCCGCCCAGGACCTCGGCAACACCGTCTCGGCCACCCCGCTGAGCGCCGCCGACGTCGCCGAGCGCGACCAGCAGGTCTCCCGGTCCGCCGACCGACGCGAGTCGACCGACCCGGCGAAGCAGGCCGCCCTGGCCGCCGACGAGGGTCCCGCGATGACCCGTCACGAGAGCATCGCCGACGACGACCCGCGCGACATCGCCCGGGCGCTGCTGCCGCAGTTCGGCTTCTCCTCCGACCAGTTCAGCTGCCTGGACTCCCTCTGGGTGGGCGAGAGTGGCTGGCGGGTCGACGCCGACAACCCGACCTCCTCGGCCTACGGCATCCCGCAGGCGCTGCCCGGTGAGAAGATGGCCTCCGCGGGCCCGGACTGGGCGACGAACCCGGCCACCCAGATCAAGTGGGGCCTCGGCTACATCGCCGACCGCTACGGCTCGCCCTGCGGCGCGCTGAGCTTCAAGTCCGGCAACGGCTGGTACTGATCCACGCTTTGACCTCGACCCGCCCCGCTCCGGGGCGGGTCGAGGTGTCTCAGGACGCCACGAAGACCGTGACGTGCCCGGCGTACTCGCGTGGGCCCTCGAAGTACGGCAGCCGCCACTCGACGTCGTCCTGCAGCGTGTCCAGGTAGCCGACCGCGGCCGCGTGGTCGGGGAAGACCGCCCGGGTCGCGAGGTCCTCCCGGCTGACGTGCTCGAAGTGGCGCCGCAGGGCGTCCTCGCCGTTCTCGCTGCTGAATGACGTGACCAGCGGCTCGCCGCCGGCGTCGCGGCGCAGGTCGGCGGTGTGCTCGTTGCCGTTGGTGACCGCGAGCAGCCGCCCGCCCGGGCGCAGCACCCGGCGGATCTCCGCGAGGCCCCGGTCGAGGTCGGAGACGTGGTAGAGCATCCACATCGCCGCGACCAGGTCGAACGACGCGTCGGCAAAGGGCAGGTCCTGCACGTCGGCCAGCCGGGCGTCCACGCCCCGGGCGGACGTCAGCTCCACGAGTCGCTCGGACTGGTCGGTGGCGATCACCGTGGCGTGCGGGTTGTCGGCCATCAGCCGCTCCGCGAAGACGCCGGTGCCGCAGCCGACCTCGAGGACGGCCCGGGCGCCGGTGGCCCGCGCCACCGCCGCAGCCACCTCGACCGGGTCGCGCCCGTCCGCGGTCGGCTGCCAGACCGCGCGGCGGGTCTCCAGCCCGGCCTCGTCGGCGTATTGCCGGCGGACGGCCTCGTGGTCGTTCATGCTCACGGGTGGGTCATGCCCTCCAGGTCGAGCGCCTCGTCGAGCTGCTGCTCGGTGAGCTCGCCGCGCTCGACGAAGCCCATCGCGATCACGGTCTCGCGGATGGTGGCGCCGTCGGCCAGGGCGCGCTTGGCGATCTTCGCGGCGTTCTCGTAGCCGACGTACTTGTTGAGCGGGGTGACCACCGACGGCGAGGACGCGGCGTACTGCCGCATCCGCTCGGCGTTCGCGGTGATGCCGTCCACGCAGCGCCCGGCCAGCAGCACCGTGGAGGTGGACAGCAGCCGGATCGACTCCAGCAGGTTGCGGGCGATCACCGGCATCGCGACGTTGAGCTCGAAGCTGCCGCTCGCGCCGGCCACCGTCACCGCGGTGTCGTTGCCGATCACCTGCGCGCAGACCATCAGGGTCGCCTCGGGCAGCACCGGGTTGACCTTGCCCGGCATGATGCTGGAGCCCGGCTGCAGGTCGGGCAGGTGGATCTCGGCCAGCCCGGTCGTCGGCCCGGAGGACATCCAGCGCAGGTCGTTGCAGATCTTGGTGAGGCCGACCGCGATGGTCTTGAGGACCCCGCTGAGCTCCACGAGGGAGTCCCGGGTGCCCTGGGCCTCGAAGTGGTCCCGCGCCTCGGTGAACTCCTGGCCGGTGGTCTCGGCGAGCACCTCGATCACCCGGGCCGAGAATCCGGGCGGCGTGTTGATCCCGGTGCCGACGGCGGTGCCGCCCAGCGGGAGCTCGCGGACCCGGGGGAGCACGCCGTGCAGCCGCTCGGCGGCGTACCGCATCGTCGCGGCGTAGCCGCCGAGCTCCTGGCCGAGCGTCACCGGGGTGGCGTCCATCAGGTGCGTGCGGCCCGCCTTCACGAGCCCGGCGAACTCGTCGGACTTCGCGGCCAGGCTCTGCTCGAGCGTGGCGAGCGCCGGCAGCAGGTCCTCGACCACCGCGAGCGTCGCCGCCACGTGGATCGAGGTCGGGAAGGTGTCGTTGCTGGACTGGCTGGCGTTGACGTGGTCGTTGGGGTGCACCTCGACCCCGGCCCCGGCGGCCAGGCTCGCCAGCACCTCGTTCATGTTCATGTTGGAGCTGGTCCCGGAGCCGGTCTGGAAGACGTCGAGCGGGAAGTGCTCGTCGAGCCCGCCGCTGCGGACCCGCTCGGCGGCCTGCTCGATCGCCTCGACCAGGGCCGCGTCGAGGACCCCGAGCTCGCCGTTGACCCGGGCCGCGCAGGACTTCACCAGCGCCAGCGCCTGGATGTGTCGCGGCTCGAGGGTCACCCCGCTGATCGGGAAGTTCTCCACCGCCCGCTGGGTCTGGGCGCGCCACAGCGCGTCCCTGGGCACCTGCACCTCGCCCATCGAGTCGTGCTCGGTCCGGTACTCGTGAGTCGTCACGTGCCCGACGTTACTGCGCGAGGGTCAAGTCGGTCGGGCGGGGAACCGATGCCCTTCCTGTGAGCGTCTCCACCCCCACCATGCCCCTCGCCGACCTCCGATCCCGTGGGTGGCGGCGGCACGTGGCGACGTGGGCACCCGACGTCACGGTGGTGGCCACGCTGGCCTGGTGGGCGACCTACCTGACCTGGGGAACGGGCGGTCGCGAACCGCACGACCTCTCGGTCGGGTGCCTCCTCCTGGCGGCGGCATTCGTGACGGTGCGGCCCTGGCAGGTGCTGCCGACGGCCGCCTCCGCGCTGGCCCATGCCGTCGGACTCGGCGCGTTCACCGTGGTGCTGACCGCCCCGACCGGATGGGCGGGCGGTGACGACGCCGCGTCGTACGCCTTCGCCGCCGAGCTCGGGCTGGTCACGCTGGCCTGGGCCCGTACGACGGGCCGGCGCCAGCTCGTGCTCGCGGCCGTGGTGGGGGCCGCCGGGGCGCAGTTCGCGCTCGGCTGGCTGCCGTGGTGGGGCCGGCAGGACCAGCTCCGGCTCTTCGAAGGCACCTTCTACTGGCACAACCAGGCCGGCATCTTCATGGCCGCCGGTGCCGTCCTGGGCTTCGCCGCCATCGTGGTCGGACGACCCGTGGCGCTCCTGGGCTGGATCCTCGCGCCGATCTGCGTCGCCGGTACGGTATTCACGACGAGCCGGGGGTCCCAGATGGCCCTGGCGATCGGAGTCCTCGTGCTGCTGGCGCTGCTGCGGCGAGGACACCTCAGGGTGCTCGCGGGCGGGCTGCTGTCGTGGGGCGTCACGTATGTGTTGAGCGGCCCGCTGTTCTTCCCGGAGCAGATCGCGCCGACGGCGGGTACCGCGGCGCGCTCCGCGAGCCTGGTGGGCAACGGCGTGCAGCGGATCGAGGACTGGCGCCGGGCGTTCCGGATCTTCGAGCACTGGCCGGTGTCGGGGGCAGGGTTCAACTCGTTCGCCAGTGCCACCGAGGTTGCGACCACGCGGCACGACAACGTGGCGACGGCGTTCGCGCACAACGGCTTCCTCCAGGCTGCGTCGGATGGCGGACTGGTGCTCACGGTGCCGTTCTTCGCGTTGCTCGGCGTGGTCCTGGTGCTCACCGTGCGGGCGTTGCCGGCCGCAGTCCGGGCCCGGGATGCCGTCCGGCTCGGGGGTCTGGCCACGTTGGTCGTGCTTCTCCTGCACAGCGGAATGGACTTCGACTGGGGCTACCCGTCGCTGCTGGCGATGCTCGCCCTGGTCGCGGTCCTGGCGCTGCCGCTGCCGACAGCACTCCCGACCCGCAGGCCACGGCTCGACGTCGTGCTCGCCGTGGTCGGCGTGGGCCTGCTCCTGCTCGGAGCGGTGGCCGGCTGGGACGGCGGGCTCACCCTGAACGCTCAGGTCTCCTGAACCGCCGGGGACATCTCGCGCCGCGTGTGCTTCCTGGACGCCCCCCGGGCCGCCCGGAGCGTCCCCGTGCCGGGTCCGTAGGCTGCGCCCATGCCGTGGTCCGAGCAGCTCAGCACGTCCGAGCTGATGCTGCTGGTCGTGGGGCTGCTGTTCGGCGGCTCGGTGCTGGCGGCGGTCGTGGGCGCGGTGCTGGTGCGCCTGGGGATGCGGCGACCCTGGGTGGTCCGCCGGGCGAGCCTGCTCGCGGTGCGGCTGCTGGAGATGCTCAAGCGTCCGCTGACGATCGTCGTGCTGGACGAGGTCTCGGCGGTCATCCGGACCGGCCACTACACCAAGAACATCTCCGACGCGCTGCTGGAGAACCACGACGAGCTGAAGTCGCTGGTGGCGGAGAAGGTGCGCGCCGACCCGAACGTCCGGCTGGTCTCCCGGCTGCCCGGGTACGACACAGCGGTCTCCGAGATCTCCGAGACGGTGCTGCGGGTCATCGTCGACATGCTCAGCGACCCGCGGACCGACGAGCTGGTCTCGGACCTGCTGCGCAACAACCTCGAGCAGATCCGCCTCGCGGTCCGGCAGCGCGACCACGAGGACCGGGCCTCGATGCGGCCGGCCGACCCCGTCCCGTTCTCGGCGCCCGTCGCCCAGGCCGGCCGGGCCGATCGTCAGACCCGCGCGACGTAGAGCCAGTAGGTCTCGTCCCGGTCCTGCAGCCGTACCGGGTGCGGGCGCTCCTCGCACGTGCCGAACACCTCGGTCAGCGCCCGGGCGAGGTCGGGTGACTCGGCGGCCGACCAGATGACCAGCACGCCGCCCGGGCGCAGTGCGGCCCGGCCGGCGGCGAGGAACGGGGCGCGGTAGAGGGCGGCGTTCTCCTCGTGGACGAGGTAGCCGGGGCCGTTGTCGACGTCGAGCAGGATCAGGTCGTACGACGCGGGTCGGGCCTCGGCGAGGGCGACCGCCACGTCGGCCACCACGACGGTCACCCGCTGGTCGGCCAGCAGCGCCGGCCCGTGCGGGATGGTGCCGCCGCGCATCCAGTCGACCAGGGCATGCTCGATCTCCACGACGGCGCACTTCTCGACCCGGGAGTCGGCGAGCACCTCGTGCATCGTGTACCCGAGGCCGAGCCCGGCGACCACGACCGCCCGGGGGTCCTCGACGAGCTCGAGAGCGGCGGATGCGAGCGCCCGCTCGGTGCTGGTCTCCAGGGTGTCCATGACGAAGACCCCGTTGGCCCGCAGCTCCAGCACGCTCGGCGCCCCCTCGCTGCGACGCTCGCGCAGGACGAGCTCCCCGCGCTCGGACTCGGCGCGCGCGATCTCGACGTACTGCAGCGAGCTGTCGCTGTCCCTCACGTCCTGCTCCCTTCCACGTGACTAGCGCAGGACACGTGCGGCCAGTGCGGCCACGTCCGCCACGCTCTCGTCGTCCACCGAGCCGGTCATCGTCGCACGCTGCAGCAGCGTCCCCACCACCAGGTCGAAGGCCAGCGTGGCAGCCTCGGGGGAGGACTGCCATTGCGCGCCCAGCGCGGCCACGTAGGGGTCGCGCAACCGGCGCCGCAGCTCGGTGCGCAGTCCGTCGTCGTGGACGCTCTCCGCCGAGAGCCCGGTGAGCAGTCGGTGCACCTGTCGGTCCCGGACCCGGTCGGCCAGCCAGCGGACGGCGTCGTCGAGCGAGCGCGGCTCGGGCAGGTCTCCGAGTGCGTCGACGAGGGCGGCCACGGCGAGCTCGGTCTTGGTCGGCCACCGCCGGTACACCGTGGTCTTGGCGACGCCGGCGGTCGTGGCGATCTGGTCGACGCTCGCGCCCGCGTAGCCGCGCTCGCTGATCAGCTCGCGGGTGGCGATGAGCACCTGGTGGCTCACGCCGCTGCGACGGGGGCGGCCCGGTCCGGTGCGTCCGACCTCACGTTCCATGCCGCCGATCATAGCGCTACGCTGAGTAGCGAAACGACGGGCAGCGATAATTGGAGGCAACAAGTGACACAGAGCCGGTACGCGGCTGTCGTCGCCGAGGTGCGAGACGCCGTCTCCGCGCGCACGGTGGGACTGGTGGCGGGAGTGCTGCTGGTGCAGCTCGCGTTCATCGGCTCCTACGTGGGGGCGTTCCACGACCCGGTGCCGCACCAGATCCCGGTGGCGGTCGCCGGCGCGCACGCCACCCGCACCGCCGACGGGCTCGTCGGCCTCGACGGTAGGCCGCTGGACACGTCGGTCACAGGCTCGGCCACCGAGGCCCGCCGCCAGGTCGAGCATGGTGACGTGGCGGCGGCGCTGGTGATCTCCGGCTCCTCGAAGCACGACACGCTCTACGTCGCGTCCGGCGGCGGTGTCTCGCTCGCGACGGCGGTCGGCGAGGTGGTCGACAAGGCCGAGCAGTCCCAGGGGCGCAGCGTGGCCACGACTGACCTGGTGCCTCTCGCGGAGGGTGACGCACGGGGGCTGACCGGCTTCTACCTCGTCATCGGCTGGCTCGTCGGTGGCTACCTGGTCTCCTCGATGCTCGGCATCGCCCGCGGTGCGCGCCCGGCCACTCGCGGACGCGCTCTCGTCCGGCTGGCCGCCCTGGTGCCGTACGCCGTCCTGTCAGGACTCGGCGGCGCACTGTTGGTCGACCCGGTCATGGATGCCCTGCCGGGACACTTCTGGGCATTGGGGGGCCTCGGCGTCCTACTGGTGCTCTCCTCGGCGACGGTGACGATGGCGCTGCAGGTCCTCTTCGGCGCGGTCGGCATCGGCTTGACCGTGCTCCTGTTCGTGGTGCTGGGCAACCCGAGTGCGGGCGGCGCCTACCAGGGCGAGATGCTGCCCGGCCTCTGGCGGACGATCGGCCCGTGGCTGCCGAACGGCGCCGGCACCAGCTCTGTCCGCGAGCTCGTCTACCTCGGCGGTGACGTCAGCGGGCAGCTGCTGGTGGTGACGGCCTACGTGGTGCTGGGGGCGGTGGTGGCGCTGGTGGCGGCGCCGGCCACGGTCGGCCCCCGCCACGCCGCCTCTCGTGGCAGCCGTGCCGGGCAGGCGTGACGCGACCGGCCCCGGGGTACGAGCGGGATCAGTCCCCGAGCACGGAGGAGAGACACGTGACCGACGGCCACGAGCACGACGACCAGCAGCAGGGCCAGGTCTCCGAGGTGTCCGGCATGGACCCCGCGGACGCCGACACCCCGATCGCCCCGGACCAGGCCACGGCGGGCTACCCCGAGAGCGAGAGCGGCAAGCCCGAGGAGGGCGAGGCGGGCCCTAACGCCGTCCCCGCGGACAACATCCGCGACGTGGAGGGCAAGGACTAGCTCCAGTCCCTCCCCAGCGGACGTCGTGCGAATCGTGGGTCAGGGGCCACGACTCGCATGACGTCCCGGCGCTCGTCGGGTCCGCCGGACGTCCACAGCGCGGGCTCCGGCAGAGGTCATCCCCAGTCGGCCGGCTCCGAGGAGCAGGGACGGGACTGTTCGGTCACGGTGCTGGCCATGACCGAGTCCACGATCGATTCCGCCGCCGTGCTCCTCCGGGTCAAGGGCCTCGCCGGGCGCCAGGGTGGCGTCGTGTCCCGACGCCAGCTGTACGCCGCGGGCGTGACGCGCTGGCAGGTCGTGGCCCACGTGCGGGCCCAGCGGTGGCAGCGGATCGGTGACCAGTCCGTCTGTCTCCACACCGGTCCCGTGCAACCCGAGGGCCAGCGCTGGGCCGCCGTCTTCCAGGGCGGACCGAGTGCCTGCCTGGACGGGGCCGCATCGCTGGCGGCCAGCGGGTTGGAACGGTTCTCCGTGGACCGGATCCGCGTCTCGGTCCCACGGGGCGCTCGAGTCCGCCGCACCGCCGACTTCGACATCCGCCAGACCCGGCGATGGCGAAGGGAGGACATGGTCGGCACGGGCGTGCCCCGGACCAGGCCCGCGGTCGCAGCGGTCCGGGCTGCATTGTGGGCACGCTCGGACAAGCAGGGCGTCCTGGTGCTGACGATGGCTGTCCAGCAAGGTCTCGCGACGCCGCAAGCGATCGGTCTGGAGCTCCTGCGCATCCGGCGCGACAAGCGTCGGCTGCTCCTGCACGCCGTCGTCAACGACCTGGTCGACGGGGCGCGCTCGCTGGGCGAGCTCGACGTGGTCGCCGAGCTCAGGCGGCGGGGGCTTCCGCCGCCTGACCGGCAGGTGCTGAGGAAGGACGGCGCGAACCGTTACTACCTCGACCTGTACTGGCGACGGTGGAAGCTGGTCGTGGAGATCGACGGGATCCACCACACCTGGGTCGAGAACGTCGTGGGCGACGCCTTGCGGCAGAACTCCCTGGCGCTCGACGGGGACACCGTGCTCAGGCTCCCGCTCCTGGGCCTGCGGCTGCGCCCCGACGAGTTCTTCGCGCAGGTCGAGGACGGCCTGCGCCGGGCGGGATACGACGAGCGTCCGGCCGCCTGAGCTCCTCGGGACGTCATGCGAATCGTGGCCTGGGGGCCTCACTTCGCATGACGTCCCGGGCGGACCGGCTGCCTACTCCGCCGAGCGCACCCGGATCCCCGAGACGGGCACGGTGACGGCACCGGAGGGGTCGGTGAAGAAGTCGTTGCCCTTGTCGTCGACGACGATGAACGCGGGGAAGTCCTCGACCTCGATCTTCCAGACCGCCTCCATGCCGAGCTCCTCGTACTCCAGCACCGACACCGACTTGATGCAGTCCTGGGCGAGGCGCGCGGCCGGGCCGCCGATCGAGCCGAGGTAGAAGCCGCCGTGGGCGTGGCACGCCTCGGTGACCTGCTTGGAGCGGTTGCCCTTGGCCAGCATCACCATCGACCCGCCCGCGGCCTGGAACGACTCGACATACGAGTCCATCCGCCCGGCGGTCGTTGGCCCGAACGAGCCGGACGCGTAGCCCTCCGGGGTCTTGGCCGGTCCGGCGTAGTAGACCGCGTGGTCCTTGAGGTACTGGGGCATCTCCTCGCCCGCGTCGAGCCGCTCCTGGATCTTCGCGTGCGCGATGTCGCGGGCGACGACCAGCGGACCGGTCAACGAGAGCCGGGTCTTGACGGGGTACTTCGTCAGCTCTGCGAGGATCTCGCTCATCGGCCGGTTCAGGTCGATCTTCACCACGTCGTCGTCAAGGTGCTCGTCGGTGGTGTCCGGCAGGTACTTGGCGGGGTCGGTCTCGAGCTGCTCGAGGAACACGCCCTCGGCGGTGATCTTGCCCAGCGCCTGCCGGTCGGCCGAGCAGGAGACCGCGATCGCGACCGGGCAGGACGCGCCGTGGCGGGGGAGCCGCACGACGCGGACGTCGTGGCAGAAGTACTTGCCGCCGAACTGCG
The DNA here is from genome assembly GCF_039531775.1 of Nocardioides koreensis. Classification (NCBI taxonomy): domain Bacteria; kingdom Bacillati; phylum Actinomycetota; class Actinomycetes; order Propionibacteriales; family Nocardioidaceae; genus Nocardioides; species Nocardioides koreensis. Next base: position 104,201 of record NZ_BAAAQR010000003.1, on the reverse strand, counting down.
CCCCGATCCCGAAGGACTGGGTCAGCTTGAAGACCTCCTCCTCCAGCTCGAGGTCGCGGAAGCCGTGGGCGGACATCGAGCCCTCGGTCGGCAGGTTGTCGAGGTAGTGCGCCGAGGCGTACTTCGCGGTCTTCAGCGCGAACTCCGCCGAGGTGCCGCCGATGACGACGGCGAGGTGGTACGGCGGGCACGCGGCCGTGCCGAGCGAGCGGATCTTCTCGTCGAGGAAGGTGAGCATCCGCCCCGGGTTCAGGATCGCCTTGGTCTCCTGGAACAGGAACGACTTGTTGGCCGAGCCGCCGCCCTTGGCCATGAAGAGGAACTTGTACTCCGGCCGCCCGGAGGTCTGGGGCGTCGAGTAGATCTCGATCTGGGCCGGCAGGTTGGTGCCGGTGTTCTTCTCGTCGTACGTCGTGAGCGGCGCGAGCTGCGAGTAGCGCAGGTTGAGCTTCGTGTACGCGTCGTAGACCCCGCGCGAGATCGCCTCGCCGTCGTCGGTGCCGGTGACCACGCCCTCGGACTTCTTGCCCATCACGATCGCGGTGCCGGTGTCCTGGCACATCGGCAGCACGCCGCCGGCAGAGATGTTGACGTTCTTGAGCAGGTCCAGCGCCACGAACCGGTCGTTCCCGGACGACTCCGGGTCGTCGATGATCTTGCGCAGCTGCGCCAGGTGCGCCGGCCGCAGGTAGTGCGCGATGTCGTGCATCGCCTCCGCGGTCAGCCGCTGGATCGTGTCGGGCGAGACCCTGAGGAACGTCTGCCCGTCGACCTCGAAGGTCGAGACCCCCTCGGTCGTGACCAGCCGGTACGGCGTCTCGTCCTTGCCGGTGGGGAGGAGGTCGGAGTACCGGAACTCTGCTTCGTTCGCCACGAGCGCTCAGGTTACGCCCCGCTCGCGGTGCCCGGACGACCGCGTCCGTGCCCGCCTCCTCGGGCCCTGCACGAAACCCAGTGTTCATCCGGTCTCCCCACGGCGGCCATCGGGGAGTAGGTTCCGGGCAGCACGACCAAGCGAGGTTTCGCGTCGGCGCTGCCCCCGAGCGCCCCGACAGCAGGAGGTCCCATGAAGGTCCGCACCGTGTTCGTCTCCGTCGTGGCCCTGGCCACGACGACCGCCCTGGCCGCCTGTTCACCCCCGTCCGACGACAACTCCAGCAGCAGCGACGCTGCTTCCGCGACGTCGGTCGCGGACTTCGGCAGCATGGACGACCTCGTCAAGGCCGCCCAGGACGAGGGCGAGCTCAACGTCATCGCGCTCCCGCCGGACTGGGCCAACTACGGCAACATCATCAAGGCCTTCGAGGACAAGTACGACATCACGGTCAACTCCGACCAGCCCGACGCGGCCAGCCAGGACGAGATCAACGCCGCCAAGCAGCTCGAGGGCACCGACCGGGCCCCCGACGTCTTCGACCTCGGCCAGTCCGTGGCCCTGGCGAACACCGACCTGTTCGCGCCGTACCAGGTCAGCACCTGGGCCGACATCCCGGACGAGTTCAAGGACCCCGAGGGCACCTGGGTCAACGACTACGGCGGCTACATGTCGGTGGGCTACGACTCGAGCAAGGTGCCGGACGTGACGTCGCTGGACGACCTGCTCGGCTCGGAGTTCAAGGGCAAGGTGGCCCTCAACGGTGACCCGACCCAGGCCGGTGCCGCGTTCAGCGGTGTCGTGATGGCCTCGGTCGCCAACGGCGGGTCCGCCGACGACATCGCCCCGGGCGTCGACTACTTCAAGAAGCTCAAGGACGCCGGCAACTTCATCCCGGTCGACCCGACCTCGGCGACGATCGAGTCCGGCCAGACCCCGGTCGTCATCGACTGGGACTACCTGAACGCCGCCGAGTCGGCGAAGCTCGACAACTGGAAGGTCTACGTGCCCAAGGAGGCCCCGATCGCGGGCTACTACTTCCAGGCGATCAGCACCGACGCGCCGCACCCGGCCGCCGCGCGGCTGTGGGAGGAGTTCCTCTACAGCGACGAGGGCCAGAACCTCTGGCTCGGCGGCGGCGCCCGGCCGGTGCGCGCCGACGCGATGGTCAAGGCGGGCACGATCGACAAGGCCGAGTACGACGCGCTCCCGGAGGTCTCCGGCAAGCCGGTCATCCCGACCAACGCACAGACCGAGAAGATGGCCGCCTACCTGGCGGACAACTGGGCCAAGGCAGTCGGCTGACCACGCTGGCACCGGTGTCCGCAGCCACTGCGACACCACCCGAGCCGAGGGGCCGGCGCCTCCGCGTCGGCCCCTCGGTCGGCCTGCTCCCGTTCCTCGTCTACGTCGTGATCTTCCTGCTGATCCCGACGATCACCGTCGCGGTCGGCGCCTTCCAGGCAGACGGGGGCGGCTTCTCGACGGACAAGGTCGAGGCACTCTGGTCCGACACGGCCCTGCGTGCGTTGCGGCAGAGCCTGGTGCTTTCGTTCGCCTCGGCTGCGGTGGGAGCGGTCCTCGGCGCGTTGCTGGCCTACCTGGTCGTCGTCGCGCCGCCGACCAGCATCATGCGGCGGGCGATCACCGCCGTGTGCGGCGTGCTCGCACAGTTCGGTGGAGTCACCCTGGCGTTCGCCTGGATCGCGACCCTCGGCTTCGGGGGGCTGCTGACCAACCTGCTCGCCGACGCGTTCGGGGTGGACGCGACCGGGTCGGGCTGGCTCTACAAGCTGCCGGGCCTGATCCTCGTCTACACCTACTTCCAGATCCCGCTGATGGTGATCGTCTTCCTGCCCGCGCTGGAGGGCCTCCGGCCGCAGTGGCGGGAGGCGGCGGTCAACCTCGGTGCCTCCACGCGCCAGTACTGGCTGCAGGTCGCCTTCCCGTTGCTGCGCCCGGCCTTCCTGGGTTCGGCGCTGCTGCTCTTCGCCAACGCGTTCGCGGCGTACGCCACCGCGGCCGCACTGGTCAGCCAGGGTGCGCCGATCACGCCGCTGCTGATCCGAGCCGCGCTGACCAGCGAGGTGGTGCTGGGGCAGGCCAACTTCGGCTACGCGCTCGCGCTGGAGATGGTGGTGGTCGTGGCGGTCGTCATGACCCTCTACGCCTGGCTGCTGCGGCGTACGTCGAGGTGGTTGCGGTGAACGGATCCGCGCTCTGGCGCGCCCTGCGGTGGTTGCTCCTCCTGCTGTTCGCGGCGTTCTTCCTGCTGCCGCTGGCCGCCCTGCTCGACTTCAGCACCAAGGTGCCGGGCACGGACGAACGCTCGGGCGCAGCCTGGCAGGCCCTGGCCCAGGACCCGACGATGACCGAGGGGATCACCACCTCGCTCCAGCTCGCGCTGTTGACGGTCGTCGGCATGGTGGTGCTGCTGGTGCCGACGATGATCTGGGTCCGGCTGCGGGTGCCCGCGGCCTCCCGGCTGGTGGAGTTCCTCTGCCTGCTGCCGCTGACCATCCCGCCGCTGGTGATCGTGGTCGGGATCAAGAACGTCTACGCCTGGGTCAACTACCTGGTGGGCGACTCACCGCTGACGCTGGCGTTCGTGTACGTCGTCCTGGTGCTGCCCTACTCCTACCGGGCGATCGACGCCGCGCTCGGCGGGCTCGACGTGCGGACCCTGGCCGAGGCGGCCCGGTCCCTGGGGGCCGGGTGGTCCACCGTCATCACGCGGGTCATCGTCCCGAACATCTGGCCGGGGATCCTCGCGGCATCGTTCGTCTCGGTGGCGCTGGTGCTGGGGGAGTACACCGTCTCCTCGCTGCTGCACTACGACACCCTGCCGGTGGTCATCGTGCTGCTCAGCAAGAGCAACGCGCCCGAGTCCATGGCCGCGGCCCTCGCGTCGATCCTGTTCGCCGCTCTCCTGCTGGTCGCGTTGTCGTTCCTCGACCGCCGCCGGCGTACCTCCGAAGGGAAGTAGATGTCCGACGCAGCTAGCCGCGAGGTCCGCGGCGCCACGCAGGGGGTCGCCGTCGAGATGACGGGACTGCGCCGCTCGTACGGCGACGTGCACGCCCTCGACGGTCTCGACCTCCACATCGACCCGGGGGAGCTGGTTGTGCTGCTCGGTCCGTCGGGCTGTGGCAAGACGACGGCGCTGCGCATCCTCGCGGGGCTGGAGACCCAGGACGCCGGCACGATCTCGGTCGGGGGCCGGGACCTCTCGCACGTGTCCGCCAACAAGCGGGACATGGGCATGGTCTTCCAGGCCTACAGCCTGTTCCCCCACCTCACCGTGCTCGACAACGTCGCCTTCGGGCTGAAGCTGCGCGGCCGGTCCCGCGCGGAACGGCGGACCCGGGCCGGCGACATGCTGGACCTGGTCGGCCTCGGCACCCAGAAGGACCGCTACGCCAACCAGCTCTCCGGCGGTCAGCAGCAGCGGGTGGCGCTGGCGCGGGCGCTCGCGATCGAGCCGTCGGTGCTGCTCCTCGACGAGCCCCTGTCCGCGCTCGACGCCAAGGTGCGCGTGCAGCTGCGCGACGAGATCCGGCGGGTGCAGCGCGACGTGGGCACCACCACCCTCTTCGTCACCCACGACCAGGAGGAGGCACTGGCCGTGGCCGACCGGGTCGGGGTGATGAAGGACGGACGCCTGGACCAGATCGCCCCGCCGGCGGAGCTCTACTCCACGCCTGCCACGCCGTTCGTCGCCGAGTTCGTCGGCCTCAGCAACCGGGTGCCGGCCCGGGTCGCGGGCGAGATCGCCGAGGTCCTGGGCACCCGGGTGCCGGTGCTGGCGGGGTCGGCGACCGGCGCGGGCCTCGCGCTTGTACGGCCCGAGGCGGTCTCGTTCGCACCGGACCCGGAGGGGGAGGCGCGCATCGTGAGCATCTCGTTCCTCGGCCCGGTCTCCCGGGCGACCGCGACACTGGCCGACGGCACCGAGGTCCTGGCCCAGCTCGCCAGCAGCGCCGGTCACCGGCTGCAGGTCGACGACCGGGTGCGGGTCGAGGTGGAGCCGAGGCCGGTGCTGGTCGTCGGAGCCTGACTCGGACCATCTCCGGTGACACCCCGGTTACCGCTGGGTGTCCCGGATGGCTTCGAGGAGGGGGACGTGTTCGCGGGCGTCCCTGGCCGCGCGGCGCAGCAGCTTCGCCGCCGCGGTTGCCTGGCCCGATGCCAGGGCGACCTGCGCGGCGCGCCACCGGCAGTACGCCGCGTCGTGCGGCCTGACCAGCCGGTCCCACTCGGCCGCGGCGGCCACCCACAGCGGGACCGTCGCTGAGCCGTCGACACGACCCAGCTCGGCCTGCCAGGTCGCGGTGGCCGCAGGGCGGATGCCCGGTACGCGACCCGGGCCCAGGGGATCGACGGCAGCATGGCTCCTCAGTGTCCTCAAAGTGGCGAGCCAGGTGGCTGCTCCCGATCGACCGGACCCGCCGTCGACCAGGTCGGCGACCGCTCGCGCCGCGACGACGAACGGCCGTGCGGCGAACCTGCCGGCCTGTCCGGTCCCCAGCTCCTCGAGCGTCGGACGGAGGCGCTCCCAGGCGCGGCCCGGGTCGCCGAGCCAGATCCATGCTTCCGCCGCCGGGACGGCGAAGCTGAAGTCGGCGAGCGCATCGCGCTGCCGGCGCCGCTCCAGGGTGACCAGGGACTTCTCCGGACGACCCTCGAGAAGCTGCACCTGGGCGGCCAGGAGGTCGACCGGCCACGTCGAGTACTGGAGCCCTTCCCCGGCGTGGCTCACGAGTGCTGCGGCCCGCCGGACCTCGCCTGCCTCGAGCAGGGCCTGGGCAACGTTGGAGCGGACCATCATGCCCTGGGTGTGGTGGAGATCGTGCTCACGGATCAAGGCGAGTGCCCGGGATCCGGCCGCTTCCACCTCGGTGGCCGGCCGGGCGTGGATCAGGAGGACGTCGGTGTGCATCATGGCCAGGCCCACCTCGCGACCCGGTGGCCAGGAGCCTGCTCGCAGACGGCGTGTCTCGGCCACGCACTCCAGGCTGCTCTCGAGGTCGCCCGCCACGCCCACGTGCCACACCTTGCACGAAAGGGCGTCGGCCATGAGGTCGCGGTCGTCCAGCCTCCGGCCGAGGTCGATGGCAAGATCGAGGTGCTGGACCGTCTCGTCGAACCGCCCCGCGGCCGCGAGCAGGTTCGCCCGCAGCGGCAGGGTTCTGGCGACCACCCCGGGAGGCGGGTCCTGCTCGAGCTGTCCCACGGCGCGGTCCAGCATGTCCAGCGCCTCGGCCGGCCCACGCTGGCCCCAGATGTACGCCGCGCTTCGTGCCATCAGGTCGAACCGCTCGTGGGCCGTCGCCGCATCCCCGCGGGACAAGCCCTCCTCGAGGAGCGTCAGGGCCGCGTCCTCGGCGCCGGAGCGCTCGTTCGCCTCGGCCGCCGCGATCAGGGCGGCTGGACGCGTGATCGAGGCTTCCGGGTCGTGGTCCGGCATGATCTCGAGGACGCGCAACCAGTGCTCTGCCTCCTGGACGAACGCCATGCGTCGTGCGGCCTGCTCCGCCGCGCGAACCAACCAGGCGAGCTCCTTCCGCGTGTCGCCCGCGGCCCGCCAGTGCACGGCCACCTCGGCCGCCTCAGCGTTCTCGAGCTCGCCGAGCGCGGTGGCGAGGCGACGGTGGACGTCGTCACTCTCGCCCGGAACGAGGCGACGGCGCACCGCTTCGGCCAGCAGCGGATGTCGCAGTGCGGCCTCGTGCCCACTCGACGGCGTCAGGAGCCGACGTGCATCGAGGTCGTGCAGACCGGTCCCCAGGTCGGCATCTGTGAGGCCGGTGACCTCGGTGAGCAGGGGGCCGTTGAGTGGGCGGTCGGCCACGCCGAGGGCTCGGGCGGCGGACCAGGCCGGCCCGGCGAGGTCGCCGAGGCGGGCGTCCAGGAGGTCGACCAGCAGGGAGGGGAGCGGTCGGTCCGAGTCGCCGTAGGCGGAGAGCTGCTCGGTGAACAGCGGGTGTCCCTGCGTGCGCTGGTGAATGGAGTCCACGAACGCGGTGCCCGGGACCTGGCCGGTGAGCAGCGTGAACTGGTCGCGGGTCTCGTCGTGGTTGAGTGGGGTCAGGGTCAGCGTGGTGACCGCGGGTATCCGCCGGATGCGGTTGAACCACTCCGCGTTCGGCCGCTCGACGTTCGGGTCGTCGAGGCGCCAGGTGCCGACGATGGGCACGGCGGGGTCACGATTCACGAGGTGCTCGAGCAGGTCGAGGGTGGCGGTGTCGGCCCAGTGGAGGTCCTCGATCAGCAGCGCGAGCCCGCGCTCCGCCGACAGGTGGCGCAGAGCCGTCCCCACCGCGGCGAAGAGCCGTCGGCGGGCCCATTCGTCGCCGGGTTCGGGCGCCTCCCACTGGGCCAGCTCCGGCACCAGCAGGCTCAGGGAGCCGGCGACGTACGGAGCGGTCTGCGAGAGGGCCTTCTCCAGCCACCGGCCGTCGTCGGACTCGTGCACCGCACGCAGCGCGTCCGTGACGGGCAGCAGCGGCACCTCGGACGAGAGCGGGAGAGCGGACCCGGCCGCGACGAAGTTGTCCCGCGGCGTCAGCGCGACAGCGGTGGTGACGAGCCTGGTCTTGCCGATCCCGGCCTCGCCGGCGACCACGAGCAGGCCGCTCCCGGTCACGAGGTGGTCGACGACCGTGGCGAGCTCGTCCCGGCGGCCGACGATGCGGGCTGTGATGGGCGGCTGGGCCTCGGCAGGGGTTCCGGCCGCGAGCCAGAGGTCGTGGAAGTGGTGGGTTTCGCCGTGCATGGCTTCGACGAGGAGCTCGAGGGTGCCCCAGGACGGCAGCCGCGGTGAGGAGAAGACGGCGGAGACGGTGGTGTGGCTGCAACCGGCCTCCCGGGCCAGCGTGCGGAGGCTGGGCCAGCCGGCCCGGTGGTGGAGGTCGTGGAGCGCGTCGACGAGATCCCGCTGGGCGCCCGGCGGGACATCCGGCTTCGGCAGGGCCCCCACGTGACCTCCTGTCCACGCGCAGTGCTGATCCTCAGGATGCGCGCGTCCGGAGGCGGCTGTCATCCGGAAATTGAGGGGCGTTCGCCGACGGCTGTCCAGTTCTGTCAACCGCCGTCAACCGGGCCCGCACCGGCTCGAGCGTGGAGGTGTTCCACCCACCCATCGACGAAGGACACCGCCATGAACACCACCACCCAGATCCACGTCCGCCGCTGGCGCACCGTCGTCGTGGCCGCCGCCGCGACGATTGCCGGCTTCCCCGCCGTGGCGTACGCCGGGCCGCAGCCGATCGCCACGCCCGCGGCCGGACACCCTGACGTTGCTCGGCAGCACTCGACCGTGGACGACGAGTACCGCAAGACCGTGAACCGGCAGCACCCGACCGGCCGGCCGTGCTTCATCATCCAGTCGCACTGGAACCCGGCGTACGACGGCTTCGTGCCGGTGTGCGGACGTCCGGGCGAGGAGGCGGTCCCAAAGGAGCCGGTCGCCCGGGAGGCGGACTGCCCGAGCCCGATCGACCCGCGCTACGTGGGTGTGCCCTGGGTGCCCCGGGTGAGCGCGGGGTGCGAGTCCCGCGACCGCTGGTGGATCAGCGTCGATTGACGAGCGCCGACCCGGTCCGGGGCGCCGCCGAGTCCCGGATCGCGGCGAGCAGAGGCACGTGCTCGCGGGCGTCCCGGGCCGCGCGGCGCAGCAGCTTGGTCGCGGCGGTGGTCTGTCCGGTGGCGGTCGCGACCTGGGCCGCCCGCCACCGGCAGTACGCCGCGTCGTGCGGGCGGTGGATCCGGTCCCACTCGGTGGCCGCCACCACCCACTGCGGGACCGTCGCGGAGCCGTCGAGACGGGCCAGCTCGGCTCGCCACGTCGCTGCCCAGGCGCGACTGTCGGCCGGCACCGCACGGATCGCAAAGGGGTCCACGACGCAGGACTCATGCAGGGCGGTGAGACGGCCGAGCCACTCGGTGCCGACCGCGGTGTCCGCGGCTGCCCGTGCCGCGTGAGCCAGGAGCGGCCCCAGCCCGACCGCGGCCTCGGTCGGTGCGGCCGCCGTGACGACCGGGACCGCGACCTCGAGCGCAGTCTCCGGCTCCCCGATCCACACCGCGACACCGGCCAGGCACTCGGCGAGCTCGATGCGTGAGCTGAACCAGCTCGTCGGCACGGTCCTCAGCTCGTGGGTGAGCTCCCGTGCCGACTCGAGCCGGCCCTGCATCATGTCGAGGCGTGCGCGCTCCGCGTGGAGCACCCAGCCGTCCTCCAGCGGGGGCCCCTGCGTGTGTGGCTCGATGAACCCGGCAGCGCGACGTACCTGACCCGCCCGCCACAGGGCCTGGGCCACGTTCATGCGCGCCACCCGGACCGTGAACATGTCCAGGCCCCAGGCCTCGGCGGCATCGAGGCCGCGAGTGCCGGCGGCGACCACGTCCTCCACGTCGGCGGCCGTCTCGAGAAGGAGGTCGGTCTGGTCCGCGGCCAGCCGGGCCTCGCCGCGGGGGTCCGGGCCGGGGACCTCGACCTCGAAGGCCTCCCGGGCGCGCGAGAGCGCGGTTGCCGGGTCACCGGCTCGGGCGTCGTACCACGCCTGCTGCATGAGCATGGTGCGATACCACCGGTGGTCCTCGAGCTCGGCGCTCACCGCGAGGCCGCGGGCCACCGCCGCCGCCGCGTCCTGGTGCCGCCCGACATCCCGCAGCGTCAGCTCGAGCGCGTAGAGGGCCCGCACATGGCCGTCGCAGGGCGGGAGCTCCGCGAAGATCCCGGCCGCGCGCTGCAAGAAGTCGAGGCCCCGCTCGGGCTCGCCGCTGTCGGCATGGAGGAAGCCGACCTGCAGGAGCACTTCGGCGGCGTCGGGGGGTTGGAGTCCCGGGACGAGCGTCAGGGCCTCCTCCGCCAGGGCCGAGGCGCGCTCGGGGTCGATCCCACCGAAATACAGGTCCAGGGCGGACACGAGGGCGTCGACCCGCCGGACCGGAGGGCGCCCGGCCTCGGCCGCGTCGTCGGGCCAGAGATCGAGCGCCCGGACCCACTGCGCAGCCTCCTGCCGCAGCGCGAAGCGCTCGTGGGCTGCCATGGCCGCGCGGATCCGCCAGACGAGCTCCTCGAAGGGCTCTGCCGCGGCCTGCCAGTGGAGCGCGACCTCGGCGGGCTCCGGTGCCGTCGACGACCCCAGGGCGCGGGCCACGGCGGCGTGCTCGGCCCTCGTCTCGCCGGGTGTCAGACGTCGACGGATCGCCTCGGCGAGCAGCGGATGCCGCAGCGCTGTCTCGCTCCTCGCGGGCGGTGCCAGGAGCCGGCGCGCGTCCAGGTCGTGCAGGCCCGCCGCGAGCTCGGCCGCAGCGAGACCGGTGATTCCTGCGAGGAGGTGGTCGCCGAGCGGGCGGTCCGCCACCCCGAGGGCTCGGGCGGCGGACCAGGCCGGCCCGGTGAGGTCGCCGAGGCGGGCGTCCAGGAGGTCGGCCAGCAGGGAGGGGAGCGGTCGGTCCGTGTCGCCGTGCGCGGAGAGCTGCTCGGTGAACAGGGGGTGTCCCTGCGTGCGCTGGTGGATGGAGTCCACGAACGCGGCGCCCGGGACCTGACCGGTGAGCAGCGTGAGCTGGTCGCGGGTCTCGTCGTGGCTGAGTGGGGTCAGGGTCAGCGTGGTGACCGCGGGTATCCGCCGGACCCGGTTGAACCACTCCGCGTTCGGTCGCTCGACGGTCGGGTCGTCGAGGCGCCAGGTGCCGACGATGGGCACGGCGGGGTCACGATTCACGAGGTGCTCGAGCAGGTCGAGCGTGGCGGTGTCGGCCCAGTGGAGGTCCTCGATCAGCAGCGCGAGCCCGCGCTCCTCGGACAGCTGTTGAACGACCGTCTCGACTGCGGCGAAGAGCCGTTGGCGGGCCCAGTCGTCGCCGGGCACGGGCGTCTCCCACTCGGCGAGCTCGGGGACCAGGAGGCTCAGGGAGCCGGCGACGTAGGGAGCACACTGCGAGAGGGCCTTGTCGAGCCAGTGGCCCCCGTCCGACTGGTGGACCGTGCGCAAGACGTCCGCCACGGGGAGGAGGGGAACCTCCGAGGCGAGTGGGAGACACATGCCGGTGGCGACGAACCCGTCGGAACCCACGGCGGCAGCGGTGGCGACGAGCCCGGTCTTGCCCATCCCGGCCTCGCCGGTGACGAGAAGGAGGCCGGTGCCGGTCTCGAGGTGGCGGCGTACGGCGGTGAGCTCGGTGCGACGCCCGGCGATGCGGGCAATGGTGGGGGAGCGGGTATCGGTGGGGCTGCTGGCGGCGAGCCAGAGGTCGTGGAAGTGGTGGGTGTCGCCGTCCATGGCTTCGACGAGGAGCTCGAGGGTGCCCCAGGACGGCAGCCGCGGTGAGGAGAAGACGGCGGAGACGGTGGTGTGGCTGCAACCGGCCTCACGGGCCAGCGTGCGGAGGCTTGGCCAGCCGGCCCGGTGGTGGAGGTCGTGGAGCGCGTCGACGAGATCCCGGTGCGCACCCGGCGGGACATCCGGTCGTGGCAGAGCGCCCATGAGACCTCCCGTGCCGAGGCCGATCCTCCGTCCTCAGGATGCGGTCGGTACGGCAGAGATGTCCATCGAGATGTCGGGTGTCCAGCTCTGAGATCCACGTCTGTCGCGCCTGCAACCTGTCCGCATGCAGAACGTGACCGTATTGGTCGTTTACAGGTCCCTCGTTGTCGAGTAAACAAGTGGTGCACGTGTGACGCGCACCACACACCGGGGACCGGGGTGGCGGGGACGAGCCGCTGGCCCCTCGACGAGGAGGGACTCATGAGACGAGGTTCGGGTCGCCGCTGGGCGGCGTCAGGGGTGGCGGTGCTCGCCGCCATGGCACTCACCGGCTGTCTGCAGCAGCCGGGCGGTGGCGGGTCCGGGGAAGGGCTGAACGGGTACGTCGACAACGCCAGCGCCGACGGCGACGGCAAGGTCACGATGCTCGGTGCGTTTGCCGGCGAGGAGCAGGCGGCCTTCGAGAAGTCGCTGGCGCAGTTCGAGAAGGACAGCGGCATCGACATCGCCTACACGGCCGACGCCGACTTCACCACCACGATCAAGCAGAAGGTCCGCTCCGGCGACACCCCCGACATCGGCCTCTTCCCGCAGCCCGGTGGGCTGCTCGAGCTCGCCGACCAGGGCTACGTCCAGCCGATCGACACCTACCTCGACTACGACCAGCTCGAGTCCACCCTGGTGCCGGGCTTCCTCGAGGCCGCGCGGCTCAACGGCCGGGTCTACGGCGCGCCGATGCGCATGGCCAACAAGAGCATCGTCTGGTACCCCAAGCAGGCGTGGGACAAGGCCGGCTACCAGGTACCCGAGACGATGGCCGACCTGGAGAAGCTGACCGCCCAGATCAAGTCCGACGGCACCACGCCCTGGTGCATGGCGTGGGGCTCCGACCAGGCCACCGGCTGGGTCGGCACCGACTGGATCGAGCAGTTCATGCTCATGTTGTACGGGCCCGACGTCTACGACCAGTGGGTCAAGCACGAGATCCCGTTCGACGACCCGAAGGTGGTCGCTGCGTTCGACGCCTTCGACAAGATCGCGCGCACGGACGGCGAGGTGTACGGCGGCGTCAAGACCGTGGTCAACACCCCCTTCGCCGAGGCGATGGTCCCCGCGTTCAAGGACCCGCCCGGGTGCATGCTCGAGCGGCAGGGCAACTTCGAGATCTCGTTCCTCGACCCCAAGATCCAGGACGACCTCGACAACCAGATCGGCGTCTTCCAGTGGCCGGCCGAGAAGGCGGGCGAGGAGCAGCCGCTCCTCGGTGGCGCCGACCTCGCCGCGCTGTTCAACGGCAACGACGAGGACGCCATCAAGGTGATGGAGTTCCTGACCTCCGACAAGTTCGGCGCCGAGTGGGCCCAGGCCGGCGGCTGGCTGTCGCCGCACACGACCTTCGACGAGAGCAACTACCCGGACCAGACCACCAAGGACATCGCCGACATGGCGAAGAACGCGCCGGAGTTCGTGTTCGACGCGTCGGACGCGATGCCCAAGGAGGTCGGCTCGGGCACGTTCTGGACCGGGATGGTCGAGTGGGTCCAAGGGAAGAGCTCTGAGGACACGACCAAGGCGATCGAGAGCTCGTGGCCGCAATGAGCACCGGGACCGACGTGACCGCCGGCGCCTCGCGCGCCGGCGGGGCACCCGCACCGGGTGAGCCGACGCCGCCGGCCCAGCCGGCACCGGCGAGCCCGCGCGAGCCCGGCGACCCCGACCGCATGCACCTCGCCAAGATGCTGATCGGGCTCGGCGGCGTGATCGTGGTCGTCTGGTTCATCGGCAACCTGTTCCTGGCGATGGCCTACCACCCCGACTGGTTCGGGAGCAGCAGGATCCTGATCGGGGTGATCGCGCTGATCGCCGGGGTCGCCGGTGCCTGGCTGTTCTTCTACTTCCTGAACATGTTTGTCGAGGCGATGCCGGGCCGGCTGTCGCGGGGTGTGATGCCCTACGCCTTCCTGGTGCCCGGCATCGGGCTGATCGGCTTGATGCTGATCTACCCGACGGTCCAGACGATCAACTTCGCGTTCGCGAACTCCGACAGCACGGCGTACGTGGGGCTCGACAACTTCAAGGACATCTTCACCGGAGGGACCAGCGACGAGTTCTGGCTGGCGATCAGCAACAACATCCTGTGGCTGATCATCGTGCCCGCGGTCACCGTGGTCGTCGGAGTCATCGTGGCGGTGCTCGCCGACAAGCTGTCGCCGCAGGGGGAGAAGGTCTCCAAGAGCACGATCTTCCTGCCGATGGCGATCTCGTTCGTCGGTGCGTCGGTCGTCTGGTCGCTGATCTACGCCTACGACCCCGCCAACGAGGACCCCACGGGCCTGCTCAACGCGGTCTGGCGGGCGCTCGGCGGCGAGCCGCAGACGTGGCTGCAGATCAGCACCCTCCGGCTGAACTCGATCCTGCTGATGGTGATCCTGATCTGGCTCCAGGTGGGCTTCGCGATGATCCTGCTGTCCTCGGCGATCAAGGGGGTCCCCGAGGAGACGATCGAGGCGGCGCGCATCGACGGCGCGACGGAGTGGAAGATCTTCAGCCAGGTCGTGATCCCGCAGATCAGGGGCACGATCATCACGGTCTTCATCACCGTGGTGATCCTGGTCCTCAAGGTCTTCGACATCGTCTACGTCCTCACCAACGGCCGGGACAAGACCAACGTGATCGCGAACCTGTTCTTCAACGAGCTGGTCAACAACGAGCAGGCCGGCGTCGCCTCGGCGATCGTCGTGGTCCTGCTCATCGCCGTGACGCCGATCCTGATCTACCAGGTGCGCCACTTCCGCAGGGAGGAGATGGGCCGATGAGCGTCAAGACAGACACCACCGTGGCCGAGGCCGAGGCGGCGGGCGGCAAGGCGCCGCGGGGCGGGCACGGGCTCATGGCCGACGGGAGGCGGCGCAGCTGGTTCTCCATCGTCGTCATGGTGCTGCTCTGCATCCTGTGGACGTTGCCCACGCTGGGGCTGCTGGTCACGTCGTTCCGGAGCCGCTCGGCCCAGGCGGCCACCGGCTGGTGGACCGCGTTCGGGAACGGCGGCTGGACGCTGGACAACTACCGGGGTGTGTTCGAGGGCCCCTCGTCGATCGGCGACTCGTTGGTCAACAGCATCATCGTGGCGATCCCGGCGACGATCATCCCGATCATGTTCGCGGCGTTCGCGGCGTACGCCTTCTCGTTCATGGACTTCCGCGGGAAGGACGTGCTGTTCATCCTGATCGTCGCGGTGATGGTGGTGCCGATCCAGGTGGCCTTCCAGCCCATGCTGAACCTGCTCGGCCCGAACGGACTGGGCATCTCGGGCCAGTACATCGCCGTGTGGCTGCTGCACACGGGCTTCGGCATGCCGCTGGCGATCTACATCCTGCGCAACTACATGGCCACCCTGCCGAAGACCGTGATCGAGTCGGCGAAGATCGACGGTGCCACGCACTACCAGACCTTCTGGCGGCTGATCGTGCCGATGTCGGTGCCCGCGCTGGCGGCGTTCGCGATCCTGCAGTTCCTGTGGGTGTGGAACGACCTGCTCATCGCCAAGCTGTTCCTGACCAGCGAGAACACCACCATCATGGTGTCGCTGCAGGGCCTGCTCGGCACGCAGGGGCAGGGCTCGGAGCTGCTCACCGCGGGAGCGTTCGTCTCGATGGTGATCCCGATGTTCGTGTTCTTCGCGCTGCAGCGGTACTTCGTCCGCGGTCTGACCGCGGGCGCGGTGAAGGGGTGATGCGCGGCCTCGGGGCGTGACCCGACCGACATGCTCGACCTCGCCGACGACTGGGTCTGGGACTTCTGGGTGGTCGCCGACCCTGCGGCGGACGACGGCACGGCGTACCACCTGTTCTTCCTCAAGGCACCGCGCACGCTCGGGGACCCGGACCTGCGGCACTGGCACGCGTCGGTCGGCCACGCCGTCTCGGCCGACCTGAGCAGCTGGACGCGCGTGACCGACGCGCTGGACCCGCAGCCACCGCCGGCCTTCGACGACCTTGCCACGTGGACGGGCAGCGTGGTGCGCGACGACGACGGCCGGTGGTGGATGTTCACCACCGGCCTCGCGCAGCGGGAGCAGGGCCGGGTGCAGCGGATCGGCGTCGCGACGTCGCGGGACCTGACGACCTGGGTGCGTGACCCCGAGCCGGTCCTCGAGGCGGATCCGCGCTGGTACGGCACCCTCGACCCGGACCGCGCCGACGCGCCTGCCGGAGCGGGGCGCGAGGAGCACTGGCGGGATCCGTGGGTCGAGCGGGACGCCGACGGCACCTGGCACCTGTACGCGACCGCGCAGGGGATGGGCGTCGAGCGGGGCGTCGTCGCCCACGCCGTCTCCGACGACCTGCACGCCTGGGACGTCCTGCCCCCGCTGAGCACGCCGAGCGCGCGCTTCCGGTGGCTCGAGGTGATCTCGCTGGTCGAGCTCGACGGGCGCTGGGCGCTGCTGTTCTCGTGCCTGTCCGACCAGATGCCGTACGACGAGCCCGGGTCCGGCGGCGTGTGGTCGGTGCCGGTCGCCGGACCGGGTGCGCCCGTCGACGTCGACCGGGCGGTGCGGCTGACCAGCGAGGACCTCTATGTCGGTAAGGTCGCCCGACGCCGCGACGGCAGCCACTGCTTCCTGGCGTTCGAGAACCGCGACGAGGCGGGCCGGTTCCGGGGTGGCGTGATCGACCCGGTGGGCATCGGCTGGAACGCCCTCGGCACGGGGCTGGAGCTGCGAGGCGGCCCCGCGCGTTGGCGCGGCTGACCCCGTGGCCGAGCAGGGCACTCGTCCCGTACTGTGACTCCCGTCACTTCACTACGGATCGTCCGGCACGTACCTGCCGGTGAAGGAGCTCAATCATGGCCACAGTCACTTTCGAGAAGGCCCAGCGCTGGTACCCCGGGGCAGACAGCCCCGCCGTGCCCGGCCTCGACCTCGAGATCCACGACGGGGAGTTCATGGTCCTCGTCGGGCCCTCCGGATGCGGCAAGTCCACGTCCCTGCGCATGCTGGCAGGGCTCGAGGAGATCAACTCCGGGAAGATCTACATCGGCGACCGCGACGTCACGCACACCCCGCCGAAGGACCGCGACATCGCGATGGTCTTCCAGAACTACGCGCTCTACCCGCACATGTCCGTGGCCGACAACATGGCCTTCGCGCTGAAGATGGCCAAGGTCCCCGCCGACGAGCGCAAGAAGCGCGTCGACGAGGCGGCGAAGATCCTCGGCCTGACCGAGTACCTCGAGCGCAAGCCCAAGGCACTCTCCGGTGGCCAGCGCCAGCGCGTCGCCATGGGCCGCGCGATCGTCCGGAACCCGCAGGTCTTCTGCATGGATGAGCCGCTGTCGAACCTCGACGCCAAGATGCGCGTGCAGACCCGCACCGACATCGCCAAGCTCCAGGCCGACCTGGGCGTCACGACCGTCTACGTCACCCACGACCAGATCGAGGCCATGACCATGGGCGACCGCGTCGCCGTGATGAAGCTCGGCGAGCTCCAGCAGGTCGACACCCCGCTGAACCTCTACGACAAGCCGGTCAACCTGTTCGTCGCCGGCTTCATCGGCTCCCCGCAGATGAACCTGCTCGAGGCGAAGGCCGCCGACGACCAGGCCAAGATCGGCGAGTACCTCGTGCCGGTCGACCCGACCGCGGCGAAGAAGATGCGCGGCAACATCACCGTCGGCGTCCGCCCGGAGGCTTGGCGCGTGGTGAGCGAGAACGACGGCGGCCTGCCGGTGCGGGTCACCGTCGTCGAGGAGCTCGGCGCGGACGCGTTCGTCTACGGCACCAGCGGTGTCGAGGGCACGCCCAACAACATCATCGTCCGGGTCTCCGCCCGCGACACGGTGCGCAAGGGCGACACGCTCCACGTGACGACCGACCCGCGCCACGTGCACGTGTTCGACACCGACACGGGGGAGCGCCTCAGCGACTGAGTCAGGGGCCGCCCGCGCGTCCTGACAGGTGCTCAGGACGCGCGGTCGGCCGTGCGCCGGATCGCCTGCGCGAAGGTCTCGTAGAGCTCCGCGGGCAGGTCGTGGCCCATCCCGGGGATGAGCAACAGCTCCGCCCCCGGGATCGCGGCCGCGGTGGCCCGGCCGCCGGACACGTGCACCATCTTGTCGGCGAGCCCGTGCACCACCAGCGCGGGCACGCGCACGCTGTGCAGCCGGGCGCTGCGGTTCGGCTGGGTCAGCACGGCCAGCATCTGCCGCATCACGCCGCTGGCGCTGACCCCGCGGTCGAAGGTCTCCGCGGCCCGGTTCTCGACCTGCTCGGGCGACTGCGGATAGGCCGGTGAGCCGATCAGCCGCCACGTGCGGGCGCTGGCCCGGACGTAGGCCTCGCGACCCGGGCTGGTCCGCGCGAGCACCGCGGGCAGCAGCGAGGGGTGCTGCCACCCCACGGTGCGCTTGCCGGTCGTCGACATGATGCTGGTCAGGCTCCGCACCCGGCGGGGCTGGTTGATCGCCATCGTCTGCACGATCATCCCGCCCATCGACACACCCACGACGTGCGCGGAGTCGAGACCCAGGTGGTCCATCAGGCCGAACGCGTCGTCGGCCAGGTCCCTCATGCTGTACGGCGCCCGCACCCGGCGCCCCGCGAAGGCCCGGGCCAGCGTGGACCGTGTGACCCGCCCGAGGGCCCGGCTGGAGCGTCCGGTGTCCCGGTTGTCGTAGCGGACGACGAAGAACCCGTGGGCCGCGAGCAGCCGGCACAGGTCGGGGTCCCACCAGTTCATCGGGCCGCCGAGGCCCATCACCAGCAGCAGCGGGTCAGCGTCGGGGTCGCCGAAGGTCTGGTAGCAGAGCTCGATCCCGGGCGAGACCGGGGCGAACAGCTCCTCGGAGACGGCGACGTCGGGCATCCGGGGCGAGGAGGACGTCATGTTTTCCAGTCAACTACACCGGGCAGTCTCCGGACCACGCAGGCAGTCGCCCGATCATCCAAAATTGGGTAGAGGTCCCTGACATTCGGGACCTTTGGCCGTACCGTCGAGACGTGACAGGCCCCACACTAGGCTCCTTCCTCCGCCCCGAGGGTTTTCAACGCCCCCGGGCAGCGGCAGTGCTCCGCGAGGGACTGGTGGTCTCCGAGGCCGGTCGCCTCGCCGCTCGCAGCGTCGCGGAGCACCGCGCGCGGATGTCCACCCCCTACACCGCCCGTGCCGCCACGCGGGCCGTCGAGCCGGTCATCCTCGTGCCCGGCTTCCTGGCCGGCGACGGCACCCTGGGGGTGATGTCGCGGACCCTGCGGTCCGCGGGCTTCCGGACCTACCGCTCCGAGATCCGCGCCAACGTCGGCTGCACGCTCAGCGCCGCCGCCCAGCTGGAGAGCCGGCTGGAGTCGATCGTGCTGCGCCGAGGCTCCCGGGTCCAGATCGTCGGCCACAGCCTCGGCGGCATGCTGGCCCGCGGCCTCGCCGTACGCCGTCCCGACCTGGTCTCGGGCATCATCACGATGGGCAGCCCGATGCTGGCGCCCGGAGCCCACCACATCTCACTGACCGCGAGCGTGGGGGTCCTGGTGCGGCTCAGCCGGGCCGGTGTCCCGGGGCTGATGGCCGAGGAGTGTGTCGCGGGCGAGTGCGCCCAGCGGAGCTTCGACGAGACCCAGCAGCCGGTCCGCGAGGACGTGTCGTTCACCGCGATCTACTCCAAGCGCGACGGGATCGTCGACTGGCGGGCCTGCATCGACCCGCTGGCGGAGTCGATCGAGGTCCCCACCACCCACATCGGGATGGCGCTGGACCCCCGGGTGATCGACCATGTCGTGGCGGCGCTGCGCCGCCACGAGACGGAGTCAGCCCTCGAAGTCGATCGCGGAGAAAGCGCGTAGCTTCTGCAGCTTGTGCTCCGAGGTGATCGAGCGGATGGTGCCGCTGCGCGAGCGCATCACCAGCGAGTGCGTCGTCGCCCCGCCCGCGCGGTATCGGACGCCGCGCAGCAGCTCGCCGTCGGTGATGCCGGTGGCCACGAAGAAGCAGTCGTCGCCGGTGACCAGGTCGTCGGTGTGCAGCACGTTGTCCGGGTCGAGGTCGTGGCCGGCGTCGATCGCCTTCTGCCGCTCCTCGTCGTCCTGCGGCCACAGCCGGCCCTGGATGACACCGCCGAGGCTCTTCATCGCGCAGGCGGTGATGATGCCCTCCGGCGTACCGCCGACGCCGAGCAGCAGGTCGATGCCGGTCTCGGGTCGGGCGGCCATGATGGCGCCGGCCACGTCGCCGTCGGTGATGAACTTGATCATCGCGCCGGTGGCCCGGATCTCGTCGACGAGCGCCGCGTGGCGCGGGCGGTCGAGCAGCACCACGGTGACGTCCTCGGGCCGCGAGCCCTTGGCCTTCGCCACTTGGTGGATGTTCTCGGCGACGGGGTAGCGGATGTCGACCACGTCGGCGGCCTCCGGGCCGGTGACGAGCTTCTCCATGTAGAACACCGCGGACGGGTCGTACATCGAGCCGCGCGGCGCCACCGCCAGCACCGAGACCGCGTTGGTCATGCCCTTGGCGGTCAGCGTGGTGCCGTCGATCGGGTCGACCGCGACGTCGCACTCGGGGCCGGTGCCGTCGCCGACCTCCTCGCCGTTGAAGAGCATCGGCGCGTTGTCCTTCTCGCCCTCGCCGATGACGACGGTGCCGCGCATCCCGATGGTGGAGATCATCACGCGCATCGCGTTGACGGCGACCCCGTCCGCGCCGTTCTTGTCGCCGCGGCCCACCCAACGGCCTGCGGCCATCGCGGCTGCCTCGGTGACTCGCACCAGCTCCAGCGCGAGGTTGCGATCGGGTGACTCTGGGGCGACGCTCAGCGGGGTCATGGCGCTGATGGTAACGGTCGGTCCGGGGACCGTGCGTAGGTCCGAACGGCCGTTTCCTTCACGGACAGCCAGACTTCACGTCCCGGGACCAGTCCGAGCTCGGTCGTCGCGGCCGGGGTCACGTCCGCGATCAGCTCGGGCTCGGCGGCCACCAGCAGGCGTACGGCGTCCCCGTGCGGCGCCGCGCTCAGCACCCGGCCGCGCCACCGGTGCCGGGCCGATCCCTCGGGCTGCCCGAGGGAGACGGTCACGGCGCTGGGGCTGAACGAGCGAAACACGTCGCCCTCGCGGATCACGTTCAGGCCGACCAGCCGGGCCACGTGGTCGGTCCGCGGCCGCGCGGCCACGTCGTGGGGCGTCCCGGTCTGCGCGACCCGGCCCTCGTCGAGGACGAGCACCCGGTCGGCCAGCGTGAGCGCGTCGAGGGCGTCGTGGGTGACCAGCAGCGCGATCCCGTCGTACGACGCGAGGTGCCGGGCGAGCTCGACCCGCAACGTGGTCGCCACCCCGACGTCGAGCCCGCCGAAGGGCTCGTCGAGCAGCAGCAGCGCCGGCTCGGGGGCCAGGGCCCGGGCGATCGCGACCCGCTGGGCCTGGCCCCCGGAGAGCTCGCGGGGCCGGCGCGAGGCCAGGTCCTCGACGCCGAAGCGGGCCAGCCAGCCCCGCGCGGTCGCCTCCGCGTCGGGACGGGCGACCGCGCGGGTGCGCAGGCCGAACGCGACGTTGTCGAGCGCGCTGAGGTGTGGGAAGAGTGCCTGGTCCTGGAAGACGAAGCCGACGTTGCGGTCCCGCACCAGCCGGGCCGGCTGGGTCCACGAGGCGCCGGCCACCTCGACGGTGCCGTCCATCGGGACCAAGCCGGCCAGGGCGTGGAGCAGTGTGGTCTTCCCGGCGCCGTTGGGCCCGATGACCGCGACCACCTCCCCGGCGGCCGCCTCGACGTGGG
This sequence comes from Nocardioides koreensis, assembly GCF_039531775.1. Classification (NCBI taxonomy): domain Bacteria; kingdom Bacillati; phylum Actinomycetota; class Actinomycetes; order Propionibacteriales; family Nocardioidaceae; genus Nocardioides; species Nocardioides koreensis. The sequence continues at coordinate 83,073 of NZ_BAAAQR010000003.1, read as the reverse complement.
CGTCCAGGCGGCCGGCGACCCTGACGTCGGCGCGCAGGCCGGGCCCGGTCACGGCGCGGTCAGCCATCGGTTGCGCAGCCCCGCCAGGATCCCGACCGAGGCCACGAGCAGGATCATGCTCAGGGTCCTCGCGACCTCCGGGTCCGACTGGAGCACCTGGTAGATCAGCGACGGCATCGTCTGGGTGGTGCCGGGGTAGTTGCCGGCGAAGGTGATGGTGGCGCCGAACTCGCCGAGCGACCGGGCCCAGGCCAGCGCGGCCCCGGCGAGCACGCCGGGGAGCGCGAGCGGGAGGGTCACCCGGCGGAACGTCGTCCACCGGTCGGCGCCCAGCGTCGCGGCCACGACGTCGTACCGCTCGCCGGAGCTGCGCAGCGCCCCCTCGACGCTGAGCACGTAGAACGGCATCGAGACGAAGGTGTGCGCGATCACCACCGCGGTCGTCGTGTAGGGGATGGTCAGGCCGGTCGTCTCGCGCAGCAGCGACCCGAGCAGCCCGTTGCGGCCGAGTGCGGTGACCAGCGCGACGCCGGCGACCACCGGCGGCAGCACCAGCGGCACCGCGACCGCGGCCCGGACCAGGGTGCGGCCGGGGAAGTCCACCCGCGCGAGCAGCCACGCCAGCGGCGTCCCGAGCACGAGGCACGCGACCACCGTGATCGCCGAGGCCAGCGCGGTCAGCCACAACGCGTCCCGCACGGCCGGGGTCCGCAGCTGGTCGACGAAGCTGCCCCAGGGCGTGTCCAGGACCAGCGAGACCAGCGGTACGACGAGCAGGGCGGCGGCCAGCGCCCCCGGGACGACCAGGACCAGCGGCGGTCGGCCGAGGGTGGCGGAGCCGGCCCGGGGGCTCACGGCTTGCCGAAGCCGGCGGCCGAGAGCACCTGCCGGCCCTCCTCGGAGAGCACCAGGTCGACGAACTGCCCGGCCAGGGCGGAGTCCCTGGACTGCGTCAGCGGCGCGATCGGGTACGACGTGACCTCGTCCGCGGCGTGCGGGATCTCGAAGGTCTCGACCCGGTCGCCCGCGGCCACCGCGTCGGTGGCGTAGACGAAGCCGGCGTCGGCCTCGTCGCTGGTCACCTTCGCCAGCACGGACTTCACGTCCACCTCCAGGCTGGCCGGCTTCGCGGTGAGGCCGTTGTCGGCGGAGAGGGCGGCCGCGACCTTGCCGCACGGGGCGGTGTCGACGCAGGCCACGTAGGTGACGCCGGGGTCCTCGAGGCCCTCGAAGCCGGTGAGGCCGGCCGGGTTGTCCCTCGGGGTCACCAGCACCATCGTGTTGGTGGCGAACGTCCGGGGGTCCTCGGCGAGCGCGTCCCGGGCACTGTCCATGGTGGCGGTGTCGGCGGTGGCCAGCACGTCCGCCGGGGCGCCGTCGACCGCCTGCTGGGCCAGCGTCGCGGAGGAGTCGAACGCGAGCTTGACGTCCACGCCCGGGTGGTCCGCCTCGAACCGGTCGGCGAGCTCGGTGAACGACTCGGTCAGCGAGGCCGCGGCCAGCACGGTGATCGTGTCGGAGCCGCCCTCGTCGTCGCCGCCGCACGCGGCGAGCGGCAGGACCAGCGCCAGGACGGCGACCAGGGCGGCCGGCCTCACGGGCGCTCCACGACGACGTTGGTGGACTTGACCGACGCGATCGCGCGGACGCCCGGCTCGAGTCCGAGCTCCTCGGCGGCCTCGGCGCTCATCAGCGAGACCAGCCGGTAGGGGCCGCAGATCATCTCCACCTGGGCCATCACGGTGTCCTTCACGACCCGGGTGACGATCCCGGTCATCCGGTTGCGGGCGCTGACTGCCGAGGCCCGGGTGCGGTCCCGGTCGGGATGCTCGGCCAGGGACTCCGCCAGCGCGGCCAGCTGGGCACCGGCGATCACCGTGCGCCCCTCGGCGGTCTGGGAGGGGACCCGGCCGGCGTCGACCCAGCGGCGCACGGTGTCGTCGCTGACGCCGAGCAGCTCGGCCGCTTCCGCAACTCGGTAGATGGTCACGCGATCAGTGTGCCGCAGATGCGGTGAGATGAATACTGGATCCTCCGCATTTGCTGATCTCAGGTGACCAGCGCGAGGGCGCTGACCGCGGCCACCAGGGCCAGCGGGGTGGCGACCAGCGAGACGCGGTGGAAGTCCCGCATGTCGGGCGGGTCGCCCTGCCTGACCAGGCTGCGGCGCCACAGGAGGTTGGCCAGCGAGCCGGTGTAGCTCAGCCCCGAGCCGATGTTGAGGCCGAGCAGAGCGGCCAGGACCGCGGGCGTCCCGAGCGGGCCCAGCAGCGGCACCACCAGCAGGGTGGCCGAAAGGTTGGTCAGCAGGTTGGCCAGCACCGTGGCGACCACGGCGACGACCAGCAGCGCGCCGTACGACGTGCTGTCCGGCAGCAGGCGGGCCACGGCGTCGCCGAGGAAGCCGACCGCCAGCGCCGCCACCACGACGCCGAGGCAGAGCACGAAGACCGCGAACGACGGGTGCGCGGCGTGCACCGCCTCGCGGACCGTCACGAACCGCCGGCGCCGGGCCCAGGCGACCAGGACCACCGCCACCGCGCCGGAGACCCAGAACGGCTCGACCCCGAGCGGTGACAGCGCCGCGAACCCGGCCAGCATCACCAGCACCGCGACCAGCGGGACCCGGGGGACGGCGGGAGCGTGGGTGACGGGCGGGGCGGCCGGGGCCGGCGCCCGCTCGGCCAGGTCGCCGCGGAACAACAGCCGCAGCACGGCGTACTCCACCACGAGCACGACCGCGAGCACCGGCGCCATCAGCGCCGCGAAGCCGCCGAAGGTGAGGTCGAGGTGCGGCATCGCCAACAGGTTCGTGAGGTTGGAGACGGGGAGCAGCAGCGACGCGGAGTTCGCCATCCGCAGGCAGGCGTACGCGCCGGGCCGGGACGGGGTGCCCATCGCCACCGCGCCGCCGATGACCACGGGGGTGAGCAGCACGACGGTGGCGTCGAGGCTGAGCACCGCGGTGACCGCGGCGGCCAGGCCGAAGACGCCGAGGAGCAGCCGCTCCGGCCGGCCGCGGCTGGCGTCGCGCACCACCCCGGCCGCGGCGGTGAACAGGCCGGCGCGGGCGCAGACGTCGGCGACCACCAGGATCGTGGCGAGGAAGGCCACGACCGGCGCGAGGTTCCGCAGTGCCTCCTCGGCCTCGGAGCCGCTGAGCAGGCCCGTGGCCAGGGTGGCCGCAGCGGCGACCAGGCCGACCACCGCCTCGACCCGGCCCGAGGGGTGGCGGTACGCCGTGGCGAGGAGCGCGAGCAGCGCGAGGACGGGCACTGCGTCGACCGCGGGCACGCCCAGGATGTGCACGCCGACGGGACCGGAGTCGACGAGGGGTGGCACCCGGGAAATCTACGGCACCTGTGAGGATGGACCCGTGAGCGAGCAGTCCTCCGGTCAGCAGGCCCCGCCCGGACCCGCCGGGGGATCCGCCGGCCGCTACCAGCGGTCCACCAACGGCCTGATCGGCGCGCTCCTCGTCACGCTGCTCGTGATCGGCGGGTACGTCGCCTTCCGCGCCCTCAACCGCGACAACCCCGAGATGAGGCCGACCTCGGTCGACTACCTCGCCGCCGTGCAGGGTGCCCAGCAGGGCGGCTTCGACGTGGTCTACCCGCCGTCGCTGCCGTCCGGCTGGATCGCGAACACGGTCCACTTCACGCCGGGCGACCGGCCGGCCTGGGGGATCGGGATGCTCACCGACGCGGGCCGCTTCGCCGGCGTCCGCCAGGAGGACGCGTCGCTCGACGACCTGCTGCACACCTACGTCGACGAGGACCCCAGCGAGGGCCAGAAGACGCGGATCGACAGCGAGCTCGGCTCCACCTGGCGGTCCTTCTCCGACTCCGGCGGCGACCACGCCTACGCCACCGACCTGGGTGACGACGTGGTCCTGGTCTACGGCTCGGCCAGTCCCGAGGACCTGCGCGACCTCGCCGCGAGGCTCACCACCGCCAAGCGCTGAGCTTCCGTCGCCGGGCGGGCGCGGGTCGGGTCAGTCCTCGGCCTCCAGGGCGGCGTCGAGCTTCTTGCGGGCGCCGTCCAGCCACTCCTGGCAGGTCCGGGCGAGCTTCTCGCCGCGCTCCCAGAGCGCCAGCGACTCCTCCAGCGTGGTGCCGCCCTGCTCGAGCCGGCGCACCACCTCGACCAGCTCCTCGCGGGCTGCCTCGTAGGAGGGGGTCTCGTCAGCCATCGTGCTCCTCAGCGGTCTCGGCAGTGGTGTCGGCAGTGGTCTCGGCGGGCGGGTCGGGCTGGACCTCGGTCGTGGTGGCACGGATTCGGCCGTCGGCCACCCGGACGCTGAGCGCGGACCCGGCGGCGACGCCCGCGACGGAGGTCACGACGTGGCCGTCGGCGTCCTGGAGCACCGAGTAGCCGCGCTGCAGGGTCGCCAGCGGCGAGAGCGCGCGTGCTCGGGCCCGGTGGTGGCCGATGTCGTCGGCGGCCCGGTCCAGGGCGTGCCCGAGCGTGCGCCGGGCCCGGTCCCGCAGCTGGGACACCTCCTCGGAGCGGGCGTCGAGCAGGCTCCGGGGGTCGGCGAGCGCGGGCCGGGAGCGCAGGGCGTCGAGCCCGGCCTGCTCCCGCGCCAGCCAGCCGCCGAGCGCCGAACGCATCCGGTCGCGGGCCACCGCGACCAGGCGCAGCTCCTCGACCACGTCGGGCACCACCAGCTTGGCCGCGTCGGTCGGCGTGGAGGCGCGCACGTCGGCCACCAGGTCGAGCAGGGGGGAGTCCGGCTCGTGGCCGATCGCGGAGACCACCGGGGTGCGGGCGCGGTGCACGGCCCGCACCAGCGCCTCGTCGGAGAACGGCAGCAGGTCCTCGACCGAGCCGCCGCCGCGGGCGATGACGATCACCTCGATGTCGGGCGCACGGTCGAGGCGGTCGAGCGCCTCCATCACCTCGGCGGCCGCGCGCGGGCCCTGCATCGCGGCGTACGCCACCTCGAAGGCGACCGCGGGCCAGCGGCGGCGGGCGTTCTCCAGCACGTCGCGCTCGGCGGCGGAGCTGGGCGCGGTCACCAGCCCGACCTTGCCGGGCAGGAACGGCAGCCGGCGCTTGAGCTCGGCGGCGAACAGGCCCTCGGCGGCCAGCAGCTGGCGGCGGCGCTCGAGCCGGGCGAGCAGCTCGCCGAGCCCGACCATCCGGATCTCGCGGGCGTAGAGCGACAGGGTGCCGCGGTTGGCGTAGTAGGACGGCTTGGCGTGGACGACCACGCTGGCGCCCTCGACCAGCGGCGGGTTGAGGCCGTCGAAGAGGGTGCGCGAGCAGGTGACCGGCACGGAGATGTCGGCGACCGCGTCACGCAGCGTCATGAAGACGGTGTTGATCCCCGGCCGCCGGTTGACCTGGGCGATCTGGCCCTCCACCCACACCGCGCCGAGCCGGTCGACCCACCCGGCGATCGCGTTCGCGATCTGCCGGACCGGTGCCGGCGACTGGGGGGAGGTCTCCAGGGCCATGGCGCGACCCTAAGGGGTGCCGCCGACGGGTCGGCGCCGACGTGAGCTCCCGCGCGCCGATCCGTAGACTCGGGCCCATGAGCACCGACCTGGGCAACCCGTCGATCCTGTCCCCGGACGAGGCGGAGCGTGCCGTCCTGCTGGCGGCGCCCCGCGGCTACTGCGCGGGCGTCGACCGCGCGGTGGTGACCGTCGAGAAGGCGCTCGACCTGTACGGCGCCCCCGTCTACGTGCGCAAGCAGATCGTGCACAACAAGCACGTGGTGCAGAACCTCGAGTCCCGCGGCGCGATCTTCGTCGAGGAGCTCGCCGAGGTGCCCGAGGGCGAGACCGTGGTGTTCTCCGCCCACGGGGTCTCGCCGGAGGTGCACCGCCAGGCCGGGGAGCGGTCGCTGAAGACCATCGACGCGACCTGCCCGCTGGTGACCAAGGTCCACCACGAGGCCAAGCGGTTCGCCAACGAGGACTACGACATCCTGCTGATCGGCCACGCCGGGCACGAGGAGGTCGAGGGCACCGCGGGCGAGGCGCCCGAGCACATCCAGCTGGTGCAGGGTCCCGAGGACGTGCCGAACATCGTGGTCCGCGACCCGGCCCGGGTCTCGTGGCTCTCCCAGACGACGCTCTCGGTCGACGAGACCCTCGAGACGGTGGCGGCGATCCGGGAGCGCTTCCCGCTGCTGCTCGACCCGCCGAGCGACGACATCTGCTACGCCACCCAGAACCGCCAGCTCGCGGTCAAGGAGATCGCCCGTGGCGCCGACCTGGTGATCGTGGTCGGCTCCGGGAACTCCTCCAACTCGGTCCGCCTGGTCGAGGTGGCCCTCGAGGCGGGGGCACGGACGGCGTACCGCGTCGACGACGCCTCCGAGATCGAGGAGGCCTGGCTCGAAGGTGTCGACACCGTCAGCGTGACCTCCGGCGCGAGCGTGCCGGAGGAGCTGGTGGACGGCGTGCTGGCGTTCCTGGCCGAGCGCGGCTACCCGGACGCCAAGGCCGTGCACAGTGCCGAGGAGTCGCTCATCTTCGCGCTGCCCAAGGAGCTGCGGCGCGACCTGAAGGCCGCCGGCCGCTCCTGAGGCCGGCCGGCCACACGACGTACCGGTACGCCGTGTTGACCAGGCCGACCGTCGCGAACCGGACCGTCGTACGTCGGGTCAGCACGCGCTGTCGGCGGACTGGTCCCGGGCGGCCCGGCCGCGGGCGGTGAGCGCCAGGGAGTAGAGCGGCCGGTCCTGCGCCTCGACGTAGACCCGCCCGAGGTAGCCGCCGATCACCCCCATCATGATCAGCTGCAGGCCGCTGAGCAGGAACATCCCGACGCCGAGGAACGCCCAGCCGGGCACCGCCTGCTCCGGCACGAACAGCCGGATCCAGGCGACGTAGCCGGCGCCCAGCACGCTCACGGCCGAGATCGCGACGCCGAGCCGGGAGATCAACCGCAGGGGCAGGGTCGAGAAGCCGAGGATGCCGGAGGTGGCGAAGGCCAGCATCCGGCGCAGCGGGTAGCCCGTGGTCCCGGCGTGGCGGGCGTCGCGGTCGAACAGCACCGCCTCCTGGCGGAAGCCGACGTGTGCCACGATCCCGCGCAGGAAGCGGTCGTGCTCGCGGTAGCGGACGACCTCGGCCACCACGCGGGCGTCCATCAGCCGGAAGTCGCCGACGTTGCGCGGGATGTCGATCGAGGCCAGCCGGGCGAGCAGCCAGTAGAAGAGGTACGCCGTGGCGCGCTTGAAGGGCCCGTCCTGCCGGGTCCGGCGCTGGGCGTAGACCACGTCGACGCCCTTCTCCCACACCCGGACCAGCTCCAGGCTCACCCGTGGCGGGTCCTGCAGGTCGGTGTCCATCACGATCACCGCGTCCGCGCCGGCGGCCGCGTCGAGGCCGGCCGTCACCGCCACCTGGTGCCCGAAGTTCCGCGACAGCGACAGCACCGTCACCCGCGGGTCCGCGTGCCGGAGCTCGAGCAGCCGCCGCAGCGAGTCGTCACGGCTGCCGTCGTCGACGTACACGAACTCGAAGCGCAGGTCCGGCCGCTCCTCGGTGGCGGCCACCAGGGCGCGGTGGAAGGCAACGATGCTGGGGGCCTCGTCGTGGACGGGGAGCACGTAGGTGACGGTGCGGTCGGGGCTCATGGGACGTTGGTACGGATCGAGGCTGCGGCTCACCTGTGAGAACCCTCGGAGCCGGGGATGAGCGGCCTGCCATGCGGACCGCGATCCGCGTCCGGAACCGGACCGCACCCCGTAGCGTCTGACTCAGCACCTGACGTGGGGGGACATCATGAGGTGGAGCTGGATCGTCGTAGCGGGCACAGTGCCCTTCCTCATCGGGTGCGCGGGCAGCACCGACGGCGGCGACTGCACCAGCCACTACCAGCCCGTCGCCGATGCGCCGACCCGGGAGGCCCTGAAGAAGGAGCTGCTCGAGCACGTCGACCCGCGGGTGCGATCCATGAGGGTCATCCGCGAGCACCCGGACAAGGGCAAGGTCTACGTCAACCTGATCAACCGCAGGCATCGGAGCGTGATGTCGCTCGACATGTGGCAGCGAGACGACGGGACCTGGACCGCCCAGCAGTGGTCCCAGTGCATCGACTGACTCCGCTGGCACCGGCCGTGCGCGGGAGGGGCGCGGGAGGAACGGGAGGGCCGACGATCCTGGCCCTCGGGTCTCCGCGAGGGTGCGGTGTCATGCCGGTGTCCTGCCGGTGCCCTGTCGGTGTCCCGAACGGAGGCAGTTCGACCCGGCCTTCCGGGTCCCAGGCGGGGATCGGCGCGGGATCGAGGTCAACTGCCCGGCGTCCGTGCACGGCCAGCCGGACGGTGGGCCGGGTTCGCACCAGGGGGCAGCCCAGGTTGTGGGGGTTGGTCTGCCCGGGTGGTCCGCCCTCGTCGGGGGGCACGTAGGGCTCGATGTGGTCGAGGTCGGTGTGGCGGGCGTCGACGGCGCACCAGGGGAAGATGCAGTGGCCGTCGCGGAGGATGACGATCTCGCGGATCTCCTCGCTCGGGTCGTGCCCGTCGACGGCGGGGCACCGGTTCAGGTCCAGCACCGGCCGGATGACCACGTCCTCGGAATGGTTCAGCCAGGCGCGGATCTTGGCCAGGGTGGCGGGGCCGAGCTTCTCGACCCCGCCGACCGCGGGGTGGTTGTCGCCCGCGTCTTCGAGGGTGGTGTTGAGGTGCAGCAGGTCGGCCAGCGAGGCGTGGACGTAGAGGATGGTCTGCCGCCGCCGCACCGGCGTGGCAACTGTGTGGGGCTCGGCCACTGTCTCGCCGTCCCTCTCACCCACGGGGGTTCCTTCGCCGGTGAGGGCGGCGAGGTCGAGGGTGGCCTGCTGGGCGGCGATCACGCCCAACGCCTTGGCCTTGCGGATCTCCAGCTCGTCGGTGTCCCCGAGCGCCTTGAGCGCGGCGGCCTGGTCGCAGACCAGGTCGTGGACGGCGGTCAGGTCCAGGGTGTCGCCGGCCACGTCGAGGTAGCTGGTGCCGTCGACGTCGCCGGGGGCGGGGTGGCGCAGCGTGACGTGCCAGCCCTTCCTGCCCTGCTTCTCGCGCTGCTCGAGCAGCTCGGGGTGGTACTTGGCGATCGCCATCGCGACCGCGGTCTGGATCGCGGCGAACCCGCACGAGGCCAGCCTCGGCGCCAGCATCTGGTCGACGTAGCCGGCGGCCTCGCGGGAGAGGGGGTGGGTGGCCTGGGCGACCTGGCGGGCCTTCCACGGATCCACGGCCAGGTCTTCGACGAGCCGCCAGATCCGGGGGAGCCGGTGCTGGAGGTCGAGGGCGCCGGCGATCAGCTTCATCCCGGTCATCGTGGACACCCCGAGGGCGGCGGCGACCGGCTCGGGCGCGAACGCCGACACCGCGGGGGTGCCCTCCCCACCGAGGGACTCATCCGCATTGAGCACGCCCGGGAGGGCGTCGCCGGCCCAGGTGGCCACCCCGGTGTCGGCGGTGGCGGGGTGCAGCACGCACCACTGCGCGGCCAGCCGGAGCTTGCTGCGGTCGACCTCGCGGGCCGCGATCTTCTTCTCCTCCAGGACCGCGAGGAGCCGGTCGGGGTCGAGGTCCTCGACCACCACCGGCTGTCCCATCGCTCCATCTCGAGCATGGATCAATCCAAGCATCGGGCACCGACAGTCCGGCCCCGAAAACCGCATGGTTGAGCGGGTCTGGGGAAAATGGAAAGTAAAACTTCTCGGGCCTGGTGGCGTGGTCTCGACAAGCTCGACCACCGGGGGCGACCCACGCGCCGGGCGCCGGCCGCAACCCACGGCGTACCCGTCCCCGTATCTGCCAAGACCGCAACCATCGACGAGCCGCTGACCACCGGAGGCGACGTGGTCTCGACAAGCTCGACCACCGACGACAAGCTCGACCGCCGGGGGACGCTCGGCCACCTGGGGGACGCGATCACGGGGCGGACCCGCGGGGGCCGCGCACGACCTAGACTCGCGACCGTGGCCCGCTACGTCGACATCCATCCGGACAACCCGCAGCCGCGGCTGCTCGAGCAGGTGGCCGACGCGCTGCGGGACGGGGCGCTGATCGCCTACCCGACCGACTCGGGCTACGCGCTCGGCTGCCAGCTGGGCAACCGGGACGGCCGGGACCGGATCCTGCGGATCCGCGGGCTCGACGAGAAGCACCACTTCACGCTGATGTGCCGCGACTTCTCCCAGCTCGGCCAGTTCGTGCACGTCGACAACGCGGCGTTCCGGGCGATCAAGGCGGCGACCCCGGGGCCGTACACGTTCATCCTGCCGGCGACGGGGGAGGTGCCCCGGCGGCTGATGCACCCCAAGAAGCGGACCGTGGGGGTGCGGATCCCGGACCACGTCCTGGTCCACGAGCTGCTGGGGGTGCTGGGCGAGCCGCTGCTGACCAGCACCCTGATCCTCCCGGACGAGGAGGAGCCGCGGACCCTGGGCTGGGAGATCAAGGAGGAGCTCGACCACCAGGTCGACCTGGTGATCGAGGCGGGGGAGACGCCGGCGCAGCCGACGACCGTCGTGGACTGGTCGGAGGGCTACCCGGAGGTGGTACGCCGCGGCGCGGGCGACCCGGAGCGGTTCGCGGCCTGAGCCGGTTCCTGACCCGGTCGCCCGGACGTCTTCTGCCCCATCCGCTGACGCATCGCCAGGCAGCCCAGGCACAGCAGGTAACCCACGACCAGCGCGAGGCTGTGGTGGGACAGCCCGGAGACGACCGCCTGGATCACGCCGTCGCGGGGGTCCGCGATGACGCCCGGGCGCACGAAGCCGAGCAGCGTGAACACGCCGACCATGATCAGCGGCGGCAGCACCCCGACGGTGAAGAAGTCGGTGGGGCGCACCGCCAGGGCCAGGGCGACGCACAGGGTGATGAAGCACAGGTCGAAGAAGAGGCTGATCCGGCCGACCACGGCCACGTCGATCACGACGGCGGTGAGCGCGAGTGCGGCGCCGAGCGCCACGACCTGACGGCCCGGCTCCCGGCCTTCCTCCCACAGCGTGCGCGTGTGGCTCACAGCGCCACCGTATTCTCACCGTCCTCCGGGTCGGGCGCGGCGCGCCGATCGGCACGGCCGTCGATCCGGGGCAGGTCGGCGGCCGCCGCGACCGAACCAAGGGTTCGGGTGGTGGACTCGACCTGCCGGGGGGCGGGCAGCTCCTCGGTGGTGACCGACAGGTCCTGGAAGCGCCGCGCCGACACCAGCACCCGCGACTCCAGCGAGCCGACCGCCTGGTTGTAGTGGCCGACGGCCGCGTTGAGGGACCGGCCCACCTGGTCGAGGTGGCCGCTGAGGCTGCCGAGGCGGCCGTGGAGCTCGCGGCCGAGCCGGTGGATCTCGCGGGCCTGGTCGGCCAGCGCCTCGTGGCTCCAGCCATGGGCGACGGTCCGGAGCAGCGCGATCAGGGTGGTGGGCGTCGCGAGCACCACCTGCCGGGCGGCGGCGTACTCGATGAGCTGGGGGTCGGTCTCCAGCGCTGCGGCGAGGAAGGACTCCGCCGGCACGAACAGCACCACGAACTCGGGGGTCTCCTCCATCGCGCGCCAGTACGCCTTCGACGAGAGCTGGTCGACGTGCTGGCGCAGCTGGCGGGCGTGGCGCGTGAGGTGGGCCTGCCGCTGCTCCTCGTCGTCGACCGAGGTGGCGTCGAGGTAGGCGTCCAGCGGCACCTTGGAGTCGACCACGACCTGGCGCCGGCCGACGAGGTGCACGACGAGGTCGGGACGCAGCGCGCCGTCGGCGAGCCGCACCTGCTCGGTGAAGTCGCACCGGTCGACCAGCCCCGCCAGCTCGACCGCGCGGCGCAGGTGCAGCTCACCCCAGCGGCCGCGCACCTGCGGCTTGCGCAGCGCCGTGCTCAGCGAGTGTGTCTCGCGACGCAGGTCGGAGACGTGCTGGTGGAACTGGCCCTGCCAGGCCGCCCGCTGCCGGTCGAGGTCCTGCATCTGGTCGCTGAGCCGGTCGAGGCCCTGCATCACCTCGGCCTGGTCGACCATGCCCTGACCGACGGCCTGGGTGTGCGCGGGGCGGGAGCGCGCCCAGAGCAGCCCGAGCAGGCAGCCGAGGACGAGCCCGACCAGCAGGGCGGTGAACCACGAGATCATCTGCATGGGCCCAGCATGGACGAGACCACCGACACCGCCGACCCACGGGCGCGGACGGCGCCGCGGTGAGTCGACATTCGCTAGGGCACAATGCAGCCTCGATGAGGAACAGGATCCGCCACACGTCGGCGCTGGCACTCGGCTCCGCGGTGAGCGGCCTCCTGGCGTACGTCTTCTTCGCGCTGGTCACCCGCGCGCTCGGCTCCGAGGCGGCGGCCCCGGTGGCGGTGCTGTGGACCTACTGGTCCTTCGCCGGCGCGGCCCTCACCTTCCCGCTCCAGCACTGGATCGCCCGCTCGGTCTCCGCGCACGGGGGCGAGCGCTCGGTGCGCGAGGCGCTGCCCGGCGTGCTGTGGCTGGCGCTGGGGGCGACGGCGGTCACCACCGCGGTGACCTGGTTCGCCCGCGACCAGCTCTTCCACTCCGGGCAGACGTGGTTCCCGCTGCTGGTCGGCGCCGTGACCCTGGGATCGGCCGTGACCGGCGTGGTCCGGGGCGTGCTCACCGGCCGGCGGCGGTTCGCCGCGGTGGGGGCCGGCCTGGTCGCCGAGAACGGCATCCGCTGCCTGGGCGCGCTCGTGCTGTGGGTGGCCGGCGTCGACGATCCGGTCGCCTTCGGCGTCTGCCTGCTGGCGGGGTACGCCGGCGCCGCGGCGTGGCCGGGCGCGTTCCGGCTGGCGCGGACCGGGTCCGCCGGTGACGGGGAGTCGCCCCTGGCCTTCCTCGGCGGGACCGGGGGAGCCCAGGTGCTCGGGCAGGCGGTGCTCACCGGCGGGCCGGTCGTGCTCGTGCTGGCCGGCGGCACGGCGTCGGAGGTCACAGCCCTGTTCGCCGGGCTGGCGCTGTTCCGGGCGCCGTACACGCTCGCGCTGGGGCTGGTCGCCACGCTCACCGGCTGGCTGACCCGGCTGGTGGTCGCCGAGCGTCGCGAGGAGCTGCGGCGGGTACGCCGCGGCCTGCTGCTGCTCACGGTGGTCGGCGCGGCGGGGGCCGCGGTCGTGGGCGCGCTGGCCGGACCGTGGCTGCTGCAGCTGGTCTTCGGCGGCGACGTGTCGCTGTCGGCGGCCCTCACCCTGCTGCTGGCGGTCGCCAGCACGGTGGCGATGGCCAACCTGGTCGCCACCCTGGTGGTGCTGGCGCACGGGCGGGCGCTGGCGCTGGTCCGCTGGTGGCTCGTCGCGCTGGTCCCGGGTGCGCTGCTGTTCGCGCTCGCCGACCTTCCGGCGCTCGACCGCACCTGCTGGGCCTTCCTCGTGGTCGAGGTGGCGGCCTTCGGGCTGCTGCTGCGCGAGGGCGCCCGCGAGCGGGTCCCGACGGCCGCCTGACCCGGGCAGCCTCAGCGGGGCTTGTCGGCGGCGAGGAACACCGAGGACCCGAAGGGCAGGTCGCGCGTGCGCAGCAGCCGTGCCTCCGCCGAGGAGAGCCCGGTGAGCACCCGGTCGAGGGCCGGCGAGACCTGGGGCAGGCCCCCGGGCTCGCCCGAGCGCCGCCGGAGCCGCCGGGCGACCCGCTCGGCGGCGAAGAACGGGAACACGCCGGCGAACGCGTACGTCGAGCGGCGCACCGTGAGGCCGGCGTCCTCGATCGCGGCCACGATGCGGGGCAGGGTGTAGCGGCGGTAGTGCCCGGCCCGGACGTCGTGGTCGGACCACGCCCACTGGTAGGCCGGCACCGAGGCGAGCAGCCGGCCACCGGGCGTCAGCACCCGGGCCAGCTCGGACACGGCCTGGGCCTCGGGCTCGCAGTGCTCGATCACGTCGAAGGCGCCCACCACGTCGAAGGTCGCGTCGGCGAACGGCAGCTCCAGCGCGGAGGCGCACACCCCCGTGCCGGGGACCAGCCCGCGCGGGTCCACGTCGATGGCGAAGCGCTCGTGGTCGCCGTGCATCCAGGACACGCTCGGCCCGTCCGCGCTGCCCACGTCGAGCAGCCGGCGCGGGGAGCCGAGGTAGTCACCCAGGGCGGCCCGCAGCAGGTCGGTGCGGGCGCGGTACCACCAGTAGTCGGGCTGGCCGATCGACGACGACCCTGACTGGGCGACGGGCGACATGCCCTCAGTGTGCCGTCATGCTCCTCACCAGGGCGTCAACCACGCGGTCCGTGTCGGCGGTGGTCAGGTTGTTGTGGAACGGCAGCCGCACCAGCCGCCGGCTGATGTCGCTGGTCACCGGGCACTCGGTGGGCCGGGCCGCGAACCGCTGGCCGCCGATCGAGTCGTGCAGCGGCACGTAGTGGAAGGTCGTGGCGATGCCCTCCTCGCGCAGCTCCTTCATCACCCGCGTCCGCGTCTCGTGGTCGGGCATCAGCACGTGGAAGAGGTGGTACGCCGGGTCGCAGTGCTCGGGCACCACGGGCAGCTGCAGGCCGAGCTCCTCGGCGTGCGGCGCCAGCCCCGCGGCGTACCGCTCGAAGACGCCGCGGCGCTTGCCCTGGATGACCTCGCGCTGCTCGAGCTGGCCGAGCAGGTAGGCGGCCAGCGTGTCCGAGAGCCCGAACGACGAGCCGGTGTCGCGCCAGGTGTACTTGTCGACGTACCCCTGGAAGAACGCCTTGCGGTCGGTGCCCTTGTCGTAGATGACCCAGGCGCGGGCCACGTCCTCGGGGTCGTTGAGCAGCAGCGCGCCGCCCTCGCCGCAGACGAAGTTCTTGGTCTCGTGGAAGCTCTGGCTCGCGAACCGGCCGAGGCTGCCGAGCGGCTCCCCGCGCCAGCGGCCGAAGAGGCCGTGCGCGTTGTCCTCGACGATCGCGACGTCCGGGCGGTCCTTCAGCACCTGGCGGATGCCGTCCATGTCGCAGGCGATGCCCCCGTAGTGGACGACCACGACCGCACGCACCGAGTCGTCGAGCAGCTCGGCGAGGTGCCGGGGGTCGAGGCCCAGCGTCTCCGGCTCGATGTCGCAGAACAGGATCTTCGCGCCCTCGCGCACGTAGGCGAGCGCGGAGCTGACGAAGGTGAACGACGGCACGATGACGGTGTCGCCGGGCTGCAGGTCCAGCAGGATCGCGCTCATCTCGAGCGCGGCGGTGCAGGAGGTGGTCAGCAGGGCGTCGGCGGCGCCGGTCTCGGCGCGCAGCAGCTCCGACACGCGGGCCGTGAAGGGACCGCCGGAGGAGGTGTGGCCGCTCTCGAGGGAGGCGCGGATGTGGTCGAGCTCGGCGCCCTCCACGCTGGCCACGTTGAAGGCGATGTCGGGCTTGTCGGTCACGGCCGTCCTTCGGTGTCTCGGTCTCAGGTGGTGCGGGCGGATCGGGGCCACGGCAAGTCGCGGCCCAGCAGGTCGGCGAGCGCGCGGTCGCTGTCGGCGTAGTACCCGCGGAGTCGGTGGAGCAGGTCCTCGTCCAGGTCGGGGCGCGGCTGCCGGCTCTCGTTCACCGGGGCGCCGGCGTCCGGGGGCAGGAAGCCCGGGTCCACACCGAGCGTGCCATACAGGTCGCTGACCCGGTGCGGGTCGCCCCGCAGCTCGTCGAGGAAGAGCACGGTGACGTCGTCGCCGAACCGGTCCAGCCACGGCTGCAGGAAGTCGGTGTAGCGGCCGCGCTCGAGGTAGGCGTACGGCGAGACCGAGGTCCGCTCGGGGTCCCACGGCAGCGGTCCCTCGAGGTTCGCCTCCAGCACCTCGGCCAGCGGACGGGTCTCGAGCCCGGCGTCGGAGCTGAACGCCCAGTGCGACAGCGCCCGCTGGACCGGGTCGCGGAGCTGGACCAGGATCAGCGGGTTCCCCAGCACGGTGGCGGCACGGTCGGCCGCCTCGGCGTACTCGAGGTAGCTGGTGCTCTTCTCACCCAGGACGGGCTCGTCGGTGGCGTGGCCGAAGTAGGTCTGCTCGTACCACTCCAGGCCGCGCCCGGCGAGCTCCGCGGACAGGAACACCTTGGGCTCGGGCCGGGCCGGGCGGGCCATCGCGACCTGCGGGTGCGCGGCGAGCAGGTCGTGCAGGTACGTCGTGCCGCAGCGCTGTGCCCCGATGACCAGCAGGTGCCGAGTCACTCGGGCACCCTCGCCGTGACGTGGTAGCTGTCCTGGGCGCTGACCGCGTTGAGCGTGCGGACGACGTACTCGCCGAGCATCGACAGCAGCGCGATCGTGAAGCCGTTGAACACCGACAGCAGCACCACCGTGGTGGTCCAGCCCTGGACGTGGGTGTCCCCGAAGATGCCCTGCAGCAGGTAGAACGCGCCGAGCAGCAGGCTGAGCCCGGAGATCGCGAAGCCGACCAGGGCGGCGGCGCGCAGCGGGTACGACGAGTAGCTGAACAGGATGGTCAGCACCAGCCGCAGGATCCGCACCATGCTGTAGTTGCTCTTGCCGACCGCCCGCGCCTCGTGGCGCACGGTCACGTTGCTGCGCTTGCGGGAGTAGAGCAGCGCCTGGCCGGTGATGTAGGGGTGCGCGGTCTGCGAGGCGCAGATCCGGTCGACGACGTCGCGCCGCAGGATCCGGTAGTTGGAGACCGCGAGATCGGCGGGCTGCCCGAAGATCCGGCGGTTGATCATGCTGATCATGCCGCTGCCGATCCGGCGGTAGCCGGCGGCCTTCTTGCTCTCGAACTTCCCGAAGACGAGGTCCTTGCCGGTCATCGCCTCGTCGATCAGCAGCAGCGCCTGGTCGGGCGGGTTCTGCAGGTCGTCGTCCATGGTGATGACGTAGTCGCCGGTGGCCTCGCGCAGCCCCGCCAGGTTGGCGTGGTGCTGCCCGTAGTTCTTCAGCATGTCCAGGGCGACGACGTGCGGGACGGTGCGCGCCTTCTCGGAGATGACCTCCCAGCTGCCGTCCGAGGAGCCGTCGTTGACCAGGATGATCTCGTGGTCGAGGCCGTGCTCGGTGAAGACCTCCGAGACCCGGTCGACCGTGGTGCCCACGATCCGCTCACTGTTGTAGACCGGGATCACGATGGAGTACCGGTACTGGCGCCGATCCATTGGCCGCTCTTCCACCGGCGACGTCATGCGGGCATCCTTCCACAGCTCAGGTTCGGTCATGGAGCACGTCCGTCAGGGCCTCGAGGGTCTCCGGGCCGACGTCGCGGCGCACGTACCAGAACCAGCCGACCGACCGGCCCACGCGCCGGTAGTTCTCGAGCGTGGGGGCGAGCCAGCCCGGCACCTGGTCGCTGCCGACGCTGATGACCGTCGGTGCCTGCTCGCCGACCCAGCGGCCGTAGCCCATGCTCCCGCCGGGCCAGGTGTCCTCGAGGTAGTCGATGAGCCCGTTGCCCAGCAGCTGGTAGCGCGAGATGTTCCGCTTGTGGGCCAGCACCAGCGGCTCGGGGGACTCGACCGACAGCATCGTCGCGTCGGCGGGCAGCAGCGCCATCACCGCGTCCACGTCGGCACGCTGGCCGTCGAGGGTGTCGTCGCGGTTGCTCACGGAGTAGTCCACGGCCATGCCGGTGGCCACCAGCGCCCAGACCACGACCGCCACCAGCGCGACCTTCGCCGGCAGCCACCGGGCCAGGACCACGGCGACGCCGCCGATGCCGAGCGCCGCCCCGGGCAGCAGGAAGAACGCGTCCGGCCAGCCGTTGAACGCCTTGAGCGACCACAGCACGCCCACCACGAAGACCACGCCGGTCCCGACGAGGGCCGCGCCCCGGGGGGTACGCCGCGTCGTACGCCGGGTGACCACGACCGCGGTCAGCGCGAGCTGGGCGAGCGACCCGACGATGAACACCCACAGCGACCAGCCGTAGGCGTCGTCCATGAGCTTCCACAGGTAGTCGGGGGAGTCGAGCAGCGAGACCTGCTTGGTGTAGCGGGCGTTGATGAGCAGGAAGTCGTCGAGGAACACCTGCAGCTCGCCGATGGCCGCGTAGAACCCGACCGTGATCGCGGTGGGGATCGCCCCACCCACGGCGATCCGGACCAGCGCCCGGAACCGCCCGGTCTCCAGCCCGAGGAACGCCGCGACGGCCGCGCCCGCGATCGCCGCGAGGAACACCGGCTGCCAGGTCAGCGTGGCGAGCGCGATGAAGAAGCCGGTGGTGCCCCACCGCTGCTTGAGCATGGCGAGCAGGGCCACCACCACGAAGAGCACCATCGCGGTCTTCTCGCGGGGCCCGTAGGTCGCATAGGTGATGAAGCCCTGGAAGCAGAGCATGGCCGCGGCCGACGCGAGCCCGGCGCCGCGCGACCGGAACAGGTCCCGGCCGAGCAGGTAGACCAGGCCGACGGTCAGGATCGAGAGCAGCATGTTCAGCACGCGCATGCTCAGCACGTCGTCGGCGCCGAAGGTCCGGCCGACGATCACGCCGATCCCGGGGATCAGGTGGCCCAGGGGGCCGGCCCGGTTGACGATCGCGACGTACGGCGCCACGCCCTCGGCGACCTGCTGCCCCCCGTAGCTGTAGACGCCGAGGTCGCGGGTCAGGCGCCCGTCGAAGCCGTGCAGGAGATAGACGCCCAGCGCCGCGGCACAGGTCAGCCAGACCAGCGGGTCGGGGCGGCGGAAGCGACCACGTCGAGGGCTCTCCGGCGCCGTCTCGGGCGCGGTCTCGGTGGCGGTCATGCGAGGTCGACGAGGACGGGCGCGTGGTCGGAGGCGCCGGCGCCGGCACGCTCGTCACGGTCGATGAACGCGTGGGTGACCCGGTCCGCCAGCGAGGGCGAGCCGAGCACGAAGTCGATGCGCAGGCCCCGGTTCCGCTCGAAGCGCTGCCGGTAGTAGTCCCAGTAGGTGTAGACGTCCGGCCCCGGGGTGTGCGGCCGCACCACGTCGACGTACCCGTCGTCGATGAAGGCCTGGAAGGCCGCGCGCTCGGGGGGCGTCACGTGGGTGGACTTCGCGAACTGCGCCATGTCGAACACGTCCTCGTCGAGGGGGGCGATGTTCCAGTCGCCGACCAGCGCGGTGTCCTCGCCGACCCAGCCCTTCGCGGTCTCGCGGAGCCGGGCGAGCCAATCGAGCTTGTAGACGTAGTGGGGGTCGTCGACCTTGCGGCCGTTGGGGACGTAGAGCGACCAGATCCGGACGCCGCCGCACAGCGCGCCGATGGCCCGCGCCTCGGCGGCGACGGGGTCCCCGAAGCCGGGCATCCCCTCGAAGCCGACCTGGACGTCGTCGAGCCCGACCCGGCTCACGATCGCCACCCCGTTCCACTGGCTGGTGCCGGCGGCGGCCACCTCGTAGCCGAGGGACTGCAGCCCCATCAGCGGGAGCTGGTCCTCACGGGCCTTGGTCTCCTGGATCGCCAGCACGTCGACGTCGTGGCGCTGCAGGAACGCCTCGACCCGGTCGATGCGGGATCGGAGCGAGTTCACGTTCCAGGTGGCGATGCGCACGGCGAACAAACTAACTGCTGGTCCTGAGAAGCTCCGAAACGCCCGCGAGCAGCCGCTCGACGTCCTCGACCGAGGTGTACGGCGCGATCCCGGCCCGGACGCCGCCCGCGTCACCGAGACCGGCGTGCCGGGACGCCTCGATCGCGTAGAAGTGGCTGGCCGGGGCGTTCACGCCCCGGGACCCGAGGTGCTCGTAGACCTCACGGCCGGTGTGACCGACGACATCGAAGAGCACCGTCGGGGTCCGGCGGGCCGGGCGGCCGTGCAGGACCACCCCGTCGGTCGCGGCGAGCCCGTCGAGCAGCCGGCCGAACAGCTCGTCCTCGTACTTCTCGACCGCCGCCATCGACTCGAGCACCCGGGTCCGGCGGTCCGCCGCGTCGGAGTCGAGGCCGGCGATGAAGTCGACCGCGGCGGTCACGCCGGCGAGCAGCTCGTAGGGGAGGGTCCCGAGCTCGAACCGCTCCGGCACCGCGTCGGAGGAGGGCAGCAGCTTGTCGGGGCGCAGCGTCTCCAGCAGGGCGGGGGAGGCGGCGAGGGCGCCGAGGTGCGGGCCGAAGAACTTGTACGGCGAGCACGCCAGCAGGTCGGCGCCGAGCTCGGCGAGGTCGACCGGGGCGTGGGCGGCCAGGTGCACGGCGTCGACGTACACGAGCGCGCCAGCGTCGTGGGCGGCCCGGCTGATCGCGGGGACGTCGGGGCGGGTGCCGAGCAGGTTGGAGGCGGCGGTGACCGCGACCAGCCGGGTCCGGTCGGACAGCACCGTGGCGACGTCGTCCAGCTCGGCGGTCTCGGGGTCGAAGCCGAGCCAGCGCACGGTGGCGCCGGCCCGCTCGGCCGCGATCACCCAGGGGCGGATGTTGGCGTCGTGGTCGAGCCGGGTGACCACGACCTCGTCGCCGGGGCCCCAGCCCTGGGCGAAGGTGCGGGCCACGTCGAAGGTGATCTGCGTCATCGAGCGCCCGAACACGATGCCGCCGGGCTCGGCGCCGAGCAGGTCGGCCATCGCCGCCCGGGCACCGAGGGTGACCTCCTCGGCACGCCGCTCGGCGTCGGTGACCGTGCCCCGGTTGGCCAGGCCCGCGGTCAGGGTGCGGGCGACCGCGTCCGCCACCGACTGCGGGGTCTGCGAGCCGCCCGGCCCGTCGAAGTGGGCGACACCGAGGTCGAGCGCGGGGAACTGGGCACGGATGCGTGTGATGTCCACCCGAGCGACAGTAGCCACTCCCGAGTCGCGCTCCCGCGGAACCGGCCGGCGGCGTACCCCTGCTTGGGTCGGTGCGCGAGGCTGGGGGGATGGAACCAGTGCGCGACGACCTGCTCGCCAAGCGGGCCGAGCTGCTCGACGAGCTCGGACTGCTCGAGGCGCCCCCCGGCGAGCGCGGCGAGATCGCGTTCGGCAAGCGGGTCGGCGAGGGCACCGCGATGGCGGTGGACCGCCTCTCGCAGGTCGCGGTCCACGACAAGCTGCAGGTGATGATGGCCGACGTCGAGCGGGCGCTGGCCAAGCTCGACGAGGGCAGCTACGGCACCTGCGACGCGTGCGGCGGACCGGTCGGGGAGGGACGCCTGGAGGTGCTGCCGTGGGCGACGCTCTGCGTGGAGGACGCGACGCGGCGCTGAGCACTGATTGGGAGCCGCGCCGTAGCCCTCGTAGACTCGCCGCCCGTGGCTCTCACCATCGGCATCGTCGGACTCCCCAACGCGGGCAAGTCGACCCTCTTCAACGCCCTGACCAAGAACGACGTCCTCGCGGCGAACTACCCGTTCGCCACCATCGAGCCGAACGTCGGGGTCGTGGGCGTGCCGGACGACCGGTTGCCGAAGCTGGCGGAGGTCTTCGGATCGGCGAAGGTCCTGCCCGCGACCGTCGAGTTCGTCGACATCGCCGGGATCGTGGCCGGCGCGTCGCAGGGTGAGGGGCTCGGCAACAAGTTCCTCTCCCACATCCGCGAGTCCGCGGCGATCTGCCAGGTGACCCGGGTCTTCCGCGACGAGGACGTCACCCACGTCGACGGCGAGGTCAACCCCGGCAACGACATCTCCACCATCCAGACCGAGCTGATCCTCGCCGACCTGCAGACGGTCGAGAAGGCGATCCCGCGGCTGGAGAAGGAGGCGAAGGGCAAGAAGGACCTCGCCCCGGTCGCCGACGCGGCCAAGGAGGCGCTCGGTCACCTCGAGGCCGGTACGCCGATCATCGCGACGTCGGTGGACCGCGCCCTGATCCGCGAGCTGTCGCTGCTGACCGCCAAGCCCTTCATCTACGTCTTCAACTGTGACGCCGACGAGCTCGCCGACGAGGCGCTCAAGGACAAGATGCGCTCCCTGGTCGCGCCGTCCGAGGCGATCTTCCTCGACGCGAAGTTCGAGGCCGAGCTGGTCGAGCTCGACGACGACGAGGAGGCCCGCGAGATGCTCGCCGAGATGGGCGTCACCGAGCCGGGTCTCGAGGTGCTGGCCCGGGTCGGGTTCGACACCCTCGGGCTGCAGACCTACCTGACCGCCGGTCCCAAGGAGACGCGCGCCTGGACCATCCCCCAGGGCGCCACCGCCCCGGAGGCCGCCGGCGTCATCCACACCGACTTCCAGCGCGGCTTCATCAAGGCCGAGATCGTCTCCTTCGACGACCTGATGGACGCCGGCTCCATGCAGAAGGCCAAGGAGGCCGGCAAGGTCCGCATGGAGGGCAAGGACTACGTCATGCAGGACGGCGACGTGGTGGAGTTCCGCTTCAACGTCTGAGCCGACGGGCAGCCCGGTCGCACGAGCGCGAGGTCGGGATGAACCGACCTGCCGGTGGCGCACCGACCGGTTTGGCAACCGGGTAGGGCGTCGATTCCCGAAGGGGTGCACCGGGTTTTGAACGAACGTTTGTTCAAAAAGCGGGGAGGTGTCTCTGCTGGGGCTGCGGCCGCAGTCCGCGCGGGGAGCAGCGCGGCCGTGCGGCCGGCTCACGTCCGAGCCCGTCCGGCGGTCGGGGCACCTCGCCGGAAGCCTGCCGGCGGGCGGTCGCCGGCTCCGACGGTCCTGTTGCCTCATGAATGTGCAGCTGCATGAAGTTGCACGGGTCTTGTCTGGTGGTGCGCCCCCCGGGCTCTTAGCGTGTGCCGGGTTCAGTGCGACCGGATCGGTCGCACTTCTCAGTTGGAGGGACCCCACTTCATGCGTTATCGCTCCTTGCTCGCGGCCACCGCCGTGACAGCCTTGGCAGCCGCGACCCCGCTCGTCACCGCGAGCACGTCGTCGGCGGTCGACACGACCACCGTGACCAGCGACCGGTCATCCCAGCCGGCAGGGTCGTTCGCGCTCAGCGGTCCGGCCGCCGCCCACTACAAGCTGCCCTCGGGCATGCGCGAGCTGCACACCTCCACCTTCCCGGACGGACGGACCCAGACCCGCTACCAGCAGGTGGTCGACGGCGCCTCCGTCCTCGGCGGCCAGATCACGATCATCCGCAGCGCCGCCGGCGAGGCCGAGACGGTCATCGGTGCCCACTTCCCGGCCCTGCAGGCCAAGAACAAGGCCAGGCTGACCAAGGGCGAGGCCAAGAAGAAGGTGGCCGAGCAGATCGGCACCGACGGTGACTTCGACAGCACCCTGCGCCTCGACCCCAGCACGGGCCGTCTCTTCTACCAGGTGCAGAGCATCCGGTCCGACGAGCGTCCCGTGCGCTGGGTCGACGCCACCACGGGCGAGACCATCAACGCGTTCGACGCCGTCGCGGAGGGCGAGGGCGTCGGCGTCAAGGGCGACACCAAGACCGTCGACAGCACGAAGACGGCCAACGGCGACTACCGGCTGCTGTCCGGCGACAACCGCCAGTCGACGTACGACGCGATGAACACCGGCCGCACCACCCCGCTGCAGGTCAAGGCGATGACCGACGCCGACGACGTGTGGGACCTGCCGGGCATGACCAGCCCCGGGCAGCCCGCGGGCGTCGACGCGCACTACTACGCAGGCGTCGTGGACGACTTCTACGGCGACACGTTCGGCCGCAACAGCATCGACGACCAGGGGATGAAGATCATCTCCGTCGTCCACTACGGCCAGGGCTACTGCAACGCCTTCTGGAACGGGTCCTACATGACCTACGGCGACGGCAACGGCACCACCTGCAAGTCGCTGTCGGGCGGTCTCGACGTGGACGGCCACGAGCTCACGCACGGCGTCACCGAGCACACCTCCGGCCTCATCTACGAGAACGAGTCCGGGGCGCTCAACGAGGCGTTCAGCGACATGATGGGCAACACCATCGAGTTCTACGCGGCCAAGCACAACCTCGACCCGGCCGCGCAGCCCGACTTCCTGATCGGCGAGGACGTCATCAGCACGGCCGGCGACCCGACGCCGGGCTTCCGGAACATGGGCGACCCGATGCAGGACGGCGACCCGAGCCACCTCTCGCAGGAGTACACCGGCGCCGAGGACAACGGTGGCGTGCACACCAACAGCGGCATCGCCAACCACGCCTACTACCTGGCCGTGAACGGTGGGTCCAACGCCAGCTGCTCGGCGAACCAGTACCACGGGGTGCTGCTCCGCAGCAACGACTGCAAGATCGTGGTGCCCGCTCTCGGTCTCGACGCGACGGCACAGGTCTTCTACGACGGCTTCACCAGCCTCCCGGAGTACGCCAACTTCTGCGACGCCCGCAACGCGACCGTCGCGGCCGCCGGCGGATCCGCGACCGGCAAGCCGACCGCGGCGTCCAAGTCCGTGCGACTGGCCTGGGATGCCGTCGGCGTCCACAACGGCTGCAAGGAGGGCACCCCGCCCCCGCCGCCGTGCGTCGGCTCGGCGAACGCCACGCTGCCGATCGAGTCGCCGCACCCCTACGGCAACAATGGCGACTGCACCTGGACCTACGACAACGGGTCTGCCGGCTTCAAGTTCCACTTCACGCTGATGGACATGGAGCAGGACTACGACTACGTCTACGTCAAGGACGCCGCCGGGAACGTGCTGAACACCTACACCGGCAGCATCCCCGGCGGGTTCGACTCGGCCTGCATCCCGACCTCGACGGGCTCGGTGCAGATGACCAGCGACCCAGCCGTGACCGGGCAGGGCTTCACCATCGACTCGGTAACCCCCTGCTGACCTCGCGGCCGGCCTGACGGCGGGCTCGACGCCCGCCGGCACGAGCAAGACCGGCCCCTGGTCGCTCAGCAGTGAGCGACCAGGGGCCGGTCCTCGTCGTACGCGCGACACGCGCGGGCGAAACGAGATGGCCGGGCCGGCCGGCTCCCCTGTAGGCCGGCCGACTCCGCCGGCGGACAGGAAACACCACGGACGGGGCCGTCGTCATCCGGGTTGCAGCATCCTGCAACCTGCTGTGGTCAGTCCTCCCGGTCCGACCACAGCTGCAGCCGGACGCCCGCCGCGAACCGGGTCTTCACGCCGAGCACGTCGAGCAGCGCGGCGATGTCGGACCGCACCGTGCGGACGCTCACCCCGAGCGCAGCGGCGATGGCCTCGTCCCCGACACCGGTCGTCATCAGCGCCACGACCTGGCGCTGTCGCGGGGTGAGGCCGTCGAGCGCGACCGCCCCGTCCTCGGGCGCGGAGGAGGCGTTGATCGTCGCCTCCCAGTAGCGCCAGGCGGCGTCCAGGCAGCGCGGCGAGCGGACGGCCATCACACTGGGTTCGCCGTCGACCTCGGGGCCGTGCAGCAGCACGAACTCCCGGTCCACGATCTTCATCTGCACCGGCGCGATGCTGAAGAGGTAGGTACCGGCCGGTTCGGCGGCCAGCAGCACCCGGGCACCGGGCTCCACCCCGCTGGCGTCGAAGACGCTGACCATCCGCAGCCCGCGCTCCACCAGGGCCCTGTTGTTGGGGAGGCTGGCGCGCATCTGGGCCGCGGTCGTCGAGGGGCGCACCGAGAGCAGCTCGTGCCACGTGCGCGACGCCTCGACCATCCAGGGGTTGATGTGGGGGTGGCGCGCGACGACCTCGATGTCGGGGGCCGGACCGCTCGACACCAGCGCTGCCGCCTCGCTGCGCCGGACCTGGAGCACCGCCGCCGCGTCGAGGACGGCCTGACGGGCGCTCTCCGGGACGCGGTTGCGTGGCCACGAGGGCCGGGCGACCGCAAGGTCCTCGTCCTTGATCCCCATGGTTGGCACCTCCTCGTTCCGAGACGTCAGACAGGAGAAGTGTCCGCCGGTACGGCCCGTGCCGCCAACTCGGGAGCCGGTGGCGCGGCCGGCCGCCAGCCCGGGGGCCCGAAGACGTAGCCGAGCTTGTCGCGCAGCCGCGGCGTACGGCGTACGTCGCGCGCGATGGCGGCGTACTCGCGGGTCTGGAGCCGGACGATGTGATGGGTGCCCACCCGCGTGGTGAGGCCGTACGTCGGCCGGTGCAGCTCCGGCTGGAAGGAGCCGAAGAGCCGGTCCCAGACGATCAGGATGCCGCCGTAGTTGCGGTCGAGGTACTCGGGGTCGCTGCCGTGGTGGACCCGGTGGTGCGACGGGGTGTTGAGCACCAGCTCGACCGGGCGCCAGAGCCTGTCGACGCGCTCGGTGTGCACGAAGAACTGGTAGACGAGGCTCAGCGAGAAGCCGAGGAACACCAGGGCCGGCGGCACCCCGAGCAGGGGGAGCGGCAGCCAGGCGACGATCTCGGCCGAGTTGTTCCACTTCTGGCGCAGCGCCGTGGCGAAGTTGAAGTACTCGCTGGAGTGGTGCGCCTGGTGGGTGGCCCAGACCAGGCGCACGCGGTGGGCGACGCGGTGCGCCCAGTAGAAGAAGAAGTCCGCGCCCAGGATCGCGATCGCCCACGTCCACCACGCGTCGATGGGGAGGTGCCAGGGCGCGACGTAGGCGAAGAGGACCGCGTAGAGCACGAGGGCCAGCGACTTCCACAGCGTCATGGTCACGACGGACACCACGCCCATCGACATGCTGGCCAGCGCGTCGCGGCGGTCGTAGCCACCGGGCAGCGGGAGCGCCCTGCCGTCGGGGGTCCTGCGCTGGTCGTCGGGGCGCTCGTCCTCGAGCAGGTACGCCGCCAGCCCCTCGAGCCCGACGAACAGCAGGAAGAACGGGACCGCCAGCGCCACCGGGTCGTGCAGGGCCACCGGGATCGCCTGCCACAGGTCGGCGAGGGACTCCATGGGGACCGACGATAGTGGACCCCGGACAGGACCGGGAGACGTCAGTCAGGCGGGGACCGGAGCCAGCGCGACGACCGCGAGCCGGCGGCTCACCTTGCGCTGGTAGGACTCGTAGTCGAACACGTCGGCGTTGAGGCGCGCCCACATCTCCTCGCGCTCCGGTCCGTCGATCTCGGTGCCGGACACGGGCGTCGCCGTGCCGTTGATCTTCACCGTCCCCGGCGACCCGGCGCGCAGGTTGAGCCACCAGCCCGGCTCCCAGTCCGCCCCGCCGTTGGAGGCGACCACGATCCAGCGGTCCTGCTCGGCGAGGTAGAGCAGCGGGGTCGTGCGCGGCTGACCGGTCCTGCGCCCCACCGTGGTCAGCAGGAGCAGGTCGCCGCCCCGGAAGCGGCGCAGTCCCAGGCGGCGTACGACCACGTTCGCCACACGGTTGACCAGGACGAAGGCACGACGACGCATGGTCGGCACCGTAGCCGCGCGGGCGGGCCGGAAGGGCGGCTTTCGCGCAACGCGTGCGCGAGAGGCAGCTCGGCCCGGAGCTGCTCAGAGGTGTGCGTCGACGTCCACGATCAGCAGGGCGACGTCGTCCTCGCCGTGACCCCAGCGGTCGATGATCTGGTCGGCCAGCGTCTCCGCCTCCACGTCCCGGGCCCGGGCCACGTCGTCGGCGAGCCGCTCCATGGTTCGGTCCAGGGGCTCGTCGCGGCGCTCGACGAGCCCGTCGGTCATCAGGACGACACGGTCCCCGGCGTGCAGCGCGAGCGTGGTCGGGTCCGCCGCGCCGACCTGCAGGCCGAGCATCGGGCCCTCGCAGTCGACGTACGCCGGCCGCCCGTCCCGGACCAGGAGCGGCGGGAGGTGCCCGGCGGTCACGACGTCCATGCTGCTGCGGTCCGGGGCGATGACCGCGATGCACGCGGTGGCCGTCAGCTCGGGGGTGTCGCGACGGTCGAGCAGGACGTCGAGACGGTTGAGGATCTCGGTCGGCCCGTGCCCGTCGTACGCGTAGGCCCGCAGCGAGTAGCGGATCTCCGCCATCACGACCGCCGCCTCCAGGGAGTGGCCCTGGATGTCGCCGATGACCACGAAGCAGCGGCCGTCGTCGGTCTCGAACGCGTCGAAGAAGTCCCCGCCCACCTCGGCGTGCTGCTCCGAGGCGCGGTAGCGGGCGGCGATGACGAGGCCCTCGCGCTCCGGCAGGACCGCCGGCAGCAGGCTGCGCTGGAGCATCAGGGCCGTACGCCGCTCGTGGGCCAGCACGCGCAGGTTGGACAGCGCCACCGAGACCGACTGCGCCAGGCGCTGCATCAGGCTGACCGAGTGGGTGTCGTCCTCGACCGCCTCGGTGGGCACCGCGATCAGGCCGGCCAGCACCGCGGCCTCGCGCACGGGCCAGAGCCGCCAGGCGCCCTCGCCGATCGTGGGGAGGACGTCCCGCCAGGCGTCGACCTGCGGGCTGGCCACCATCTCGTCGCCGACGGCCGCCAGCAGCTTCTCGACGTCGACCGCGTTCAGCAGGGACGAGGCCGCCGCCAGGTCCCCGACCGAGCAGGTGCTCCGGACCCCCTGCCCGTCGTCACCGACCAGCACCGCGACCGCCACGGTGTCGAGGACCTCCGCCGCCGCGCGGGCGGCGGCGTCGGCCAGCCGCGCGGGGTTGGCCGCGAGGTTCAGGCGCACCGAGACGCGGTGCAGGCGTCCGGACCGGGCGGCGAACCGCTCGGCGCTGCGCCGGGCACCCGACGCGCGGAGCAGGGCGCGGACCGTGGACAGCATCTCCTCGGGGTCGATCGGGTCGACCAGGTAGGCGTCGGCGCCCACGTCGAGGCCGGCGATCCGGTCGGTGGTCTCCACGGCGACCGCCGAGATGTGGACCACCGGGGTGGCGGCGACGGCCTGCCGGGACCGGATCAGGGAGGTGACCTCCAGGCCGCTGCGGTCGGGGAGGTGGACGTCGAGCACGGCCAGGTCCACCGGCTCCCGGTCCATCAGGTCGATCGCCTCGCCCGCCGACTCCGCCTGGACGACGCGGTACCCGGCGCGGCGCAGCCAGCTGCTGATGACGTACCGCTTGGCCGGGGTGTCGTCGCACACCAGCACCGTCGGCGCACTGCTCTCCTCCATCAGCCCTCACCCGCCTCGACCGCGGCACCGGCGTCCGGCGCCGGCCCGGCCACGGGCAGCGACAGCGTGAACACGCTCCCGACGTCCTGCTCGCTGCGCAGCGTCAGCTCGCCACCGAGCGCGCGCGCCACGCGCTGGGCGAAGGGGAGCCCCAGCCCGGTGCCGCGCACGGTGGCGTGAAGGGGGGTGCGCACCTGGTAGAACTCCTCGAACACGTGGACCTGGTCCTCCGGCGACATGCCCAGCCCGGTGTCGCGCACCTCGACCAGGACGCGGTCGCCGTCCCGGTGCGCGGAGAGGCCGATCTCGCCGGCCTCGGTGAACTTGGCGGCGTTGCTGAGCAGGTTGCGCAGCACGTGTCGGATCAGCTCGGGGTCGCTGCGCAGCCGGCCCGCGGCCCCCGGGTCGTCGGCGACCAGCGCGACCGCGGGACGCAGCAGCGGCTCGATGGTGCCCCGCAGCTCCTCGAAGAGCTGCTGCAGGGAGACGTCCCGCAGCGTGGCGTCCAGGTGGCCCGACTCCGCCTTGGCCAGGTCGAGGAGCTCGTTGACCAGCCGCAGGAGGTCCTCGGCACTGGTCCGGATGTACCCGATCTGCTCCTGCTGCTCGGTGTCCAGCGGATAGCCGCCGCCGTCGTCGAGGAGGAGCCGCGTCAGCCCGAGGATGGAGTTGCCGGGGGTGCGCAGCTCGTGGCTGATGCTGCGCAGGAACCTGCTCTTGGCCTCGCTGGCCTCCCGCAGCTGACGGTTCTTGTCGTCGATCTCGGCGTAGAGCGCCACGACGCCCTTGTTTGTCCGCTCGAGCTCGGTCGAGAGCTCGTCGTACAACGCCATCACGCCCCGGTTGGTCTCCTCGAGCTCGGCGTTGGCCACCTCGAGGTCCGCCTTCTGCCGGCGCACCTCCTCGAGGGCGGCGATCAGCTCCCGGTTCTGCTCGCGCAGCTCCTCGCCCGGCGTGCGCGCGGCGTGGTGCTGCAGCCGGCGGTTCAGCTCGGCGCGGCGGTCGGCGGTCATCTCCACGCGCGAGCCCAGTCGCTTCGACAGCGTCACGGTGGGCCGGCCGTCCGGACCGAGGGCCACGTCCACCTGGTCCATCAGGCGGTTGGCGGCCTCCAGGCCGGCCTCCCAGCTCGCGCTGCGGGGCAGCGACCCGGAGGCGACCGCAGCGCCGGAGACCACGAGGACCACCGAGATCGTGTCGGGCGGGACGAACGAGAAGGTCAGGTCGCCGCCGCCGGCGAGGACGACCTCGCGGCTGACCTCGCTCAGCGCGGTGGCCACCCGCACCGCGTCGAGGCGGTCGAGCCCCAACGCGGCCGAGCAGTCGCGGCCGACGCGACGGGCCGCGAACACGTCGGACTCCGCCTCGAGGTGCACGCGCAGGATGGTCTCGCCGCTCATGCCGGGACCCTGAGCACCACGACGCTCGCGTCGTCCCGTCGTACGCCGGCCTCCCGCATCAGCGCCGCCGCCAGCACCGCCGGACCCTGGCGGATCACGCCGGGCAGCGACGAGAGCTCCCACTTCTCGGTGAGCCCGTCGCTGTGCAGCACCACGGCCCGGGTGTCGGAGGCGTCGAACGAGGTCTCGCGGACCCGGGGCAGGTTGTGCCCGACGATGCCCGGCTGGGAGGCCATGCCGCGGGAGCGGTGCTCGCCGAGCAGCCGGCCGGCGATGTTCCCGACCCCGGCGTGCACGACGGTGCGTGTGTCCTCGTCGAGCCGCACCACGGCGACCGCGGCACCCCGGGTGCCGGACAGGGCGCCGTGCATGCGCGTGATCAGCGCGCCGGGAGCCACGCCGGCGGACTCCTGGAACACCTCGACGGCGCGCGTCGACGCCACGGCGGCCAGCGGGCCGTGCCCGAGGCCGTCGGCGGCCATGATGAGGTGCCCGCCCTCGAACGCGCGGTGGGCGATCGCGTCGCCGGAGACCTCCTGGCCCCGGAGCGGGCGCACCAGGCCCGAGACCGGCAGCGCGGCGGGCTGCTCCAGGGACGGCCACAGGGCGGCGGAGACGACGGTCCCGTGACCCGGGACCGAGTGCAGGTGCAGCGCTCCGGCCATCCGCTTCACCGCGCCGAGGCCGATCCCGAGCGTGCCCGAGGTGGTGGTCCCGTCGGCGACCATCGCGTGGATGTTGCGCCGGCCGGGTCCCGAGTCGATGGTGATCAGCTCGACGCCGGTGGTGGTCTCCGCCTGGATCCGGCGCAGGACGACGCTGCCCTCGCCGGCGTGCTTCACGATGTTCGAGGCGAGCTCGGTGGCGGCGATGCCGACCTGCGCCACCCGGTTCTCGTCGAAGCCGGCGATGGTGGCCAGCTCGGTGGCGCGGCGGCGGACCGTCGGCACCGACCCGTCGTCCTCGACGTGGATCCACACGTCACCGGTGGGCTGTGGGAGGCCCGGGCGGGTCATGGTGGTCACCGCTTCCACTTCGTGACGCGGACGCTCGTGCCCTTGCCGGGGGCGGTCTCCAGGTCGAACTCGTCGACGAGTCGCTTCGCCCCGGACAGGCCGAGGCCCAGGCCGCTGCCGCTGGTCCAGCCGTCGGTCATGGCGAGGTCCACGTCCGGGATCCCCGGACCCTCGTCGACGAACTCGACCAGCACGCCGCGTCGACGGTCCCGGTCGACGGTCTGCACGAGCACGCGGCCGCCGCCGCCGTACACGAGCGTGTTGCGGGCGAGCTCGCTGGTGGCGGTGACGAGCTTGGTCTGGTCGACGAGGGAGAACGTGGCCGCGACCGCGGCCGCGCGCACCGCCTGCCTGACGCGGACCACGTCCGCCTCGGAGGCCAGGACGAGAGGCTCGGCGGTGTCAGTCGACTGGTGGCTCATGGGTCCGGTCGGGGGAGGCGGGCTCGAGGGGTTCCTCCTCGACGGGTCCCGCGGAGCGCTTGAGCAGGGCCAGGCCGCGGTCGACGTCCAGCGCCGTGCGGACGCCGCTCAGCGTGAGCCCGAGCTCCACGAGCGTGATGGCGACGGCCGGCTGCATCCCGACGACCACGGTCTCGGCGTCCAGGACCCGCGAGACCGCGGCCGTCGTGGAGATCATCCGGCCGATGAAGCTGTCCACGATCTCGAGCGCGGAGATGTCGATGAGCACTCCGCTGGCGCCCGTCTCGACGATCCTGTTGCTGAGGTCGTCCTGTAACGCGAGGGCGATGTGGTCCTGCAGGTCGATCTGGATCGACACCAGCAGGATGTCGCCGATCTTCAGGATCGGTACGCGATCCATCAGCTGCCCGACCGCCCGTTGCGCGGGACCAGGTCGAAGCCGGAGCGCCGCAGCGCCAGCAGCAGGGCGTCGGACAGGCTCGCCTTGGTGTGGATGTCCCCGAACTCGATGCCCAGCCCGACCACCGTCTGCGCGATCTGGGGCCGGATGCCGGAGATGATGCAGTCGGCCCCGAGGAGGCGGGCCGCCTGGACGGTCTTGAGCAGGTGTTGGGCGACCTGGGTGTCCACGGCGGGCACGCCGGTGATGTCGATGATGGCGTGCTCCGACCCGGTGTCGACGAGCGCCTGCAGGAGCGCCTCCATCACCACCTGGGTGCGCGCGGAGTCCAGGGTGCCGACCAGCGGCAGCGCGACCACGCCGTCCCACAGCTTCACCACCGGGGTGGCCAGCTCGAGCAGGGTCTCGGCCTGCTCGGCGATGACGCGGTCCCGGGCGGCGGCGTAGGACTCGAGCATGAACAGCCCGAGGTCGTCGACGAGCCGCGACAGGTTGGCGAAGGCCTGGTAGCCGCGCAGGTCCTCGTGCGCCTCGAGCACCCCGAGGACCGCCTCCTTGAGCGCGAAGATGCTGATCGCGGTCTCGGTGGGGCTGAAGCCCTGCCGGGCCCGGGTGCTGCTGAGCTCCGCGAGCAGGCTGCGCAGCTCGTCGTACGACGCACCGCTCAGGGCGCCGGCCGCGTCGGTGCCGGCCCCGGCCAGCAGCAGGTCGAAGATCTCGCGGATGTCGTGGTCGAGCTCGGCGGCCGTGAGCCGGTCGCCGAGGTTCCGCTCGACGAGCCTCGCCCACCGGACGAGCACGTCCTCGCGGCTCTCCCTCAGCAGATCCATCCACCCGTAGGCACCAGACTCCACATGCACTCCTCAGATCTCGGACCCCGTTCGGGTCGTGGGTGATCCTAGGACCAGGGTCGGCCCTGCGCACACGGACGCCGCCGGACCCGGTCGGAGAGGACGCCCGCGGCCTCAGCCATGGCGCACCTTGGTGCTCCAGACCCGGCTGTCGATGGCCTTGGTCTGGGCGTTGTCGAGCCACGCGTACTTCCAGGAGCGGCGGACCTGCTCGCTCAGGGTGCTGAACTGCAGCCAGCGCGGGTTGTCGAGGCAGCTGCGCGGGAAGCCGGCCCGGACCGTGTTGCGGTCGTAGTCGATGCGCAGCCGGACGTCGCAGGCGAGGTCCTTGCCGCGGTTCGTCATCAGGAACCCCTCGCCGGCCCGGTTCTTCGGCGTCGCCTCGAGCCCGGCGAACCACTTCCGGTGGTCCTGGTTGCGCATCTCCACCCAGACGGTGAAGCGCTTCCCGACCGGGGCGAGGTCGACGAACTTCGCCTTCACGATCACGCGCGAGTCGGTGTGGGTGTACTTCGTCCGCAGGAAGTCGCCCAGTGACGCCCCCGGGGTCGCGGTCGGGTTGGTCCCGCCCTCCTCGACCTTCCACATGTCGCCCTGGGCGTCGTCGACCGCGCGGCTGGCGGCCTCGGCGGGCCCGGCGAGGAACGGGAGGGCCGCGACGGCGGCGGCAACGGCGGCGGTACGACGGAGCGACGTGAGGTGCTGCATGGGGACTCCCTCGGCGGTCGGCGAGCGGTCGTTCCCCCGAGCATCCGCCGTCGACCGGTTCGTGTACCGGGCCGGAGGTCCCACATCCGGCCGCCCGGGGGGTCAGTGCGTCGTACGACGGCGCCGGACCAGCAGGGTCAGCGCGCCCGCGGCCGCCACCATCCACACGACGGCCAGGGCGGTGGCCACGTCGGAGTCGCCGCGGCTGGGGTAGTCGGAGGTCACCTTGGGCGGCAGCATCTGGGCCGGGCCGCCCTCGTTGGCGTGGACGACGGCGGTGACGTGGGCGGCGTCGTGGGCGACCACCGCGCCGAGCGGGTTGCCGGTGAGCATCGCCGGCAGGTTGGCCATCACCGCGCCGATCTCGGGGGAGCGCAGGTCCCGGTCGCGGTACTCGGGGTAGCCGAGGTGGTACGCCGCGGTGACCAGCATCGACAGGGCCAGCGCCAGGGCCGCGAAGCCCACCTTGCGGCGGGCGCCCTCGTGGTCCCCGTGCATGACCAGGTGGGCCACCGCCGCCGGGAAGACGAACAGGACGAGCGCGTCGACGGCGCCGTACACCAGGCCGCGCCAGAGGATCTCGAACGCGAGGCGCCAGCCGTCCGGCCGGTCCGTGCCGGCCTGGTTCAGCACGACCGCCACCAGGACCGGGCCGACGAGCAGGCCGACCACGAGGCTGCGACCGAGGTGGTGGCGCCAGAACCCGCGCAGCTGCTCGTCGTACACCCGGACGAACGCGACGAACCACGCCACCGCGATCGTGAAGTAGACGAGGTAGTAGAGGTCGGGCTGCAGCCCCAGCAGGTCCGCGCCGACCAGTGGCACCAGGAAGAAGAGGAGCGCACCGCCGGCCAGCCACAGCCAGGGTTCCGCCCGCCGGGAGCCCACCGCGGCGAACTTCGACGCCCCCTGGGAGCTGGTGTGCTGAGCACACATCGCGACACCTCCTGCCGTCAGGTTGCGACGCGATGCGGTGGCGGGGTCAGGGCCCCAGGTCCTGACCGGTCCCGAACGGGTCCCCCGGCAGGTGGGTCTCCTCGACGTCCACGCTCGTGACCATCGTCCCTGTCCGCAGGCACCGGCGCTGGTCAGGGTGGTGGTGACCCCTGGAGCGCGCCATGACACTGACCGAAACACCCCCCACCGGCCTCGACGACGCGAGGCGCCACGAGGTCGACGCGATCGTCGACGCCAGCAGGAGAGCGGCCGAAGGCTTCCGCGAGCTCGACCAGGAGGAGGTCGACGCGATCGTCGACGCCATGGTGCGGGCCGGCGTGCGCGCGGCCGCGGAGCTGGCCCAGGTGGCGATCGAGGAGACCGGGTTCGGGGTCTTCGAGGACAAGGTGGTCAAGAACTACGTGGCCACCGAGTTCCTGTCGGACTACCTGCGCGACAAGCAGTCCGTGGGCGTCATCGACGAGGACGTCGAGCGCAACATCGTCCACGTGGCCGAGCCGATCGGGGTGGTCCTCGCGATCACGCCGGTGACCAACCCGACCTCGACGGTCCTCTACAAGGCGATCGTGGCGGCCAAGACCCGCAACGCGATCCTGTTCCGGCCCTCGCCGTACGCCACCCGCTGCTGCGAGCGGGCAGTGGAGATCCTGCGCGAGGCGGCCGAGGCGGCGGGGATGCCGCCGGGTGCCCTGCAGGTGATCCCGGACGCCGCGCACGAGGTGACGCACTACCTCTTCAAGCACCCGGACGTGGACTTCATCTGGGTCACCGGCGGGCCGAAGATCGTGGCGCTCGCCAACGCGGCCGGCAAGCCCGGGCTGAGCGTCGGCCCGGGCAACGCCCCCATCTACATCCACCGGTCCGCGGACATCCGGGGCGCGGTGGTCGACATCCTGATCTCCAAGACGTTCGACGCCTCGGTGATCTGCCCGGCCGAGCAGACCTGCATCGTCGACGACGCGGTGTACGACGAGATGCTCGCGGAGTTCCAGCGGATGGGCGCCCACTTGCTCACCGAGGAGGAGGCCGACAGCCTGGTCCAGTTCGCCTTCGGCTGCGAGACGGGGATCGGCGACAAGGTCAACATGGCCGCCCTCGGCCAGCTGGCCCCACAGCTCGCCGCCCGGGCAGGCCTCACCGTCGCCCCGGAGACCAAGCTGCTGCTGGCGCCGCTGCCGACCGACCTCGACCAGCTCGCGGCGCACCCGCTGGTGCAGGAGAAGCTGATGCCGGTGCTGGGCCTGGTCCGCTCGCCCAGCGTCGAGCACGGCATCGCCGCGGCGGTCCTGGTCACCGAGCACGGCGGCCTCGGGCACACCTCCGCGGTGTACGCCGAGGACCCGGCGGTCATCGACGCCTACGGCAAGGCGGTGCGCACCGGCCGGATCCTGGTCAACGCGCCCACGGCCGTGGGCGCGCTGGGCGGGGTCTACAACAACCTGACCCCGACGTTCTCGCTGGGCTGCGGCACCTGGGGCGGGTCCAGCACCACGGAGAACGTCAACTACCTGCAGCTGCTGAACATCAAGACCGTCTCGCACCGGCGGACGCCGCCGCAGTGGTTCCGGGTCCCGTCCAACACCTACTTCAACGCCGGTGCCCTGGAGAACCTGCGCGAGATCGAGTGCGAGACCGCGGTCATCGTCACCGACGCCGACAGCGAACGCCGTGGGGTGCCGGACCTGCTGCGCGGCAAGCTCCGGACCCAGCACGTCCAGGTGTTCAGCCAGGTCGAGCCGGAGCCGGACGAGGGCACCATCCGCGCTGGCGTCGCGCTGCTGACCCGGGCCCGGCCCGACCTGCTGGTCGCGGTGGGCGGCGGCTCGGTCATGGACGCCGCCAAGGCGATGCGGCTCTTCTACGAGCACCCCGAGAAGTCGCTGGACGACCTCACGCTGCCGTTCCTGGACCCGCGCAAGCGGGTGGCCGACTACCCGCGGGACGCCCACTCGCTCCGGCTGGTCGCCGTACCGACCACCTCCGGCACCGGCTCGGAGGTCTCGCCGGCCGCGGTGATCACGGTGGGGGAGCGCAAGGAGACGCTGGTCGACTACTGCCTGGTGCCCGACGTGGCCATCGTGGACCCGATGCTGACGCTGAGCATGCCGGCGACGGTGACGGTCGACAGCGGTGTCGACGCGCTCACGCACGCGCTGGAGGCCGCCGTCTCGATCTTCGCCTCGCCCTACACCGACGCGTTCTGCGTGCAGGCCGCCCGGCTGATCTTCGACGCGCTGCCCCGGGCGCTCGAGGACCCGCAGGACCTCGGCGCCCGCACCGACATGGCCAACGCCGCCACCCTGGCCGGGCTCGCCTTCTCCAACGCCTTCGTCGGCACCAACCACGCGCTGGCCCACGCGGTGGGCGCGCGGTTCGGGATCGCGCACGGCCGGGCCAACGGGCTCTTCCTGCCGCACGTGCTGCGCTACAACGCCGGGCTGCCGAGCAAGTTCATGCCCGCGCCGGGCTACTCGGCGTACGTCGCGCCGGACAAGTACGCCCAGCTCGGCCGGGTCGTCTTCGGCGGCCGGGAGCCGGAGGAGAGCCGGCGCCGGCTGTTCCAGGGCGTGGAGGACCTGCTCGACCGGCTCGGGATGCCGCGCTCGATGAAGGCGCTGGGGATCTCCGCGGAGGAGTTCGAGGCGGCGCTGCCCGGGCTGGCGATGACCGCCTTCTCCGACCTCAGCAACCGCACCAACCCGCGGATGCCGCTGCTCAGCGAGCTCACCGAGCTGCTCCGGCTGGGGTACGACGGGGGTCCGGATGCCCACTGACTCCGACACCCAGACCGTCGAGGTGGACGCGCCGTTCGCCGACGTGCTCGCCACGATCCGGGACGTGGAGAGCCAGGTCGACTGGATCCCCGAGATCCTCGAGGCCGAGCTGCTCGAGGTCTACGAGGGCGACGAGCTGCCGGCGACCGCCCGGTTCAAGGCGTCGGCGGCGGTCGGCACCGACGAGTACACGCTGAGCTACGAGCACACCGACAACACGATGAGCTGGACCATGCTCGCGGGGAAGATGCAGACCGGCCAGGAGGGCTGCTACACGCTCGTGGAGCTCGGGCCGGACCGGACCTCGGTGACCTACGAGCTGACCATCCACCACAACCTGCCGCTGCCCGGCTTCGTCCGGCGCCGGGTGATCAAGGGGCTGGTCGCCAGCACCCTGACCGGGCTGCGCAAGCACTTCGAGGCCACGGCGTACGGGTCCTGAGCCTCCCCCAAAGGGGTGATGCACGTGGCGCCTCGTGGGGCAGAGGGTGGGGGCACTGTCGACCCCAGGAGTGACCCATGAGGTTCCGGACCCGCGCCCGCCTTGCCGTCGCGTCGCTGCTCACCGTGGCGGTGGCGATCGCGATCCCCGGTTCCGTCCAGTCCGCCAGCGCGGACGCCGGCAGCGGCGGGCGCGGCGGCGAGCTCACCGTGATGACCCAGAACCTCTACCTCGGCTCGAGCCTCGACCCGGCCCTCGTCCCGGACCAGACCCCGGAGGACTTCGTCCGCGCGGTGGCGCAGATCTACGGCACGGCCGTGTTCACGAACTTCCCGAAGCGCGCCGAGGCGATCGCCGACACGATCGACGCGCAGGAGCCGGACCTGATCGGGCTGCAGGAGGTCACCCGCTGGATCGCGCAGCCGCTCGTCGCGGGAGCGAACCCGCCGAGCTACGACTTCCTCGCGATCCTCCAGGCGGCGCTGCAGAAGCGCGGCCTCGACTACAGCGTCGCCGCGGTCTCCGAGAACGCCGACATCGGCCCCGCGCCGCTGGTCGCGCCGGGCTTCGGCTGCGACGCATTCACCGACCCGACCAAGCCGAACTGCGTGGTGAAGCTCCAGGACCGCGACGTGATCCTGGTCAACGACGACACCGCGGGCCTGGTCGTGAAGGACTCGCAGAGCGGCGACTACGCCACCCAGCAGACCTTCCCGGTGCCGAGCCTGCCGGGGACCCCGCCGGCCCCGCCGGTCTCCTTCGCCCGCGGCTGGGCCTACATCGACGCGACGTACAACGCGACGAAGTTCCGGTTCGTCACCACCCACCTCGAGGTCGAGGGCTTCCCGACCGTGCAGGAGGCGCAGGCCCGGGAGTTCCTGGCCGGACCCGCGAAGACCGGCGGAGCGGTGATCGCCACCGGCGACTTCAACTCCGACGCCGAGCCGGCCCCCACGGACACCAACACCACGACGTACACCGACCTGACGAAGTCGTGGTTCAAGGACGCCTGGGCGGTCAACGGCGGCGCCAACGGCGACACCTGCTGCCAGAACAGCACGCTGACCAACCCGGTCTCGCAGCTGAAGACCCGGATCGACCTGATCCTGACCCACGGCCCGGTGCGCACCCAGTCCGCCGAGGTGGTCAACGACGAGCTGATCTCGAACACCCCGCCGCTGTGGGCCTCCGACCACGCCGGCGTGGTGGCCACGCTCAGCCTGCCGGGGTCCAGCGGGGCCAACTGAGCCTCGTCACCTCGGGCGTCGTACGGGACTCACCGGCGCGGGCGGTCGATCGCCGCTTTATCAAGGTATGTAGGCGGACCGTCGCTTCCCACGACGCGTGAACCGTGGCAGGTGGAGACTCGGCGACATACCTTGATAAAGCAGGTCGCCAACCTGCCTCCCGGCCGGGTTGGCCGGGTTGGCCGGGCTGGGCGCGCGACGTCGACTGCGTCACAAGCAGGGGCGATCGGGACTAACCGACGAGGGGGGTGTGCTCTACCCAGTGAGAGCGCACCCCTACCGAGGAGATCCATGCCCCGTCTGATCGATGACCTGAACGTCCTGCACGAGTCGTACGTCGACGCCATCAACACCGCCGTCACCGAGAACGACCCGGCCCGCGCCGCCGAGCTCGCCGCGGCGTACGACGCCGACGCGATCCAGATGATCGCCGAGCACGAGGGCCGCACCGACCTGCTCCCGATCCGTCGCCCGGCCAAGCCGGACACCCCGCTGCGCCGCCTGGTCGCCCGCCTCACCGCGCTGCGCGCCGCCTGACGCTGGCCGTCGTCCGGGGTGGCGGTGAGCCTGCCCCCGTTTGTGCCGGGCGAATGGTGGCCAGCTCACCGCTGGCGGCGTCGGCCCTGGAGTGGCGGTGAGTCTGCCCCCGTTTGTGCCGGGTGAATGGTGGCCAGTCCACCGCTGGCGGCGTCGGTCCTGGAGTGGCGGTGAGTCTGCCCCCGTTTGTGCCGGGTGATCGGTGGCCAGTCCACCGCTGGACCCGACACGATTTCCGAGGCCCCGGCCGGGAGGGGCTACGGTCACGTCCGTGGCCGACCCGATCTTCGACGACCGCCGCCTCGCGGAGATCTACGACCCGCTCGATCCCGACCGCAGCGACCTGGACGTGTACGCCGGGATCGCCGACGAGCTCGGCGCCCGCAGCGTGCTCGACGTGGGCTGCGGCACCGGCACCTTCGCGTGCCTGCTCGCCGAGCGCGGCCTCTCGGTCACCGGCGTCGACCCGGCCGCGGCCTCGCTCGACGTGTCCCGCACCAAGCCCGGCGCCGACCGGGTGACCTGGCTGCACGGGGACGCCACGACGCTGCCACCGCTCCAGGTCGACCTGGCGACCATGACCGCCAATGTCGCGCAGGTGTTCGTGACCGACGAGGACTGGGCGGCGACGTTGAACGCGGTGCATGCCGCGCTCCGTCCCGGCGGCCACCTGGTGCTCGAGACCCGGGACCCGGCCGCCGAGGCCTGGCGCGAGTGGGACCGCGAGCACACCCACGCCCGCGCCGATGTCGACGGCGTCGGGGGAGTGGAGACCTGGTGCGACCTCACCGACGTGAGCGGTGACCTGGTGTCCTTCCGCTGGACCGTCGTCTTCGACTCCGACGGCGCCGTGCTCACCTCGGACTCGACGCTGCGCTTCCGCTCGCGCGTCGAGGTCGAGGCGTCGCTGGCCGACGCCGGCTTCACCGTCGAGGACGTCAGAGACGCGCCGGACCGGCCCGGCCGCGAGCTGGTCTTCCTGGCCCGTCGGGGATGAGTCAGTGCTGCAGTGACTCGGCGAGCTTGCGGCGCAGCGTCATCGTGGCGCGGCTGTGCAGTTGGCTGACCCGGGACTCGGTGACGCCGAGCACCTGGCCGATCTCGGCGAGGGTGAGCCGCTCCCAGTAGTAGAGCGCCACCACGATCTGGTCGCGCTCGGCGAGCTCGCGCACCGCGGCGAGGAAGCCGGGCGGGATGTCGTCGTCAGCGCCGGGCAGGTCGACCGCGGCGCGCGGGGTCTCCTCGTCGTCGAGGGTGGCGGCCTCGAAGCTGACGACGCTGGTGTAGGCGGTCTGGCTGTACATCGTGCGCAGCTCGGCGACAGTGATTCCGAGCTCGGCGGCGACCTCGCCGTCCTGCGGCGCGCGCCCCAGCTGGCGCTCGAGGCCGGCCTGGGCGGCGTTGATGTCGCGGATCTTCTCGCGGATCGACCGCGGCACCCAGTCCGAGGCGCGCAGCCCGTCGACGATCGCCCCGCGGATCCGCGACACGGCGTACGTCTGGAACTGCAGGCCGCGGTCGGGGTCGAACTTGTCGATGGCGTCCATCAGCCCGATCACGCCGTCGGAGACCAGGTCGGCCTGCTCGACGGTGGAGGGGAGGCCGGAGCGGACGCGGCCGGCGACGTACTTGACGAGGGGGGAGTACTGCAGGACGAGCCGGTCCCGGGCGTCCTTGTCACCGTCGTCCTTGAACCGTCGCCAGAGCAGGTCGACGGAGTTGTCGAGTGCCTCCACGTCGTCCTCCCCCGAAGCTCGTGGCCCTCACCGGGCGGATCTTCGGGGCCAGAGTAACGGAAGTGATCAGCCGCCGTACTCGAAGTGCCACGGCTCCGGTCGGCTTCCTCCGGCCTCCGCCCACGAGGGGTGGTGCCAGCCGAACGCCGGGCCGTGCGCCACCATCCACGTGTGCTCGCCGGTGTCGAAGCTCTCGATGCCGCCGCACAGGTCGACCGCGAGCCCCCAGCCGTGCACCGAGGTGCCGGGGGTGGCTGTCATGTTCGGCTTGAGGACGTGCACCTTCTCCTGGCCGGCGCGGGACCGGTAGGAGTCGGTGATGCACAGCGGTGCGCCGTTGTCGGACTCGAACGCCGCGCCCATCAGCCGGTAGGCCACCGCGGCGTCGCAGCGCAGCAGCTGGACCCCGTCGGAGGTGGCCGCGCACAGGGCGGTCTCGGGGACCTCGCCGTTGGTGTACGTCGCGCGCGGGGCCTCGGGCAGGTCGAGCACCTGGGTCGGGTCGACGGGGGAGCCGTCGAGGCGGACCTCGAAGTGCAGGTGCGGTCCGGTGGTGTTGCCGAGGTTGCCGACCGCGCCGATCTGCTGGCCGGGGCCGACGCTCTGGCCGGGGGTGACGTCGACGCGGGAGAGGTGGGCGTACCACGTCTCCACGCCGCCGCCGTGGTCGATGCGGACCAGGTTGCCGGCCCAGTCGGGGTGCTCGATGGTGACGACGCCGGACGCGGCGGCCAGCACCGGGGTGCCGGTCGAGGCGGCGAGGTCCTGGCCGGTGTGCTCGCCGGAGGACCAGAGGTGGCCGCCGTCGCCGAAGCCGGCGGAGAGGCGGTAGCTGCCCGCGGCCAGCGGAATGAGCAGCGGGCCGGAGCCGTCCACCACCGGGGCGGGGGCGGCCGGGCTGCAGGTGCCACCGGCCGGGGGCTCGGGGGTCTTCTTGTCGCTCGCCGGCAGCGTGGCCCGGCGTACGCCGAGGAAGCGCGCGGGCAGCGGCTGCACGCCCGCGGTGCCGGTGCCCGGGTCGACGACGATGACCCGCTGCAGCCCGACGTACACCGCGGTCTGGTCCAGCCCGGCGCGCTGGCCGCCGAGGACGACGACGTCACCGACCTGGAGGGTGGCGCGGGGGACCGCGTGCAGCTCCTGCCACTGGCCGGTCACGTCGGAGGGCAGCGTCAGCATGCTGGTGCCCCAGGCGTTGGCGACCAGGCCGCCGCAGGCGTACGTCGTGGCGTCGACGCCGCCGG
Organism: Nocardioides koreensis; assembly: GCF_039531775.1. Classification (NCBI taxonomy): domain Bacteria; kingdom Bacillati; phylum Actinomycetota; class Actinomycetes; order Propionibacteriales; family Nocardioidaceae; genus Nocardioides; species Nocardioides koreensis. The sequence continues at coordinate 40,747 of NZ_BAAAQR010000003.1, read as the reverse complement.
GGACGGTGGACAGGCCGAGCCGGTGGAACGCCTCGGAGACCGCGCGGACCGCCTCGGCCGGCAGCACCGTTACTCGGCGGCCGTCGGGCAGCTGCGCCTGGCCGACGCCGTGGATCGGCCGGTAGCCGGCGTCGCGGACGGGCTCGAGCGGGGTGGGCAGGTCGCCGGGCTCGTCGAGCTGCTCGGCCGGCGGCGGGACGACCGCGGCGGTGCCGACCTGGCGGAGGTACCGCTCCCAGGCCCGCAGGGCCAGGTGGTTGCGGCGGTCCTGCGCGGGGTCGGTGACGGCGTACCCGGCCGGGAGCTGAGAACGGTGGATCGCCGCGGCGATGACTTGGCGCGCGGTCCAGGTCGCCTCGATGCGCTCCTGCTTGCGCTGGGCCGCCTGGTACCTCTGCCGGTCGTGCTCGGCCTGGGCGATCGAGTCGGCGAGCTTGCCCTGGACCATGTCGGACAGTTGCCGCGCGGACTCGGCGTCGGCGGCCGCCTCGGCGGCGCGGTCCAGGTCGGACTCGCCGGGGGAGACCAGGTCACCGATGGCGTGGAAGAGCCCACCCTCCTCGTCGGCGACCTGCTCTCGCAGCTGGGAGGCGGTGTCGGCGGCCTTCTCGGCGTTGGTGGTGAGCCGGGCGGCCTGGGTGCTGAGGGCCTCGACGCGCTGGCGGGACTCCTCGTACGCGGCGTAGCGGGTCTCGACCTTCTGCTGGATCGCGGCGGCACGGGCCGTGGCGTGGACGCTCGCGCTGGTGTCACCGGAGGTGTGCGGCGCCGCCTGCGCGGTACCGGCCAGGCAGGTCAGGGCCAGCGGCAGGGCAGCCAGCAGCGCCAGCCGGCGTGGAGCCGGAGAGCTGGGGCGGCCGACGGCCATGTGTCCTGCCTTGGTCGTTGAGGGAGTGGTGCGGAGGTGAGTTCAGTCGTCAAGGAAGGCGAGCTCGTTGAGCAGCGCCGCGCGGCGCTCGGTGCCGATGTCCTCGGCCGGTGCGAGGTCCGGCACCAGGGCCAGCGGGATCGGGGCGAGGGCGATCGGGGCGACGGCCTCCTCGGGCTCGTCGTCGGTCACGTCGATGACGGGGATGCGGGCGAGGGGCACCTCGGCCGGGGTCTCGTCGAGGACGGGCATCTCCATCGAGGGCACGGTCTCCTCGGTCTCGAACGCGGCCATGTCGGGCAGCGCGATGCTCGGCATCGGGATGCCGGCCGCGGGGGCCTCGGGCACAGAGATACCCGGCACCGGGATGCCCGTCATCGGGGCTTCGGCGACAGGAGCAGTGGGGGCCGCGGGCGCGGGCGGCGCGGTCACCTGCGCGGGCTCGGGAGCGACCGGCTGACGGGAGGCCTGGAGGCCCACTCCGAAGAGCGTGCGGACCACGGCGGCCATCTCGTGGATGGTCTCGCGGGCCACTCCCGGGGCGAGCACGTGCGTGGGGCGGTTGGCGGTCATCGTCATGCTCTGCTCCTCGAGAAAGCTAGGGGGGGTGGGGGTGTCACGAGGTGTAGGGGAGGGGCTCCACCGTCACGGTGGTGCTGACCTCGGCGAAGTGGCTGAGGAAGGACACCCGGTGCAGCAGGATCGTCGGTGCGGTCTTGGTGCCGGTCAGCGTGACCCGGCCGTCGGGGTAGATCGCGAAGCCCTTGCTGGGGACCTTGATGTCGTGGGTGTCAGCGTCCTGCCGAGCTGTGGCCAGGGCGTTCAGCGCCACTTGGCGGACCGTCGGCCCGGTCTTCGCGACCTCCGCCGCCTTGTAGCCGGCGGTCCGTACGTCGTCGGGCTCGGACATGCGGGTCAACACCACCGACCCGCTGTCGACCGCGAGCAGCACGACCGCCACCGCGACCAGCAGCCCCAGGCCGCGGAGGCTTATGAGCCGTAACGGTCCAGCCATGGCCTATTCCCTTTCACGTGCTCCGGCGCGAGAAGCGGGAAGGGGGCGGCACCCGTTGGAGTGCCACCCCCCCCGATCAGTTGAGTGTGAGTCAGGAATCGATCACGGCGTTGCGGGTGTGGTGGCTGCGGTGCAAGCCGTGCTGGAAAGGCCACCGCCGGCGGATGCGTAGTACCAGTCGTGGGTGGCGCCTGAGCCGGTGTTGGTGCCCTTGAGGCAGTAGCCGTTCGCAGCGTCTCCCACAATGAACGTGATGTCGTTGTCAGGCGACTCCTTGAAATCGGTGGCGATATTGCTGACTGCTTGCCCAGCGCTAGCCGTCCAGGACCCGGAGGTGGTGTAAGCCTCCAGCGCGGTGGCGGCGTTCTTCAGGTCGGACTTGATCGACGCGTCGACACCCTTCTTGCGCTGGTTCAGAAAGACCGGGATGGCGATGGCGGCGAGGATGCCGATGATGATGATGACGACGAGGAGCTCGATCAGGGTGAAGCCCTGGTCCTTCTCCTTCATGGACTTCTGCAGTCGAGCGAGCATGAGTTCTCCTGTGGGAGGTCGGATCTTGCCTGCGCTGTTCCGCACCGGTCTGCCGGGGGCCTTGGCGCCTTTGTCGATGAGTACTTCGGCCGGCGGTCGCGGTCGCTTTAGTCCCGGCCCGAATTTCTTTCCGGATTCGTTGTTTCTTTGTCGGACACAGCCTCAAGTCCCGCAGCCATCGACCCGATGACAGAGACGTTAGGGACCGCCCGCTCGGGGGGACGTCCGCCGTCGACCATCGGAGGGCTCCGTGTCGCAGCCTGCGCGGGACAGCGGCTTCACGCTGATCGAGGTCATGGTCACGATCGCCCTGCTCGGGATCGTCATGGCCTTTGCTGTGTCCGGCTGGTCGGCCTGGGCTCGGTCCAGCGAGCAGTCCGGGACGGCGCGGGAGCTGCAGTCCCTGATGCGGCAGACGCAGCAGCGGGCAGTGACAGAAGGCCGGGCCATGTGCGTGCAGTTCGAGGTGTCCGCCAACAACTACTCGGTCTACCGCGGTGCTTGCGGTGACCCTGCGCGAGTGCGGGTTGGCGGCCCCTTCAAAACTGACGGTGCCCAGGTGCACGTCGCCTCGCCGTCGTTTGCGGGCACGCCGAGCACCGGAGTGACGTTCTTCGCGCGAGGGACTGCGACTCAAGGCAGCGTCGAGGTCATCCGCACCGACTCGTCGAAGCTCTACACCCTCGTTGTCGAAGGACTGACCGGTCGTGTCTCACTCAGCTGACGACGCCGCTGTCGCTCCCGAGAGGCCACGAGACGGCGGCTTCACGCTCATCGAGGTCATCGTCGCCATTGGCATCACGGTGGTCGTGCTGGTGGCGCTGCTCCCGCTGCTCGTCGTCGGGATCCGGTCGACCGACTTGGCGAAACAAGTGACTCAGGCGAAGGCGGTAGCCCAGGGCCAGCTCGATCGGATGCGCAACTTGCCGTATCACGTCGCGCGCGACGCCGGCCCCTACCGCGACGTGCTCGACTACTACTTCAAGGACAAGACCGCCCCGATGGGGCCGGTGGCCTGCGGCAGCCCAGGCTCGTACGCCGTACCCCAACCGACGTGGACCGGCTACGTCGCCGCGGGCGGCACCCGATGCGGCTACGAACCCGCCACCGGCGCCATGTACCGCTCCGTGAGTCAGGTCCAAGGCTTCACCGTGGTGGTGAGTACCCAGTTCCTCAAGGGTGACACCGCCCTGACCGTGGTGGACCCGCCGACCGACTACGACACGCAAGTCACCGGCAGGGACGCCCCACCCGCACAGCAGATCGGCGTCTCCGCCACCGTCCTGTACTCGCAGCGGAGCACCCTGAAGCCGGTGACGACCTACACCCAGATGACCTACCAGCCGACCGCCGTCAACCGGCTCGACGTCAGTGCGGACGCGACGGCGGTTCAGGTCGGATCGAGCACGGTGGCCGACGGTGCCGTCTCGCTCGCGGCCGGTCTCCTCAGTCTCCAGGGTGAGCTCACGTATGCGAGCACCGCAGGCGTCGTGCTCGCCAGCACCTCCGCAGGTCTGGCCACGGGGGCGCAGGCCTCCGGGGCCGCTCGCACGCTGGCGGCCCCGCCGACCGGGACTGCTGCGACGGTGCCCGCGCCTGCGGGCGACTTGTCCAGCGGTTGCGTCCTGGCCTGCTGGGGCGGCACAAAGCTCGATGTCGCCGCCCTCAGTGCCGACGGTGGATTGCCCAACATTGGTACGGCGAGCAGCCCCATGCAGTCGCTGGTGACCGGCAACACGAACGGTGGGTTCTCCTTCAACAACGGAGCAACCTCCACGTACCGGCCGGAGCTGTCCTTGACCGCTCCGTTGGTGCGCCTGGCGAGCACAGCGTCTCCGGTGGCCAGTGGCGTCACAGCCGCATGCGAAGCCGGGAGTGCAGGGTCCACCTCCTACGTGACGGCGAGTGGCTTCGCGCGCAGTACGGCGATGGATGCAAGCACATCACCCGCCACGGCCGAGGCATGTGCGCGCACCCGGGCCAGCACGATTTCCGTGTTCCCCACCAGCTTTGCGCCGCAGGGGGTGCTCCAGGTCGACCTCGAGTACTCCTATGCCCGGTGCCTGCTCATGGGGACCGCGCACGCGGCGACCGTGTCCTCTGACTACCGCGTCCGGCTCCGGTACCACGAGGCGGGCGGCGGCTACCACGAAGTCGCGGACATCCGGCCCGGGCTCACGGCTGACCCGCTCACCCCGGCGTTGGTTCCCATGAACACTCCGGTCGGGGGCGGCCACACGCTGGGTGACTACATCGCCTCCTGGTCCGCGTTGCTCGACAACCAGGTCTCCCGCACCAGCGTCGACGGTGTGGACGGCATGGCGGCTCTACGAATTCCCGGCGTCCTCTCGATCACGACACAACCCTCCCGAACCGGCACCGACGTGCTTGGTCCCAATAACGTGGATCTGTCGTCCGCGGTCTCGCTGACCGTCGGCGCCGTGGGCTGCTCGGCCGAGGACTCACGATGATCGAACCATCGGATGGTGCGCCTCCCGACAGCGGCATGACCCTCGTCGAGGTCCTGGTGGCCATGGGCTTGTTCGGTGTGCTTGCTTCGATTCTCCTCGGCCTCGGCCTCTCGACCCAGGCCGTCACCGAGGACACACGTGACAGGACCGGTGTCAACGAAGAGGCTCGCATCGCCATGGAGCGCATCGCGCGCGAGGTGCGACAGTCGGCAGGTCTGGACTCGGTCACCTTGCCGGGCACACCAGCCGGGCACACCTCGACCTCGTTCACGTTCTGGACCGACTTCAACAACGATGGTGCTCGTACGAACACCGCCTCGGACCCCGAGGTGATGACCTACGAGTGGGACCCGGACACCGAAGAGCTGTCGATGACCGCCGTGACCGGACTCGCCACCGTGACGCGACCGGTCCTGGCGGCCACGGTGACGTCCTTCGTGGTCGAGCCGCGAAGCAGTCGCTGGCAGTACGACCAGGTCGGGGGGGCCTGCAGCTGCGCGGACGGCATCACCACGTGGCGCGAGCTCGACAACAGTGCGGTTGGCAATTACAACTCCGAGCCGGACCCGCAGGAGCTTCGCTTTGCGGACCTGCTCTTCGTGTCGATGACCGTCGAGGACGGCAACGGCACCCAGACCTACAGCACGCAGATCGACCTGCGGAACAGGAGCTGATCGGTGACTCTCTCAGGCTTCTCCTCCACTGGGCGCGACGACCGCGGCTCGGCGCTGATCATCACCCTGATGGTGATGGCGCTCATCACCGCACTCTCATCGACCGTCGCCGTGCTCACGATCAACAACCTGCAGGCCTCGCGGCAGGCCCAGCAGGCGGGGTCCGCGATCAACGCAGCTGATGCGGGGATTGCCCAGGCGATGAGCTACCTGCGTACGTCGGGAGTCAAGGGTCTGACCTGCTCCCCGACGTGTCCTGCCAATCCCTGGGGCAACTCGACGACGCCCAAGTCGGTGAACCTCCCCGGCCCGGGCGGGGAGGCCTACAAGGCGTGGATCGAGGTGGTCACGGCATTTCCGAACGCCACCAATACCCCCGGTGTGTACACGATCCACTCGACCGGCTCGGCCGCAGGGACTGCGCAGCGGTCCGTCGCCGTCGACGTGAACGTGGCCACGGATGCCATCCGGGCCATGTTCGCCCGCACCATCGACGGTGGCGGCTCGGCCTCGGTCACCCGCGAGAGTGTGATCTCCACCGGCTGCGTCTACGACCGCGACCACATCCACATGGTGAACGGCCAGATGGACGCTGCCTACGGCATCCCCATCGCGGTGCACTCCTCGCAGTACATCACCCGGTCGAACGGCAGCGGCCAGTACTGTCCCTCCTCCGACAACGGGTTGGTCCACAAAGCCGGCGCCTGCAACACCACGTACCCGTACGACCAGGACCTCATGGGCGGGACCTACACGAGCACGTCGTGCGCCAGTGTGGCTACCAGCTACCCCTCGTACTACGGAACAAAGGACTTCGACGGTGATGGGAGCGCCGACGTTCGGGGCTCCTACATCAAGGATGATGCTGCGCTTCGTCAGCTCTTCGGGATCAAGTCACCGCCGGTCTCGCAAGCACGCATCGACCAGCTGCGCGCGGTGGCGATCGCCCAGGGGAACTACTGGACTTCGGCATCGTCGTGGACCAGCCCCGACGAGAACGATGCAGTCATGTTCTTCGACCTAAACGGCCAGCCGACAAACCAGCGAACGGTCGACCTCAACAACGTGAGTGGCTTCGGTCGCGCGAGCGGTCTCGACGCGAGCGCGTCGGCTTGCCCGGCAAAGTCGCTGGTGATCGTCATCGAGGCGGGCAATGCCTCGCTGAACTCCAACCAGCAGCTCTTCGCCTCCCTGATCCTCACGGGCACCAATCCCTACGGCAAGGTCACTCGAGCGAACGGAACCGCCGACTTCGTAGGGTCGATCTACGCCGACTCGATCAACCTGGTGGGCAACGTGGACATCTCGTTGGACGGATGCTTCCTGGCCAACTTGAGCCCCTCCCTCCTCGACGTGCAGATGAGCAAGTACCGGGAGAACGACCGGGGGCTTTCCTAACTCGGGGACGAGGGGTCACACCGGCGCTGTCGAGGGTGGAGACCTTCGACTACCACGAGGTCGACCACTGAGACCCAAGCTCTGCTGCGAGGCAGCCGGACTGGTCTCGCGCAGCGCGCCGCACGACGTTCTGATGCGGGCGATCTCGGGAGACTGCCGCCCGAGGTCGAGGTCGGCGAGGTGATGCATCAGGGCGGAGCCCGAGACGTGCAAGGCATGAGCCGGGTTCCGCGCTCAGCCTCGGTGCCGTGCCTGCGTGCTTCGTCGTTGTGGAGTCCTGAAGGCGGCTGCGTTGCGGGGTCTCGGCGACGCTCGCTTTGCGCTCGCTGCTCGACCACCGGGCTCAAACGCACAGAGGCGCCGCCGGGTTTCCCAGCGGCGCCTCTGTGGTCCAGGGGCGAGTTCAGCCGATCATGTCGAAGACCTTGAAGATCGGCATGTAGAGAGCGACGATCATCGATCCGACGACACCGCCGAGGAAGGCGATCATCAGCGGCTCGATGAGGGCAGTGAGGGACTCCGTCATCGCCTCGACCTCCTCGTCGTAGAACTCCGCGATCTTCTTCAGCATCTGGTCGATGGCGCCGGCCTCCTCGCCGGAGGCGATCATCTGCACCACCATCGCCGGGAAGACGTCGTGCTCGGCCAGCGGGCCGGCGACGGAATCACCGCGGCGCACGGACTCCCGGACCTGGTTGAGCGCCCGGGAGATCACGATGGAGCCGGTGGTCTCCGAGACGATGTCGATCGACTGGAGGATCGGCACGCCGGAGGAGAGCAGGGTGCCGAAGTTGCGGGCGAAGCGGGTGAGCGCGAGCTTCTGAAAGAGCTTGCCGAAGACCGGCAGCTTCAGCTTCAGCGGGTCGACCACGTTGCGCACCCGCTCGGTCCGGCCGAACTTGCGCCACCACATCATGAAGGAGAACCCGACAACGATCCCGATCGGCAGCAGGAACTTCATCGCCCCCGACAGCATCACCAGGATCTTGGTGGGCAGCGGCAGCTCGCCGCCGAGGTCCTCGAACATCCCCGAAAAGACGGGGACCACAAAGATCAGCATCGCGACGCACATCAGCATCGCGAGGATGAAGACGACCACCGGGTAGGTGAGGGCGGCCTTGATCTTGCCGCGCAGCCGCACCTCGGCCTCGAAGTTGTCGGCGATCTGGCGCATCGCGCCGTCCAGGAAGCCGCCCGCCTCGCCCGCCTTGGTCATGTTGGTCATCAGCGGCGGGAAGGTCTCGGGGAACTTCGCGAACGACGCCGACAGGCTCAGGCCCGCCTCGACATCCTGCTTGATTGCGCGCAGGATCCGGCGCAGCTCGGGGTTGTCGGACTGGTCGGCCATGATCGACAGCGCCCGGATCATCGTCAGTCCGGCGTCGATCATCGTCGCGAACTGCCGCGAGAAGACCGCGAGGTCCTTGGTCTTGACCCGCTTCTTCGGCCCGATGTTGATCTCGCGCTGCATGCCGACGTTGGCCGGCTTCACCTCGAGCGGGACGTAGCCCATCGCCATGAGCTTCTCGGCGACGGCCGCCTCGGAGACCGCCTCGACCTTGCCCTCGGTGAACTTCCCGGAGGCGTCGCGGACCTTGTAGGCGTACTGCGTCGCGGTGCTGCTCATGGTCGGCTCCTGGGGCTCTGGTCAGGGGAGTGGTGCGGGTGGATCACTGCCAGGACGGCGTGGCGCGCTGCGCCGACGAGCCGGCCAGGGTCTCGAAGTCCGCCCGGTTCGTGCAGGCCTCCAGCCCGGCGGCGTAGGTGATCCGGCCGGCCTTCACCAGCGCGGCCAGGTGCGCGTTCAGCGTCTGCATGCCGTCGCGGGCACCGGCCTGCAGCGCACCCTGGATCTGCTGGAGCTTGTCGTCGCGGATCATCGCGCGGATACCGGTGTTGCAGACCATCACCTCGACCGCCGCGGCCCGGCCCTTGCCGTCGGCGGTCTTCACCAGCGTCTGGCAGACCACGCCCTGCAGGGTCGCGGCCAGCTGGGTGCGCACCTGCTGCTGCGACTCGGAGGGGAACACGTCGACCACACGGGTGATCGTGTCCTGCGCCGACTGCGTGTGCAGCGTGGCCAGCACCAGGTGGCCGGTCTCGGCTGCGGTCAGCGCCACCGAGATCGTCTCGAGGTCACGGAGCTCGCCGACCAGGATCACGTCGGGGTCCTGGCGCAGCGCGTGCTTCAGCGCCGCCCGGAAGCCGTGGGTGTCGCCGCCGACCTCGCGCTGGTTGACCAGGCAGCCGCGGTGCTCGTGGAGGAACTCGATCGGGTCCTCGATGGTCATGATGTGGCCGCGGCGCGAGCGGTTGATCTTGTCGATGATCGCCGCCAGCGTCGTGGACTTGCCCGAGCCGGTGGGGCCGGTGACCAGCACCAGGCCGCGCGGCAGCTCGGCGAACTTCCCGATCGAGTCCGGCATGCCGAGGTTCTCCAGCGGCACGATCTCCCACGGGATCACGCGCATCACCGCACCGAGCGCCTCGCGCTGCTGGAAGACGTTGACGCGGAAGCGCGCGTGCCCCGGCACCGAGTAGGCGAAGTCGAGCTCGAGCTCCTCCTCGAAGACCTTGCGCTGCCGCTCGGTCATCACGGCGTACATCACCTTGCGCAGCTGCTCGGCCGTCAGCTGCGGGTAGCCCGGCAGGAACTCCATCTCGCCGCGCACGCGCACCGTCGGCGGCGCGTTGGAGGTCAGGTGCAGGTCGGAGCCGCCGACCTGGAGGACCTGGATCAGCAGCTCGTCGAGGACCAGGTTCCGCTCCATGGTCGCGGTTGCAGAAGGAGCGGCGGCCGGAGGAGCGTAAGCCGGGGCCTGCTGCTGGACCGGGGGAGCGGCGGGAGCCGCCGGCGGGGGCGCGTACGTCGGGGCCGGGGCCTGCGGCGCGGCCGACGGCACCGCGGGTGCCTGCGGTGCCGTCGCCGGGGGTGCCGGTGCCGTCGTCGTGTTGGCGAACGAGAGGCCGAAGCCGTTCCTGAGTACTTCGTTCACGAGGTTGCTCCTCCGAGCGGGGGCGAGTCGGGGATGTAGCCACCCTTCTCATCGGCCGCCCGGACGCCCGACTTGAGCATCCCCCGGAGGAGCGTCACGCGACGACGCGCAGGATCTCCTCGATCGAGGTCCGGCCCAGCGCCACCTTGCGCCAGCCGTCCTGCTTGAGCTCGCTCATGCCCTGCTCCATCGCCGCGCGGGTGATGTCGTCGGTCGAGGCGCGGGCCACGGTCAGCCGGGAGATCTCCTCGGTCACGCTCATCACCTCGTGCAGCGCCAGCCGGCCGCGGTAGCCGGTGTGCGAGCACGCGGAGCACCCGTTCGGCTTGTACAGCGTGGGCAGCGGCTCGTCCTCCTGCCACGGGTAGCCGACCCGGAGCAGGTCGTCCGGCTCCGGGGTGTAGGCGAGCTTGCACCGGCTGCACAGCGAGCGGCACAGCCGCTGGGCGAGCACCACGTCGAGCGCGGAGCCGACCAGGAACGGCTCGATCCCCATCTCGACCAGGCGGGTCACCGCCGAGGGCGCGTCGTTGGTGTGCAGCGTGGAGAGCACCAGGTGACCCGTGAGCGCGGCCTCGACGGCGATCTGGGCGGTCTCGTGGTCGCGGATCTCACCGATCAGCACGATGTCGGGGTCCGAGCGCAGGATCGAGCGCAGCGCCGAGGCGAAGGTCAGCCCCGCCTTGGCGTTGGTCTGCACCTGGTTGATGCCGGCCAGCCGGTACTCCACCGGGTCCTCGACGGTGATCACGTTGACGTCGGGCCGATTCAGCTGGTTCAGCGTCGCGTAGAGCGTCGTGGACTTGCCCGACCCGGTCGGCCCGGTGGCCAGGATCATCCCGTAGGGCTTGGAGTAGGACTCCTCGAAGCGCCGGAAGTTGTCGTCGCTGAAGCCGAGGTCCTGCAGGTCGAGCTGGGTGTTGGTGTTGTCGAGGATTCGCATGACGCACTTCTCGCCCCACACCGTGGGCAGCGTCGCCACGCGCAGGTCGATCCGCCGGCCGTCATGGTTCACCGACATCCGGCCGTCCTGCGGCACCCGCCGCTCGGCGATGTTCATGTCGGACATGATCTTGAGCCGGGAGATCACGCCGTTCTGGATGTTCTTGGGGGAGCGGTGGGCGTCCTTGAGCACGCCGTCGATCCGGTAGCGCACCCGCAGGTCGCGCTCGGTCGGCTCGATGTGGATGTCGGAGGCCCGGTCGGAGATGGCCTGGTTGATCAGCAGGTTCACGAACCGGACCACCGGCGCCTCGTCGGAGACCTCGGTGAAGTTCGAGAGGTCCTCGGCCTCCTCGTCGGCTGTCAGGCCCGAGGTGAGGTCGTGCAGCTCGCCCTCGGCCCGGTAGACCTGGTTGATCTTGGCCTCGATCTCGGAGCGGTTCGCGATCGCGAACCGCACCCGACGGCTGGCCATCCGGCCCAGGTCGTCCTTGAGCTCGATGTTGCCGGCCTGCCGGATGCCCACGGCCACGACCAGCTCGCCGTGCTCCACGCGCAGCGGCAGCACGCACGAACGCCGCGCGAAGTCCGGCGGCAGCAGGGCCGCGGCGGCCATGTCGACGGAGTACTCGGTGAGGTCGACGTACTCCAGGCCGGCGGCGGTGGCCGCGGTGCGGAGCAGGTCGGTGCGGTTCACGGTGCCGTTCTCGAGCAGGATCTCGAGCACGCTCCGGGAGCGCTGCGCGGCGACCTGGTCGGCCTCGTCGACCTGGTCGGGAGTGACCAGCCCGGCGTCGAGCAGGGCGTTCACGGTCTCGCGGGAAGCCTGAAGTTGCACGGTCACTCCTCTGGGATGACGGAGAGCGCCGCGAGTGGGTTCTCGCGATAGCGCAGGATGAGCTCTCGGGTGGCCTCGTCGATGCGTTCGTGCAGGGCCCGGCGGTACGACGTGAGCTGCTGCTCGGCGGTGCGCAGCCGCGCCAGCGCGTCCTCGACCTGGGCGTCGTCCTGGGGGTCGACCTCGGTCACCCACATCTCGCCGAGCACCGGCAGATCGGGCAGCGGGTCGGCCGCGCGGAAGCTGACCAGGGCGCGCCGGCCGGCACCGGAGCCGGTGTCGCCGAGCACGCGCACCAGGTCGTCCACGCTCAGCGAGACGCCCGCGTCGGACTCGGCCTCGAGCACGTCGATCCGGGCGTGCACGAGGCGGCGCCAGTAGGAGACCTTCTCCTCCTCGGCCTCCAGCCGGTGCCGGTAGCCGCGGAGCCCGACGAGGTCGAGCGCGGCGAGCTCCTCGGAGGGCACGGTCGAGGTGACCGAGCGGCGGCGCGTGTCCGCATCGGGGACCTGGGGACTCATTCTCAGACCGCCTCGTCGACGAGCGTGGGGTCGATCCCCGCGCGCTTGAGCATGACCGACATGTCGTGGGTGTTGGAGCTCATCAGCTTGCCCTCCCGGATCGAGACGGTGCCGTCGAGCACCATCCGGACCAGGTGCTGGTCGAAGGTCTGCGCGCCGTTGTAGCCGCCCGAGGCGATGATGTCCTCGATCGTGTCGGTCTTGTCGGGGTCGGCGATCGCCTCGGCCAGGCGCGGGCCGTTGACCGCGATCTCCATGGCCACCGCGCGCCCGTTCCCGTCGGCGCGGGGGACCAGCCGCTGGCAGATGATCCCGCGCAGCGAGGTGGCCAGGCCGAGCCGGACCTGCTTCTGCTCGTGCGGCGGGAAGAAGTCGATGATCCGGTTCACCGTCTCCTTGGCGTCGGTGGTGTGCAGCGTCGACATCACGAAGTGGCCGGTCTCCGCGGCGGACAGGCCGGCCTTCACGGTCTCGGCGTCGCGCATCTCCCCGATCAGGATGACGTCGGGGTCCTGGCGCATCGCGGCGCGCATCGCCACCGACCAGTCGGCGGTGTCGGTGCCGAGCTCGCGCTGGGTGACGCTGGCCAGCTTGTCCTGGTGCACGATCTCGATCGGGTCCTCGATGGTGAGGATGTGCGCGGCACGGGTCTCGTTGACCGCGTCGACCATGGCCGAGAGGGTCGTGGTCTTGCCGGACCCGGTCGGGCCGGTGACCAGCACCAGGCCGCGCGGCTCCAGCGCCAGCTGCCGGATCACGTCCGGCAGGCCGAGCTCCTCCAGCGACATCGGGTTCAGCCGGACCAGCCGGAGCACGCAGCCGGCCGCGCCGCGGGCCCGGAAGGCGTTGACGCGGAACCGGCCGATGCCCGGGACGGAGAGCGCGTAGTCGGCCTCGTTGGTCGCGGCGAAGTGCGCCGCCACGTCGGCCGGCATCGTCTCCCGGATCAGGGTCTCGGCGGCCTCGGCGGTCAGGGGGTCGACCTGGAGCGGGACCAGGGTGCCGGAGATCCGGATCCGCGGCGGCCCGCCGACCTTGATGTGGAGGTCCGACCCGTTGTTGACCACGACGGCCTGCAGGAACGGAGCGATCTGAAGGGTCACGCTGTTACGCCTCCGGTTTCGGCAGTCGACGGTCGTCTGTGTAGCACGGTTCGCACGTGTTCCCTGTGAATGTCGGTCGTCGCACCGTCGACCTTGACCGATCCGATACGAACTCCCACAAAAAGGCGGCGGGGTGGGGAAATCCGTCGTACGCCGTCAAGTGCCGGGCCCGGCCTGCCGATGACCTTTTCGACCCGCTTCTCCACCCCTAGCACCTCGAGGACCCGATGGCACGCACCCTGGTCGGACTGGACATCGGTAGCACAGGTGTCCGGGCAGCCGAGTTCGTCCCGGGCCGACGCCGCTCGACCCTGCGGAAGTTCGCCTCGGTGCCGCTCGCGCCGGGCGTCGTCCGCGCCGGCACCGTCGCCGACGGCGAGGCCCTGGCCGAGGCCCTGAAGACCCTGTGGTCGAGCGCCAAGTTCGGCACCAAGGAGGTCCGCCTCGGCATCGCCAACTCGGGGGTGATGGTGCGACAGATGGTCCTGGACTGGATGCCGCCCGCGGACTTCCGCCAGGCCCTGCGCTACCAGGTCCAGGACGCCCTGCCGATGCCGGTCGACGACGCCAACCTCGACTACCACCTGCTCGAGGAGCTCGAGCTCACCGAGGAGAACCAGGACCCGCGCCGGGTCGCCCGCATCCTGCTCGTCGCGGCCGCCCGAGAGGTCGTCGACCCGTTCGTGGAGGCGGCCCGCCAGGCCGGCCTGCGCACGAAGGGCGTCGACCTGCTGCCCTTCGCGCTGGTCCGGGCCCGGACCCCCGGTGGCCTCGACGCCTCGGGCGAGGCCGAGGCCGAGGCGATCGTGGACATCGGCGCGGACGTGACCTCGGTGGTGGTGCACGCCGGCGGCGTCCCGCACTACGTCCGGATCATCCCCGGGGTCGGGGGCGACTCGATCACCCAGGCCGTCCAGCACGGCTACCAGTGGAGCTGGGAGGACGCCGAGCGGACCAAGGTCTTCGTCGGCCTGCCCGGCCACGCCCACCTCGACGACTCGCAGCGCGCGACGGTGACGCCCCGCAACGACGGGCTCGACCACCCCGCGCAGCAGGTCGTCGCCACCGCCGCGGCCAGCCTGGTCGCCGAGATCAGCACCACCCTGGACTTCTACCGCGCCTCCACCACCGAGACGGCCGCCGGCGGGTCCCAGCGCCCCACCGAGGTGGCCCGCGTGCTCCTCACCGGCTCGGGCGCCCGGCTCGGCGGGCTGCGCGAGCTGCTCGAGAGCCGGCTCGGTACGCCGGTCGAGCCGCTCGACGTGATGGCGCACGTCAAGGCCGCCCGCGGCTCCCACCTCGACCCGGACGACGTGACCGCGCTGACGGTCCCGGCCGGGCTCTGCGCCGGAGCGGCCCGATGAAGCGCGGCGGCGGCAACCACCCCCGCCCGGGGCTGCCCACGGTCAACCTGCTCTCGCAGTCCGAGTTCGACCGGATGGCGGTACGCCGCCTGCGCCGGCGCTTCGTCGCCGGCGGGGTCGCGCTGCTGCTGCTCGTGGGGGCCGGCTGGTTCCTCCAGCACCAGCGGGTGTCCGACGCGGAGAAGCTCGTGGCGGTGGAGCAGGCCGAGACCAACCGGCTCAGCGCCCAGACCCAGACGCTGGTCACGATCAAGACCTACGTCACCGGCGTCGCCGCCCAGGAGCAGACCGTCGAGACGACGATGGCCCGGGAGATCTTCTTCTCCAAGGTCCTCGAAGGGATCCGGACCGCCAGCCCGACCGGCACCAGCCTGCAGTCGATCGCGGTCACCCTGGCGCCGGACGCCGTAGCCGGAGCCGCCGGGGCGGCGCCCGTTCCGACCGGGGGCGCCTCGATCTGCCCGGGACCCGACCCGTTCAAGACGCAGACGATCATCGGCTGCGTGACCCTCTCCGGCACCGCCGCGAGCCGCGCCGAGGTGGGTGAGCTCGTGACCAACCTCGGCAGCATGGGCCTCTTCGTAGAGCCGTTCATCTCCACCACCACCGCCGGCGACGCCGCGCCGGTGTCGTTCAGCGGCTCGGTCGGGCTCTCCGAGAAGGTCTACAGCCACCGGTACGCGCCGGCCGCCCCCGCGGCCGACCCGGCCACCACGGGAGGGGAGTCCTGATGGACCTGAACACCCCCACCGCCAGCAAGGCCGTCGGCGGGCTCTCGCTGCTCGCCGTCGCGGGTCTCAGCTGGGTGCTGGTCCTGGGGCCGGAGACGAGCACGCTCGCCGACACCCGGCTGCAGATCGAGTCCGCCCGCGACCAGAACCAGGTGCTCACCGCGCAGCTGTCCACGCTGAAGTCGCAGAGCGAGAAGCTCGGCGAGATGCGGCACAAGGCCCGCGCCCTGGCCAAGAGGTTCCCGCCGACCGCGGACCAGCCCGGCCTGTTCCGGGAGGTCACCGACGCCGCCGTCGACGCGGGCATCGGGCCGAACGGCGTGACCACGCTGGCGCCCACGGCTCCGGTCATCGGCGGCACCGACGGGGCGGTGACCGCGGACCCGCCGGCGGCGGGCTCCGGGATGCTGGCGAGCCAGACCGTGTCGGTGTCGATCACCGGCACCTACGAGCAGACCAAGCAGCTGCTGGAGAACCTCGAGCACATGCCGCGCGCCTACCTGATCACCTCGGTGACCCTGGGTGGCGGCGGCGACACCGATTCCTACACGACCACCATCGCCGGGGAGATGTTCGTGATGCCACCGATCGAACCCCCGGACAAGACCGTCAACCTCAGCGCCACGACCACCGAGCCCTGAGCGGGAGAGCACCATGGACTTCACCACGCAGGCCGCGATCGTCTCCGCACTGCTCGCCCTCCTCGTGCTGCTCGGGGGGCTGGCGCTGCGCGACCGGCGCCGCCGCAACGCCGAGGCCGCGCCGTCGGAGGCCGACGTCGCCCGGTCCGCCTGGATCGCGCAGCTGGTCGAGGACCCGGTCCCGGCCGGGGTGTCCCTCGCCGAGCCGGCCGCAGCCGAGCCGGCCGCCGAGGCGCCGTCCGGCGACGAGACGGTGGCCGACGAGGGCACCGAGCCGGCCGAGCAGCCCGCGCCGCGTGGCCGACGGGCCCGGCGCCAGGCACGCCGCCTCGCGAAGGCGGGCGGAGAGCCGGGCGCCGCGGTGGCGGCCGACGAAGCACCGGAGCAGCCGGCCGACGAGGATCACGATGCCCAGCAGCCTGCTGACGAGCTGGTGGCCGAGGAGCCGGTGCTCGACCGGCTTCTTGTCCTGCCCGAGCCGGTCGAGGCTCGCGGCTGGCGGGCCCGGCGCCGCGCGCGTCGTCTCGAGAAGGAGCTCGCCGAGCTCGAGGCCCCCGAGGAGACCGACGAGACCGAGGAGACCGAGGAGACTCTCGAGGCCGACGAGCCGTCGGTCGACGACCAGCTCGCCGAGCTCGACGCGCAGCTCGCCGACGAGGAGGCCGTCGACCTCGAGACGGCGGTCGAGGACATCGCGTTCGTGCAGGCCTCCCTGTCCGACGCGGCCGACCAGCTCGCCGAGGAGCAGCCGGACGGTGCCGAGACCGAGGCCCAGACCGAGCTCCGGGCCCTGCGCGCGCAGGTCCGCACCCTCGAGGAGGCGGTGGCGCAGCTGGCCGAGCGGCAGACCGGCCTCGCGGTCGTGCCGGCGCCCTCCGCCGAGCCGACCGACTCCTACCTGCGCCAGATCTCGCTGGTGGTCCGCGGCCTCGCCGAGCACACCGACGAGGCGGAGAACCCGCACCGCACCCTGGCCCGGGTGGCCGCCGCCGTCGAGCGCCTCGGCGTCCCGAACGGGATGGACCGCCCGGTGCTGCCGCTGCCCAGCGACCCGCCGCCGCACCCGCGGGCCACCGGCCCGTGGCAGCCCACGCACCGCCGCGAGATCCACGAGCTGGAGGCCCCGGCCGGAGCCGGCCAGGGCGAGGTCGTCGCCTTCCCGGGCGCCGTCGGCACGCTCGTGGAGGAGCTGGTGAGCCTGCAGTCCCACGGCGAGGTCCAGGTCAGCCCCCAGGTAGCCGAGGTGGCCCCGCAGCCCGAGCCCGAGGTCGCGCCCCAGATGGACCTCCAGCCCGACTTCCAGGCCGCACCGCCGGCCGAGGCCCTGCCCGAGCAGGAGCCGATGGTCCAGCCGATGCACCAGCCGATGCCCGAGCCCACCCAGGCGATGGAGCAGCAGGTCGAGCCGACGCCGCCGTCGTACGACGCCGTCGAGGTCGTCCTGCCGGTGCCGCCGCCGGCCCAGAGCCAGCCCCAGACCACCCGCCGGCGTTTCCGCCGGTAGTCCGACGGATCGCCAGGAGAAGCTGCGATGACCGTGTATCTCGAGGAGCGGGAGCAAGTCGTGCCAGAACGTGTCTCAGTCCCCGACCGCTTCGTGCGGCTGGCCGAGCAGCGTGCCGCCGAGGGCGACGTACGCCGGGCCCAGCTCGCGTCGTGGGCCGCCGACGTCCACGTGCTCGAGGAGCTGCTGTGGCAGAACGGCCTGGCCGAGGCCGACGACCCGGTCGCCCAGCTGGCGGCCGTGGGGGAGTCGGTCGCCTCCGCGCTGGAGCAGCTGGCCGAGTGCGCGACCGGTGAGATCACCGCCCGCGAGGTCCTGGAGGCCGCGCGCAAGGCGATGGTGTCGACGTTCGACGCCTCGGTGCACGACGTCCTGATGGAGCAGCTGACGGCCCTCGACCACCTCGACTCCTGCGACCCCCTGGTGGCGAGCCGGAGCGACGAACCCGCCGACGGGGCCCGGCTCGAGGGCCGCTCCCCGGAGCGGCTGGTCGAGGAGCTGCGCGAGGCGGCCTCCGACTGCCTGGCCGTCGCCCGGGTGATGAACCGCGAGGGCGAGGAGGAGGCCGGGGAGCGGCTGGTGCACCAGGCCGACGTGGCCGCGTTCGAGGCCTACCTGGTGGCGGCCGCCGTGCACGCGGGGGACCACCAGCTGGCCACCGTCGACCTGCGCTGGTCGCTGGCCGGCGACCTCGACCCGGCGAGCTGGGAGCCGACCGGCGGCGACAACACCTTCGCCACCCTGCGCCGCGAGCTGATCTCGATCGTCGGCTCGGCCGAGATGGAGGCGCTCTGGTTCGCGCTCGAGAGCGCGGAGGGCCCGTGATGGTCAGCGCCGAGATCGCCCCGCTTCCCGCCGCGCTCCTGCCGACCGTCTTGGGCGTGCTCGGCCTGCTGATCGGCTCGTTCCTCAACGTCGTCATCTACCGCGTCCCGGCCGGACTGTCGCTGGTCTCGCCCGGCTCGGCCTGCCCGGCGTGCGCGCACCCGGTGCGCCCCTGGGACAACGTCCCGGTGGTGTCCTGGCTGGTGCTGCGCGGCCGCTGCCGCGACTGCGACGTCCACATCCCCGCGCGCTACCCGGCGGTCGAGCTGGCCACGGGCGCGCTGTTCGCGCTGACCGGTTGGCGGTTCGGCTCCTCGCCGTACACCGCCGCCGCCCTGGTGGTGATGGCCGCCGGGGTCGCCCTGTTCCTGATCGACCTCGACCACCGCCGGCTGCCGTTCGCGATCACCGGCGCCGCCGCGGTGGGGACGGTGCTGGCCCTGGCTATCGACGCCGTGGTCCGCGGCCCCGGCGCCCTGCCGACGGCGCTGCTGTCGACGGCGCTCTGGCTCGGTGTGTACGGCGGCATCTGGCTGCTGACCCTGGGCCGTGGGATGGGCCTGGGCGACGTCGCCCTGGCCCCCGTGCTCGGGCTGGCCCTGGGCTGGCTCGGCTGGGGCCCGAGCGTCGTGGGGCTGGCGCTGGGCTTCGCCATCGGTGCCGTCGTCGGGGTCGTGCTCATCGCCACCGGCCGGGCCAAGGTCGGCGTGCGCGTGCCGCACGGGCCGTTCCTGCTCAGCGGCGCCGCGGTCGGCATCTTCGCGGGAGGCCCCCTGTGGGACGCCTACCTGCGGGCCGTCGGGCTGGCGTGAGGGTCGAGTCTCGGGATGAACGACCTCGCCATCGACCGGCTGCAGCGGGTGCTGTCCTGCGGCTGGACGGGCCCTGCGCCTGACTCCGGCCACGCCACCCTCGTGGGTGCGCCCGCGGCCATCTGGACCGACTGCCCCCTGTCGCTGAACGTCAAGGGCACCATCGTCTGGGCGGGACCGGCCACCCGTGAGGTGCTGGGCTGGTCTCCGGAGGACCTCGCCGGCAGCCACTTCTCGGTGCTCACCTCGCGGCTGGGCCGGGACTTCCTGGAGGCTCACCTCGCGCTGATCCTCGGCGGCGGGGGCGTCACGTCCCTGGTCGACGTCGGCGTCAAGCGCGACGGGCGCACGTTCAAGGCCGCCATCACGCTGGAGGCGCTGCGCACGGGCCGCGGTGACGTCACCGGTGCCACCGTCGTGCTGCGCGACGTCACCGCCGCGCACCGGCAGCGGCGCACCCGCGAGCTCGGCCGGCAGGCCGGGCAGGCGGTCGTCGTCGCCGACGCCGACTTCACCGTCCACCACGCCACCGAGGCGGTCTCCCGGATGCTCGGGTACGCCCCCGGGGAGGCGCTGGGCGGCACCGCCGAGCAGCTCATCCACCCCGCCGACCACGCCGCCGTGACGGCGATGGTCGAGCGGCTGCGCGCCGATCCCGGCAGCACGGAGCGGCTGGTGGCCCGGCTCCGCGACAAGCAGGAGCGGTGGCGGTGGGTGGAGGGCACGGTCACCAACCGCCTGGCCGACCCCGAGGTCCGCGGCCTCGTCGCCGACCTGCGCGACGTCACCGAGCAGGTCCGCAGCCGGGACGCGCTGCGGCTCTCCGGCGCCCTGCACCAGGCGATGGTGGAGACGGCCGAGGCCGGGATCGCGGTGGTGGCGCCGGACGGCAGCACGAGGTACGCCAACTCATCGCTGGCCGGGCTGCTCGGGCTCTCCCTCGAGCAGCTGTACGCCACCCCGACCGCCGCGCTGCTCGGCACCGCACCGGACGGTACGACGACGCCGCGGCGCGACGAGGTCGTCCACGCGCACCCCGACGGCAGCGACCGGCTCCTCGAGGTCACCCGCAGCCCGCTGGACCTGGGCGAGGACGTCGGGTCGGGCGCCGTCGGGTCGGGCTCCCTGCTCACGGTCGTCGACGTCACCGAGGTACGCCGCGAGGAGCGGGCGCTGCGCCGGCGGGCGCTCTACGACCCGCTGACCGGGCTGCCCAACCGGTACCTCTTCCTCGACCGCCTCGAGATGGCCGCGGCCCGGCAGGCCCGGACGGAGGGCGCCGGCACCGCGGTGCTCTTCCTCGACCTCGACCGCTTCAAGCCGGTCAACGACGGCCACGGCCACCACGTCGGCGACGCGCTGCTGCAGGCGGTCGCGGCCCGGCTCGCCGGCGCGGTCCGGGCCACCGACACGGTGGCGCGGCACGGCGGCGACGAGTTCGTCATCATCTGCGAGGACATCGACGAGGCCGCCGCGAGGTCGGTGGCCTCCCGGATCCAGGCCGCGTTCGACACGCCGATCCGGCTCGGGCAGGACCACTTCCCGGTCAGCATCAGCGTGGGGGTGGCGCTGTCCCCGCCGTACGCCATCGACGAGCTGGTCCGGCAGGCGGACGCGGCGATGTACCACGCCAAGCAGCAGGGCGGCGGCAGGTCCGCGGTGGCCCACCAGGACGGCGCCGTGGTCGTGCACCCGCAGGACGCCCCGGTCCCGGCGGTGGCTCAGCCCCCGTTGCCCCGCGAGGGCGAGCCGCCCACGTCGTAGGTGCGGGCGAGGGCTCCCGAGCCGCGCGCCTCGGCCGGTGAGACGGCGGGGCTCCACAGCCAGCCCTGCGCGGACTCGCACCCAAGGTCGCGCAGCAGCCGGGCGTTCTCGGGCGTCTCGACGCCCTCGGCCACCACGGTCAGGCCCACAGCGCGGGCGAGGTCGACGATGGAGGCGGCGATCGCGAGCGCACTCGGGTCGGTGGCGATCTCGGCGACGAAGCTGCGGTCGATCTTCAGGGTGGTCAGCGGGAGGTTGCGCAGGTAGGCCAGCGAGCTGTGGCCGGTGCCGAAGTCGTCGACCGCGATCTGGAAACCCCGGTCGCGCAGCCGGGCGAGCACGGCCACGGCCGTGGTGGCGTCGGCCATGATCGCGCTCTCGGTCACCTCGACCAGCACCTGGTGCGGGGCGAAGCCCGCCTCGGCGACCGTCTCCGCGATCCAGCCGTCGAGGCCGGGGTCGCTCAGCGTGTGGGCGGAGAAGTTCACGGCGACGTAGCCGTCGGGTGCCAGCGCGCCCTCCTCGCGCAGCGCGCGGGCGTCCCGCAGGGCGCGGCGCAGCGCCCAGCGGTCCAGGTCCGGCGCCAGGCCGACCTCCTCGGCGATGGCCACGAACCGGTCCGGCGGCACCTCGCCGCGGACCGGGTGGGTCCAGCGGGCGAGGGCCTCGGTGCCGACCACCCGGCCGGTGCGCAGGTCGATCACCGGCTGGTGGTGCAGGTCCAGCCGGTCGTCGGCCAGGGCCACGCGCAGGTCGCCGCCGAGCTCGTAGCGCTCCCCGACGCGGGCCGCGAGGCCGGCGTCGAAGACCCGGACCCGGTGCCGGCCGGCCAGCTTCGCGGCGTACATCGCGGTGTCCGCCTGGTTCAGCAGGGCGCCCGCCGACGCGGCGGGCGACAGCGCGACGCCGATCGAGGCGGTCAGGTGGACCTCGCCCTCGGCCACCCGGAACGGCGTGTCCATGGCGGCGAGCAGGCTCTCGGCGAGGAGCCGGGCGGAGCCCTCGTCGATGTCCTCGCACACCACCAGGAACTCGTCACCGGCGAACCGGGCGACCGTGTCGGTGGGGTGGACGCTCTCGCGGAGCCGGGCGGCCACCCGCACCAGCATCTCGTCGCCGGCGGCGTGGCCCCAGACGTCGTTGACGACCTTGAACTGGTCGAGGTCCACGAACAGCACCGCCGTGGACCGGGACTCCCGGGTCAGGGCGTGCTGGAGCCGGTCGAGGAGCAGGGCCCGGTTGGGCAGCCCGGTCAGGGTGTCGTGCAGCGCGGCCCGGCGCAGCTCGTCCTCCAGGCGCCGGGCGTCGGTGACGTCGATGACCATCGCCAGGGAGCCCTCGACGGCGCCGCCGGCGTCGTCGAGCGGGGCCGCGGAGACCAGCAGCGTGCGCCGCCGACCGTCCGGGTGCTCGTAGGCCACCTCGTAGCGCTCGGACCGGCGGCCGGCGTCCGTCGTGCGCTCGGCCTCGCGGAGCCGCCGGTCCGGGTCGAGCACGTCGAGCAGCGGGCGCTCGTGGATCTCGTCGGCGCCGATGCCCAGGATCTCGACCAGGCGGTTGTTCACGTAGACGGTGCGCTCGTCGGGGGCGAAGACCCACAGGCCCTCGTCGGCGTTGTCGGCGATGGCGCGGTAGCGGGACTCCGAGGCCCGCAGCGCCGCCTCGGCGCGGACCCGGTCGTCGACGTCGCGCAGGTTCCACAGCATGCCGCCGACCGGGGTGTCGAGCAGGTTGCTGGTGGTGGCCTCCATCCACCGCCACCGGCCCGCGGCGTCGCCCACCCGCAGCGTCAGGGTCTCGCTGCCGCCCGCGGCCAGGACCCGGTCGAACCCGGCGGTGGCCGCGGCGACGTCCTCGGGGTGGACCAGCTCGGCGCTCCCGATGCCGCCGAGGTCCTCGGTGGGGTAGCCGAGCAGCTCGGCCAGCGCCGGCGACGCGTAGAGCACCAGGCCGGTCGGGTCCGAGACCAGCGCCAGGTCGCCGGCCCGCTGGGCCAGCGCGAGGAAGAAGTCCTCCTGCCGCTCCCGGCGGCGCTGGACCCGGCGCAGGCCGCCGAGGTCCTGGACCGACAGGGCCGCGCCCGTGGGGGCGCCGGCTTCGTCGCGCAGCAGCGTGGCGCTGACCAGGGTGGAGACCGGCCGGCCGTCCGGGCGGGCCAGGATCCGCTCCGACTCGGTGACCTCGGCACCGCCGAGCAGGCCCTGCACCTCGTCCTCGAGGCGGCCCGGGTCCGTGCGGTGCAGCAGGTCGCGGGCGGGCCGGCCGACCAGCTGGGTGGCGGGCCGGCCGACGAGGCGGCAGAACGCCGGGTTGACGTCGGTGAGCAGCCCGGCCACGTCGCAGAGGACCTGCGGCACCGGCGACTTCTCGAAGTGGGCGCCGGACCGGGCGAGGGAGGCCGCCGCGCCGACGTCCTGGCGCTCGTCGACACAGAAGGCCATGAGGGACACCGGCACCCCGTGGTGCCCGCGCATCAGCGTCCAGACCAGGCGGACCCGGATCGGCGGCCGGCTGCCCTTGACCTGCCAGCGCTGGACGAACGTGCCGCACGGGGTCCCGGAGCGTGCGGACGCCAGCGCGCGCCGGCCGGCCTGGGCGTCGGTGGGGTAGGCGCTCAGCGACCGCAGGTCCCGGCCGACGAGCTGGCGCCGGCGCCGGGCGACCAGCGTGCACAGCGCGTCGTTGACCTCCAGGAGCCGGCCGTCGAGCGAGAGGCTCACGGCGGGCAGGTGGGTGTCGACCAGGGCCGAGGTCGTGCCGAGGGCAGCGACGGCCGCGGGCCGCGCCGTGTTCACCCTCATCCGCCCTCCCCTGGACACGAGCCCCCGGAAACGAGCACGTGAGCTCGAGCCTCGTCAACGGTAGGTGCGAGAAACGCGGCGCGTACCCGAAATTGGGAAAACATGGCTGTGGTTGACGTGATTCGTGGTGCTGGTGAGGTACAAGGCCGTCGGACACCCCGGTGGTCCAGACCGGATCCGGCCGGTCCGGCCGCAGGCTCAAGTACGCGGGGCCCGGCGCCGATCAACTGGACACCTGATGTCTGTCCAGAGGGTTCCAGCGGGATCCGGGGGGATTCCCGACACTCCGGACGGGTACCAGGTGGGGGCATCAGCGTGAGGACGAAGCAGCGGCGCTCGGTCAGCCGCCCGCATCATCGTCGCTCACCGGACCACCACGTCCCGGTGAGCGGCTTTGGGGGGAGACGTGCAGCAGATCGACCAGGGCCAGCTGTTGGCCAGCATCGCGGCGACCTCACACGACTGCATCCTGTCGGTCGACATCGACGGCAGGATCCTGTGGGCCAGCCCGGCGACGCTCGACGTGCTGGGCTGGCGTCCCGAGGACCTGGCGGGCAGTGAGCTCTCCGTCGTCGCCCCGCGCGACGGCGGCGACCTGCACGCGGCGTACCTCCACCAGCTGCTCGAGGGCGAGCGTGTCGCGCCCTTCCTCGACGCCGGCGTGCGGCGCGACGGCAGCACGTTCAAGGCCTCGATCACGCTCGGGCCGGTGCACGACGCGGGGGGCGAGGTCACCGGCGTCACGGTGATCCTCCGCGACGTCACCGACGAGCTCAGCGAGCAACGCGAGCTCGCGCAGGCGCTCGAGGCCTCCCGCGCGCACGTCGAGCAGACGCCGACGCCGCAGGCGCCCCGTCGTACGGCGGCCGTGCAGGCGAGCCTCTACGAGGCGCTCGGCCGGCGGTCCTGGGACACCGCGATCGTCCTCGACGAGAACCTCACCCTCACCTACGTCACGCCGTCGGTCGTGCAGCTGCTGGGCCACCAGCCCGGCGACGTGCTGAGCACATCCGGGGTCGACCACGTGCACCCGGCCGACGCGCCGCGGGTCGGGGAGGTGCTGGAGCGGGTGCTGGCCGAGCCGCGGCGCACCGAGCGGTTCGTGCTGCGGCTGCGCGACAGCGAGGGCCGGTGGCGGTGGACCGAGGAGACGGTCACCAACTGCCTCGACGACCCCGACATCCGGGGCCTGGTGGCCAACCTGCGCGACATCACCGAGCAGGTGCAGACCGAGGAGGCGCTGCGGCTCTCGGAGGCGCTGCACCGGGCGATGGTGGAGACCGCGCAGGAGGGCATCCTGGCGATGGCCCCCGACGGCACCACGACCTTCGCGAACGAGACGGCCGCGCAGATCCTGGGCCGGTCGCTGGACGAGCTGTACGGCGGCGACACGCTCGCCCAGCTCGGCCTGCCCGGCTGGGAGAGCGGCGCGGGCCGGTTCGAGGTGACCTACCGGCACCCGGACGGCCGGGAGCGGATCCTCGAGGGGTCGGTCTCCCCGCTCAACAGCCCGGCGCCCGAGCCGCTCGGCTCGCTGGTGATGGTCTCGGACGTCACCGAGGCCCGCCGGGTGGAGCTGACGCTGCGGCGACAGGCCCTGCACGACTCGCTCACCGGGCTGCCCAACCGCTACCTGTTCCTGGACCGGCTGGAGACCGCGGCGGCCCGCCAGCAGCGGTCCGAGGGGCGCGGCACCGCCGTGCTCTACCTCGACCTGGACCGGTTCAAGCCGGTCAACGACGGCCACGGCCACGACGTCGGGGACGGGCTGCTCCAGGACGTCGCCGAGCGGCTCGCCGCCGCGGTCCGGGCCACGGACACCGTGGGCCGGCTCGGGGGCGACGAGTTCGCGATCATCTGCGAGGACACCGACGAGCAGGCGGCGGTGCTGGTGGCCGCCAAGATCCTCGGCGAGCTCCGCAAGCCGTTCCGCCGGGAAGGCGACGAGCACCAGATCAGCGTGAGCATCGGGGTCGCCGTCTCCCCGCCGCACGACTTCGACGACCTCGTACGCCGTGCCGACGGTGCGATGTACCGCGCCAAGCAGCTCGGGGGTGGCCGCATCACGGTGGCCCGTCCCGAGGACGTCACCGACCTCAGCCGCTGACGTCGCCCCGGACGTGGCCGGTGGCGTCGCCATTGACGTCGTAGCGGCGGCCGAGCGCGCCGGTGCGACGGGCGTCGTCGGGCGGCACCGCCGCGCTCCACAGCCAACCCTGCGCGGCGTCGCAGCCCAGGCCGCGCAGCAGCTCGGCGTCCTGCCGGGTCTCGACGCCCTCGGCGACGACCGTGAGGCCGACCGCCCGGGCGAGCTCGATGATCGAGGCGGCGATGGCCAGGGCGCTGGCGTCGCTGGTCAGCTCGGCGACGAAGCTGCGGTCGATCTTGAGCACCGACAGCGGCAGGTCGCGCAGGTAGGCCAGCGAGCTGTGCCCGGTGCCGAAGTCGTCGACCGCGACCCCGAAGCCGTGCCCGCGCAGCCGGGTCAGCAGCGCGACCGCGCTGGAGGCGTCGGCCATGATCGCGCTCTCGGTGACCTCGAGCAGCACGTCGGCCGGGGTCAGGCCGGCCGCCTCGACGTTGCGCAGCACCCAGTCCTCGAGGCCGGGGTCGCTCAGCGTCCGCGCCGACACGTTGACCGCGACGTACGCCTCGGTCGCCAGCGCCCCGGCCCGGCGCAGCTCGCCGACGTCGCGGGCGGCCCGGCGCAGCGCCCACCGGTCCAGCCGCGGGGCGAGGCCCACGTCCTCGGCGACGGCCACGAACCGGTCCGGCGGCACCGCCCCGTGCGTCGGGTGCGTCCAGCGGGCGAGGGCCTCCGCGCCCAGCACCTGGCCGGTCCGGAGGTCGATCACCGGCTGGTAGTGCAGCCGGAGCTCGTCGCCGATCAGGGCCCGGCGCAGGTCGCTGCCGAGCTGGAACCGCTCCTCGGCCTGCGCGGCGAGCTCGGCGTCGAAGACCCGGACCTGGCTGCGGCCGGCGACCTTGGCGGCGTACATCGCGGTGTCCGCCTGCCGCAGCAGCGCGGCGGCCGACACCGCGGGGGAGAGCGCGACGCCGATCGAGGCGGTCAGCGCGGCCTCGCCGCCGGCCACGCGGAAGGGCTGGTCGAGGGAGGACAGCAGGCCCGCGGCCACCGCCCGGGCGGCGCGCTCGTCGACGTCCTCGCACACCACGAGGAACTCGTCGCCGCCGAACCGGGCGACGGTGTCGGCCGGCCGGGCGCTGGCCCGGAGCCGGGCCGCCACCTCCACGAGCAGGTCGTCGCCGGCGGCGTGCCCGCGGGCGTCGTTGACGATCTTGAACCGGTCGAGGTCGACGAAGAGCACCGCGGTGCCCCGGGTCTCGCGGGCGAGGGCGTGCTGGAGCCGGTCGAGGAGCAGCGCCCGGTTGGGCAGGCCGGTGAGGGTGTCGTGGAGCGCCGCGCGCCGCAGCTCGTCCTCGAGGCGGCGCGCGTCGGTGACGTCGGAGACCATCGCGAGCGACCCCTCCAGCGCGCCGCCCGCGTCGTCGAGCGTCGCCTCCGAGACGGACAGGATCCGGGGCCCGCCGTCGGGGTGCTGGTAGGTGACCTCGTACCGGCCCGCGGCCCGCGTCGTCGGGTCCGAGCGGCCCCGGGTGACCCGGTGCTCGTCGGGGTCCAGGACGTCGAGGAGCGGCCGGCCCAGGATCTGCTCCTCGGCCAGGCCGAGGATCTCCACCAGCCGGCTGTTGACGTAGATGCTGAGGCCGTCGGGGGCGGTCACCCACAGGCCCTCGTCGGCGTTGTCGGCGATGGCGCGGTAGCGGGACTCCGAGGCCCGCAGCGCCGCCTCCGCGCGGACCCGGTCGGTGACGTCGCGCAGGTTGCACACGACGCCGCCGACGGCGGTGTCGAGCAGGTTGCTCGCCGTCTCCTCCATCCAGTGCCAGGCACCGGCGGCGTCCCGGACCCGCAGCGTGGTCGTCTCGGCGCCGCCGTCGGCGACCACGCGGGCGAACACCTCGACGGTCCGGCGTACGTCGTCCTCGTGCACGAACTCGGTGCCGCGGGTGTAGACGACGTCCTCGGTCGCGAAGCCGAGCATGCTGGTCAGCGCGGGGGAGGCGTAGAGGACCCGGCCCGCCGCGTCGGTGACGACGGCGAGGTCGCTCGCGCGCTGCGCCAGGGCGAGGAAGAAGTCCTCCTGCTGCTGGCGGCGCCGCTCGACGCCGCGGAGGTTCGTCAGGTCCTGCACGAAGGCGGCCGCCCCGGTGGGCCGGCCGCAGGCGTCGCGGAGCAGCGCGGCGTCCACGAGCGCGGGCACCGGCCGGCCGTCCGCCCGGCCCAGGATCCGCTCGGTCTGGACGGTGCCGACCTCGCCGCGCAGCAGTCGGGCCAGGTGGCCGTCGGCCTCACCGCTGTCGGAGCGGTGGTTGAGCTCGCGCACCGGCAGGCCGACCAGCTCGTGCGGCGGCCGGTCGACCAGGCGGCAGAACGCCTCGTTGACCTCGGTGAGCACGCCGCGCACGTCGACGAAGGTCTGCGGCATCGCGGACCGTTCGAAGCGGCCGCGGAACCGGGCCTCGTCGGGGCCGTGGGTCGCGGCGTCGTGCTCGAGGCAGAAGGCGGTGATCTCGGAGACCATCCCGTCGAACCGGGCGGTCACCACCCACGCGAGCCGGACCCGCAGCCTGGTGCCGTCGGCGGCGGCCCACTCCTGGTCGAAGTCGCCCGAGGCGCGGCCGCAGCGGGCGACGTCCAGGGCCCGCGCCGCCGCCTCGGCGTCCGCGTCGGACGTGCCCAGGCTCTGCAGCCGGCGGCCGAGGAGCTGCGGGCGCTCGAGCCCGAGCAGCCCGCACAGCGCGTCGTTGACCCGGACCAGGTCGCCGTTGGGGCGGACCACGGCCACGGGCAGGGTGGAGCCGTCGACGGGACCCCCGGCGGACCCGAGCCACGCCTCATCCGGCGTCATGACGCGCCTTCCCCTGGACCGGCGCCCCGAGCGGCACCGGCGAGGCCTCGGACTCTACCCGCGTGGCGTCCCCCAGATGGGGTAGACGACCCCCGAATGGGTGAGCCGGTCTCACGGGGGAGTGCCAGAGTGGGAGCACCATGACCGCGGAGCGAGAACCAGAGCTGGACGACGTCGGTGCCGACGCCGTCGTCCTGCACGCTGCCCGGGCGCTGCTGCGGGTGGACACCCGGGCCGAGGCGGCCGCGGTGTTGCGCGCCGCCGTACGCGACCTCGGGGGGCGGGTCACGGCCGCCGACGACCCGGATGCCCTTGCCCCCGACGTCTCGCTGGGCGTCGGCGAGCCCAGCTTCGTGGTGCCCGTCGTCCGGTCCACGGCCGCGGTCGAGCGGCTGCGCCGCCAGCTGCCGTCGCTGGTCGAGGACGCCGAGGCGGCCGCGGCGCGGTGCGACCGCTACCAGCGCCAGGCGACCCGAGCCCGCACGGACGCGCTCACCGGCCTCGCCGGCCGCGGCGAGGTCGACACCCGGCTCGCGGAGTCGACCAGCGAGGACGTGGTCTGCCTGATGGACCTCGACGGCTTCAAGAGCCTCAACGACACCCTCGGGCACGCCGCGGGGGACCGGGCGCTGCGCCGCTTCGGCCAGCTGCTGGGCGCGAGCGTGCGCGAGGTGGACTTCGTGGGGCGGTACGGCGGCGACGAGTTCCTGGTGATCTTCGGCGGGATCCCGCTGCCCGTCGCGGTCGAGCGGATGGGCGACCTGGCCCGGACCTGGGCGGCCGAGGCCCCCGGCGCGGGCGTGTCGATCGGCGTCGCGGAGGTCGACGACCGCGGGGCGATCATCGCCACCGCGGCGGCGGACCGGGCGCTCTACCGGGCCAAGCGGTCCGGGGGGAGTGGTGTCCAGGTGGCCACGACCGGCGAGTACCAGCCGCCCGCGGACTGAGCGCCGGTCACGACGCCGTCGAGTCCCGCAGCGGGGCACCGGGCCAGGCGACGTGCTCGTGCCGGGTGCAGAGCGAGGCGTGCTCGCGGGCGGCGGGGTCGTCGGGGTCGTAGCCGCACCAGACGGTCAGGTCGATCGTCTGCTCCAGCCCGCTCCAGAGGTCCTCCATCGCGAGGGCCGCGGGGACCTCCCGGCCCCGGAGCAGCAGCCCGGACAGCTCGCTGTAGATCCGCACGGGCCCGCGCGCGTGCAGCCGGCGTACGACGTCGCCCACGAGCCGCTCGAAGCGCTCGGTGTCCGGGACGCCGTCGGGGCTGATCGCGTCGAGGACCTCGGCGGCGTCCAGCTCGACGTAGTCGCCGCGGGCGACCGCCGGGGCGTGGCTCGGCCCGAGCCCGGTGCGTAGTGCGGCGCGGTGCTCGGCGACCGCGATGACCAGCCACGCCTCCCCGGCGTCCAGGCCGGCGCGCACCGAGGCGGCGACCGGGTCGTGGACGGTGGCCTCGGACGCCCGGTGCGGTGCGGTGTCGGCGAGGTGACGGCGGCGGCCGCGGACCCAGCGGCGCCCGCCCCGGTCCGCGTGCCGGCCGCGCAGGGCCAGCGGCGCCACCTCGACCCCGGCGGGCGTACGCCGGTCCGGTGCGGCCAGGCGGTCCAGCGGGACGGCCGGGCTCCACAGGTGTCCCTGGGCGCTGGTGCAGCCGAGCCGGTTCAGCAGCGCCAGCTGTTCCTGCGTCTCGACCCCCTCGGCCACCGTCTCCAGGCCCAGCCCGCGGGCGAGGTCGACGATCGACTGGGTGATCAGCAGGTCCTCGCCGTTGCCCGCGATGTGGGCGATGAACGACCGGTCGATCTTCACCTGGGTGACCGGCAGCTCCCGCAGGAAGCTGAGCGAGGAGTAGCCGGTGCCGAAGTCGTCGAGGGCGACACCGGCGCCGAGCGTGCGCAGGCCCTCGAGGGAGAGCCGCGCCTGCTCGATGTCCTGCATCAGTGCGGTCTCGGTGATCTCGAGGATCAGCGCCTGCGGCGGCAGCTCCTCGGCGAGCAGGATGTCGTGCACGATCCGGACCAGGTCCGGGTCGCCGAGCGAGCGGGCGGAGAGGTTCACCGAGACCCGCGCGTCGCGGGGCAGCAGGCCCGCGGCCCGCCCGGTCCGGGTGTCGCGGCAGGCGCGCCGCAGCACCCACTGGTCCAGCTCGGAGATGAAGCCGCTGTGCTCGGCCAGCGGCACGAACACGCCCGGCGGCACCTGGCCGCGCGTCGGGTGCTCCCAGCGCGCGAGCGCCTCGAAGCCGACCAGGCCGCTGCCGGCGAGCCCGATGACGGGTTGGTAGTGCACGTCGAGGAGGTCGTGCGCCAGGGCCTCGCGCAGGTCGCCGGCGAGGCGGAGCTGGTCGCGGGAGCGCTCCGCGAAGGAGACGTCGAAGATCTGGCTGCGCGAGCGCCCGCGGGCCTTCGCCTCGTACATTGCCGCGTCGGCGTGCCGGAGCAGGCCCTCGGCGTCGGCCTCGAGCGGTGGGGAGACCGCGATGCCGACGCTGGCGCTGATGTGCACGG
Organism: Nocardioides koreensis; assembly: GCF_039531775.1. Taxonomy (NCBI): domain Bacteria; kingdom Bacillati; phylum Actinomycetota; class Actinomycetes; order Propionibacteriales; family Nocardioidaceae; genus Nocardioides; species Nocardioides koreensis. The sequence continues at coordinate 9,507 of NZ_BAAAQR010000003.1, read as the reverse complement.
CGCGGCCCTCGAGCCGCACCGGGCGGCTCAGCTCCTCGATGATGCGCTGCGCGAACCGGGCCGCGGCCTCCATGTCGGTGTCGGGGCAGACCAGCACGAACTCGTCGCCGCCGAGGCGGGCCACCGTGTCGACCGGGCGGACCACGCCGCCGAGCCGGGTCGCGACCTCGCCGAGCACCCGGTCGCCGGCGAAGTGGCCCTGGGCCTCGTTGATGCGCTTGAAGTCGTCGAGGTCGAGGAAGAACACCGCGACCGGGGAGCCGGTGGTGGCGGACTGGGCCAGCAGCCGGGAGAGCCGGTCGACGAGGAAGGCCCGGTTCGGCAGGCCGGTCAGGCCGTCGTGCATGAACGCCCGCACCAGCTCGGTCTCGAGCTCGCGCCGGTCGCTGATGTTGCGGGCCACGACCGAGGCGCCGGACAGCTCGCCGGTGCCTCCGTAGACCGGGCAGACGGTCAGCGACACGTCGACCATCCGGCCGTCCTTGGTGAGGCGCACGGTCTCCAGCGCGCGCACCGACTCGCCGCGCAGCAGCACGGACATGATCGGCGCGTACTCCTCCACGCCGGGCGGGTGCAGGATGCTGACGTGCTCCCCGACGATCTCCTCGGGGGTGTAGCCGTAGAGCTGCTGGGCGCCGCGGTTCCACGACGTGATCACGCCGTCCACCGACTTGGAGAAGACCGCGTCGGGGGTGGCGTCGACGATCGCGGAGAGCAGCCGCGCCGACTCCTCGGCCCGCTGCAGCTCCCCGGCGAGCCGGACCTGCCGGACCGTGCGCAGCACGGTGCGGTGCGCGTCCGGGGTGGCGAGCTCGGACCGGACCACGACGTCGTCGGCGAGCTGCGCCCCCGGGTGGTCCTCGTGCCCGTGGTGGTCCGCGAGCGCGAGCAGGGCGGCACCCGCGGCGGCGCGGCGCAGCTCCTGCCAGGCGTCGGCGCTGGCGGCGCCGGGGAGGTCGAGGTCGACGACGACGCAGTCGAAGCTGCGCGCGGTCAGTACGTCGAGTGCCGAGCGCAGGCTGGGCGCGCGAAGCAGCGCCAACGGGCCGTGCGGCTCGTCGTGCGGTGCGGTCAGCGCGCTGATCTTCCCGAGACCGGCGTCCACGAGAAGCACGGACGTCGATGCGGCGGAAGACGGCTGAACGGCGCCGTTCAGCAATTTCCCTCCACCTTCCAAGCGTGGGCGGCCAGTCTGCCCGGTCGCGTCGGGCCGTGTGGTGCTTTTCGTCGAGTTGGGCCGGCCACGCCATGCTGGGGGCGGGACACCCGGAGGCGTGGAAGTGCGCGCCGCTGGGTAACGACCAGTGAGCTGACGTCGACATCGAGAGGAGCCGCATGCCACCCGAGACCATCGCCGGCCGCTACCACGTGGAGCGCGAGGTGGGCCGCGGCGGGATGGGCAGTGTCTGGCTCTGCCGCGACGAGCTCCTCGGCCGCGCGGTCGCGGTCAAGCAGGTCGGCCGGCTGCCCGGCGAGTCCACGACGGACCTGGCCCGCGCCATGCGGGAGGCCCGGTCCTCGGCCGCGCTCAACCACCGCAACGTGGTCGCGGTCTACGACGCGATCGAGGAGGGGGACCACATCTGGCTGGTGATGGAGTACGTCCCCGGCCGCACGCTCTCGCAGATCGTGGCCGCCGACGGGCCGCTCCCGCCCGAGCGCGCCGCGTGGATCGGCGCCCAGGTCGCCGACGGGCTGGCGGCGGCGCACGCGCGGGGGACCGTGCACCGCGACGTCAAGCCCGGGAACATCCTGGTGACCGACGAGGACCTCGCCAAGATCTCCGACTTCGGCATCGCGCGCACCCACGGCGACGCCACGCTGACCCAGTCCGGGATGGTGACCGGGACCCCGGCGTACTTCTCCCCGGAGCAGGCCCGCGGCGAGGAGGCCTCGCCGGCCTCAGACGTGTGGGCGCTGGGCGCGACGCTGTACGCCGCGGTCGAGGGCCACGGGCCGTACCCCGAGCAGCCCAACGCGCTGGCGCTGCTGAGCCGGATCGCCGCGGAGCCGCCGACGGCGCCGGAGCGTGCCGGCGTGCTGGCCGAGCCGATCGGCCGGATGCTGGATCCCGACCCGCGGTCGCGCTGGGCGATGGCCGACGCCTCGCACGCGCTGCACCGGATCCACGACCGCAACGCCGAGGCCGGGACCCGCGAGGAGCTCCCCGTGGCCTCCGGTCCGGCGACCACGGCGCTGCCGGTCACGGCCGTGGCCCCGGAGGAGCCGGCCGGGGCGACCACCACCGCCGAGCGCCCCGTCGCCGAACCCACCGGTCGCCGCGGCCGGCGCCGGGCGCTGCTCGCCGCGCTGGGCGTGCTGGTCCTCGTCGCCGCCATCGGGCTCCTGTGGTGGGCCTCCACCACCGACGATCCCTCGACGAGCGCCGGACCGTCGGCCGAGCGCAGCTCGCGGTCGCCCAGCGGCTCGCCGAGCGCGAGCAGGACGCCCTCGCAGACGCCGACCACCCAGAGCCCGTCGCCCTCGGAGACCACGAGCAACGCCGGCCAGACGTCCGGCAGCACGCAGAAGTTCGTCACCGGCTACTACGGCGTACTCCCCGACGACACCAGGAGCGGCTGGGCGATGCTCTCCAGCGGCTTCCAGAAGGAGATCGGGAGCTACGGGAAGTACCGCGGGTTCTGGAACTCCATCGACTCCGTCGAGGTCACGGGCACCAGCCAGGCCGGCCCGAACGCGGTCGACGCGTTCCTCACCTACACCCGCCAGGACGGCAGCACCGCCAGCGAGGTCCGGCGCCTCTTCCTCGAGCAGTCCGGGGACGGCTACCTGATCACCGGCGACCAGCTGGAGCGCTGACTCAGCGCACCGGCTCGGCCGGCGGAGACCCCGGAACGGTCAGGCGGGCGGCTGGACCGACCGGGCGACCTCGAGCACGAACCGGTCCCACGGGCGGCGCGGGTCGCGTCCGGTGAGCAGGACCAGCCGGCGGATCCGGTGCCGCATCGTCTGGGGGTGTACGCCGAGCAGCTCGCCGGCCGCGGTCGCCGAGCCGGTCGCGAGGAACGCGTCGAGCCCCTCCAGCAGGTGCGGCTGGGTCGCCAGGCCGCCGAGCGCGAGCGCGGCGAGGCGGGCAGGGTCGGCGTCCCGGTGCGCCGCCAGCAGGGCCAGCACCTGCGCGTCGGTCTCGTCGAGGAGGTCGCCCGCCCGGTGCCGCTGCGCGAACGCGCGGCCGGGTGCGGTCGTCGCCGCGAGCTCGGCCAGCCGGTGCGCGCGCGGCACGTCGCCGGCGTCCGCGGCCACCACCAGGCAACCCCGCGTCGTGCGGGGGAGGGTGCGCTCCGGCGCACGGTCAGCCGCACGACCCGCCTCGGCGAGGACCGCGACCGTCGTACCGTCCCGCTCGCGGGCGAGCACCGCGCCCGCGAGCACCGCACCGTCGGACGCCGGCCCGGTGGTGACGAGCACGCCGGGTGCGGCGGGCAGCGTGACGCCCAGCTCGCGGCAGCGGTCCTGCAGCGCGGTCCGGGTCGCCTGCCGTCCGGTGAGCAGGTCGTCGAGCAGGTCGGCGAGGGCGCGCTCGCGGTCGCCGCTGAGCCGTTCGCTGGCCGCCGAGTGGCCGGCGTACAACGCCTCGGACAGGGTGTCGATGCTGGCCATCCACAGCCGCGCCAGCGCGAGCGCGTCCTCGACCGAGAGCCGGTCGCCGCCGAGCTCGGCGACCAGGTCGGTGATCCGGGTGCCGGCGACCCGGTAGGCGCGCAGGATGACCGGGAGCGGACGCCCGTCCAGGGCCCGGGCCGCGCCGATGCCGCGGAATCGCTGCACGTCGGCCGGCTCCAGCTCGCCGCCCTCGACCCACAGCTGCAGGATCCGGGAGGTGGCCCAGGCGGCGATCGCGGAGACCTCCTCGACCTGGGCGGCCGACAGGGTGCGGTACGCCGGGATCTGGTCGCGGATCGTCGCCACCACGTCGGGCACCACCCGGTCCAGGTCGTCGCGGATCGTCCGCTCCACCCGCTGCCGCTCGCTCACGCCGTTCATTGTCACCGACTGACAACGCGCATGCTCGTCGGGTGCGCCGATCCATTGACCCCCGGCGGTGGGCCTCCGGAGGATTGCGGACATGCGCAGCCCTGAGGACACCGATGTCATCGTCGTCGGCGCCGGCCTGGCCGGCCTGACCGCCGCCGCCGAGGTCGCCGACGCCGGCCGCCGGGTGGTCCTCGTGGACCAGGAGGGCGAGCAGTCGCTCGGCGGCCAGGCCTTCTGGAGCCTGGGCGGGCTGTTCCTCGTCGACAGCCCCGAGCAGCGCCGGATGGGGATCAAGGACTCCCACGAGCTCGCGCTGCAGGACTGGCTGGGCAGCGCGCAGTTCGACCGCGCGGAGGACCACTGGCCCCGGCAGTGGGCCGAGGCGTACGTCGACTTCGCGGCCGGCGAGAAGCGCTCGTGGCTGCGCGGGATGGGCCTGCGGCTGTTCCCGGTGGTCGGCTGGGCCGAGCGCGGCGACGGGCGGGCCGAGGGGCACGGCAACTCGGTGCCGCGCTTCCACCTCACCTGGGGCACCGGCCCGGGCGTGGTCGCGCCGTTCGAGCGCCGGGTGCGGGAGCACGTGGCCGGCGGCCGGATCCGGTTCGCGTTCCGGCACCGGGTCGACGGGCTGGTGCTCGAGGGCGGTGCGGTGGTCGGCGTACGCGGCGCGACCCTCGAGCCGAGCGGGGTCGAGCGCGGCCGTCCGAGCAGCCGGGTCGAGACCGGCGAGTTCGAGCTCCGCGGGCAGGCGGTGATCGTCACCTCGGGCGGCATCGGCGGCAACCACGATCTGGTCCGCAGGTCCTGGCCGGACCGGCTCGGCACCCCGCCGGCGACCATGGTCAGCGGCGTCCCCGCCCACGTGGACGGGCGGATGCTCGGCATCACCGAGGCGGCCGGGGCGCGGGTCATCAACCCCGACCGGATGTGGCACTACGTCGAGGGGCTGCGCAACTGGGACCCGATCTGGGAGAACCACGGCATCCGGATCCTGCCCGGCCCGTCGTCGCTGTGGCTGGACGCGACCGGCAAGCGGCTGCCCGCGCCGTACTTCCCGGGCTTCGACACCCTCGGCACGCTGCGCCACCTGCGCACCACCGGCCACGACTACTCGTGGTTCGTGCTGACCCAGAAGATCATCGAGAAGGAGTTCGCGCTCTCGGGCTCGGAGCAGAACCCCGACCTGACCGGCAAGGACGTCAGGCTGCTGCTCTCCCGGGTCAAGGCGGGCGCGCCCGGCCCGGTCGAGGCGTTCAAGCAGCACGGCGAGGACTTCGTGGTCGCGTCCACCCTCAGCGAGCTGGTCGCCGGGATGAACCGGGTCGGCGAGCCCGGCCTGATCGACGAGGGCTCGCTGCGGCGGCTGATCGAGCAGCGGGACCGGGAGATGGACAACGACTTCGCCAAGGACGCCCAGGTCACCGCGATCCGCGGGGCCCGCCGCTACCGCGGGGACCGGCTGATCCGGGTGGCCAGCCCGCACAAGCTGCTCGACCCCGAGGCCGGCCCGCTGATCGCCGTACGCCTCAACATCCTCACCCGCAAGACCCTCGGCGGCCTCGAGACCGACCTGTCCGGCCGCTGCCTGACCGCCTCCGGCGAGCCGCTGCCCGGCCTGTACGCCGCCGGTGAGGTCAACGGCTTCGGTGGCGGCGGGATGCACGGCTACAACGCGCTCGAGGGCACCTTCCTCGGTGGCTGCCTGTTCTCGGGCCGTACGGCGGGCCGGGCCGCCGCCGCCTGCGTCTAGCCCCGCGCGCCGTTGCGAAGCGGGGCGACCTCACGCATGCGCGAGATTCAGCCCCACCACGCCGACCACGATCATCGCCAGCGAGAGCGCCTTGAACCAGCCGAGCGACTCGCCGAGGAAGGTGTAGCCGATCACCGCCACCAGGGCTGTGCCGACGCCGGACCACACGGCGTACGCGACCGAGACCGGCATCGTCCGCACCACCATCGCGAGCAGCCAGATGGAGACGCCGTAGCCGCCGAGCACCACGGCGCTCCACATCGGATTCGTGAAGCCTGCCGCCCGGGGGAGCAGGGCCGTGGAGACCACCTCGATCCCGATCGCTGCCATCAGCAGCACCACTGCGCCGTACATCACGACACCTCCTCCGGGGTTCCTGTGGTCGATCCCCACCCTGTCGGTGGTCGAGCTTGCCCACCCTGTCGGTGGTCGAGCTTGTCGAGACCACATGTAGCACTCGCTACATCTGATCTAATGTAGCACTCGCTACGATTATTCCGTGAGCCGACGAGACGACCTGCTGGACCAGGTCACCGATCACGTGCTGGAGCACGGCCTGATCGGCCTGACCCTGCGGCCGGTGGCTGCCGCGATCGGCACCAGCGACCGGATGCTGATCTACCACTTCGACAACCGGGACGCGCTCGTCTCCGACGTGGTCGCGCGGGCGACCGAGCGCGCGATCGCGGTGATCGAGGAGATGCCGGCGGCCCCGAGCGTGCGGCCGGCGGTCAACCGGCTCTGGGCGGCCTACCTGACCCAGCCGCTCCGCAGCTGCCTCGACATCTACCTGCAGGCCGCCGCGACCGGGTTGATCGGGCACGAGCCCTACCTCAGCGACGCGCGGGCCAGCAACGAGCGGTGGGGGAGCGCGCTGCGCGACTACTTCGTGCGCAGCGGGGCGCCGGCGCGCCGGGTGGCCCGGATCGTGACGCTGGTCGACTCGGCGCTGTTCGGGTTCCACCTCGACCTCACCACCGACCGGCCCGAGGAGCTGGCCCGCGGCGTCGACGACCTCGCCCGCGCCGCCCAGACCATCGCCGACGCGTGACCTCGGAGCGGCCCGCCAGTTGAGGACTGGCATGAAGCGGCTGCGCGTCCTCGCCCCGACCCTGGCCCTGCTCGGCGGTGCCCTGGTCGCCACCTCGACCGGAGCCCCGACCGCGACCGCGAGCGCCGGCGCGACGGCGACGCCGCAGGCCCACGCGGACCGGACCGGCACGCCGGCCCGCAGCCTGCCGCGCATCAAGGAGTACGTCGCCCTCGGCGACTCGTGGTCGGCCGACGTGGTGTTCGCCAACGCCGACGGCGCGCCCGACACGACGTACGCACCGATCGACTGCGCCCAGTCGCACCGCAACTACCCCAAGCTCGTCGCGGCGACGCTGGGCGCGCCCCGCTTCCGGGACGCCACCTGCGGCTCGGCGACGACCGACGACTTCACCCAGCCCCAGGACCTGCCGGCCGGCGGGCAGAACCCGCCGCAGTTCGACCGGCTCACCGCGCGCACCAGGCTGGTGACCGTCGGCATCGGCGGCAACGACGCCGGCATCGCCTCGGCGGGCATGGACTGCCTCAACGCGCTGCCGGTGGCGAGCCCGGTGCCGCCCGGCAGCACCCCGAGCCTGCCCGACAATCCGGTGCCGCTCGTCGGGTCGGACCTGCCGCTGGGCGGCTGCAAGGCGAAGTACACCGCCGGCGGCCACGACCGGCTCTCCGAGCGGATCGCGGCCTCCGAGCCGAAGCTGGTCGCGGCATTCCGCGCGATCCACGAGATCTCACCCGACGCGCGCATCCTGGCGATCGACTACCTCTCGCTGGTCCCCGACCACGGCTGCTACCCGACCGTGCCCGCGACCGACGAGGACATGGCCTACATCCACGACAAGTTCCTCGAGCTCAACGCGATGGTGGAACGGGCGGCCGCGGAGGGTGGCGCGGAGTTCGTGAACACCTTCGACCCCACGCTGGGCCACGACTTCTGCCAGCTGCCCACGGTGCGGTACGGCGAGATCTACGGGCCGTCCGCCAACGACCCGGCCGTCGGGGTCCCGGCGCACCCGAATGCGGCGGGCGCCCGCGCCCAGGCCGCGGTGGTGCTGCGCTACCTGCGTAGCCACTGAGCGCGTCGGGGCATCATCACGCCGTCGGGGCGCCATCGCGATCGAGGTCAGGCCGCGAGGACGAGGTCCAGCGCGTACGTCTCCAGCCGGCTGCGCGCGCCTGGTGTCGTGCCGGCGCCCGGTGGCGGCGGCGCGGTCGAGGTGTAGCGGTGTCCGGTGGGAGTCGTGGTGACGATGGTGTGGCGGGCCCCGGGGCTCGGTCGGGCCCGCCAGCCCGGCGCCTGCTTCGCATGGTTGCAGCGCTCGCAGAGGCCCTGCTGGTTGGTCGCCGTGGTCCTGCCGCCGGCGTCGTGGGGGACAGGGTGGTCGTGGTGCCGGATCGGGGCCCCGCACCAGGGCGTGCGGCAGACCTGGTCGCGGGTGTCGATGAAGCTGCCGAGGCCCTTGGGGGCGACCCTGGCGCGGGAGTCCATCGCGATCAGCTCCCCGGTGTGGGGTGCGGTGTAGAGCCTGCGCAGGCTCAGGGCTCCCTGGGCGAAGGCGGTGTCGGCGAGGTCGCGGGCCCAGCCGGCGGGCACCACGCCGTACCCCTCGAGGACGGCGGGCTCACGGTCGCCGTGGATGAGGGTGCGGTCGGTCATCACGAGGCGGACCTCGACCGGAACCGCGGGAGCAGCGGCCTGTCCGGTGACCTGCGTGACGAGGGTGTCGGCCATGATCTGGCCGCGTGATCGGTCGTCGCCGGTGGCGCGGAGCTGGTCGGCCGCGCGCTTGAGGGCGGCGAACACGGCGACCCCCTGGCCGACCGGCAGCAGGGCGGTCACGTAGCTCATCGTGTCGGGCGCGGGCCGGATCGAGACGTGGCGCTCGGCCTCCGCTCGACGTGCACGACGTACGGCGGCCGTGGGGTCGAGGCGGTGGGCGAGCCGCTTCGCCTCGGCGACGATGGCGGCGTCGCTCAGCCCCTCCAAGGTCTGCGGGTCGCGGCACAGGGCTGCGTCGACGGACCGCCGTTGCTCGAGGGTGAGCAGGGCCGTCTCGCGTGCCAGCAGGGAAGCGCGCCACTCGCTGAGCAGACCGGCGGTCATCAGGGCGAAGGTGTGGGGCATCTCGGTGCTGAGGACCTTCGCGAGGCCGAGGAGTCGCGAGCCCCGGTGGGGGCTCTGTCGCCGGGCGAGCCCGACCTGCTCGGCGATCCCCTCGCCCTGTCGACGCGCGGGGAGCCCTGCGTCGGCCTGGGACTGGCGCTGGGAGGCCTCGAAGTCCACGGTGATCCGCGCCTGCGCGGCCTCGGCGGCACACTTGATCTCCTCGAGGGTGCGCAGCAGGTCGATCCGCCCGGCGTCGTCGGCGTCCCCGCCGACGCGCGCCAGCGCCGGGACCCAGGAGGCCAGGTCATCGGCCGTTACACGCTCGAACATGTCTTCGATAATAGGCGATGTCGAGCGACTTGGGAAGTGCGCGGATTCAACTGGCTGTTGCAACGAGTCTCTCGTTGAGAACTTGGGCGGGAGTCTGCCAGTTCAGGGTCATCCGGGGGCGGGTGTTCAGCCTGAGGGCGACGTCGTCGCAGGCGGTCTGGGTCAGCTCGCGCAGGTCGGCGCCCTTGGGCCAGTACTGGCGCAGCAGGCCGTTGGTGTTCTCGTTGGTGCCGCGCTGCCAGGGCGACTGGGGGTCGCAGAAGTAGATCGGGACGCC